>NZ_JADGEV010000005.1:0-18139 GCF_016744175.1 Neptunomonas sp. | reverse complement strand
CGATAGAGCCGATAGAGCACTGTACCAAGCGAAAGAGAATGGACGAAATCAAACGACAGAATTGCTGTAGATCAATACTTAGCAGTGAATGTCCGCTTTTGTCTGTATATTTAGCGGATGGTTGCAACACACTCGTTAAATTTAGCAGCAGCCTTTACCTTCCGACATCATTCACAATAAAAAGCCGTTCCAGATTAGTGGAGCGGCATTTCTTGTTTCTAATACTAATCTCTACATTTTAGCCGCTAGTCTTGTTCCTTGATCAATGGCACGCTTTGCGTCCAGCTCGGCTGCGACATCAGCTCCACCAATCAAATGAACAGTTTTGGTTTTAATTTGGTCTGCCAGTTCACGGCATGGATCTTGGCCTGCACAGATAATAACGTTATCCACAGCCAGCAGTTGCGGTTCACCTTTCACTAATATGTGGAGGCCTTGATCGTCAATTTTTTGATATTCGCAGTTGTTGAGCATTTTCACGCCTTTGTTCACCAAATCAGCGCGGTGAATCCAACCGGTGGTTTTACCTAGGCCTGCGCCTACTTTAGTCTTTTTACGTTGCAACAAGGTGACTTCTCGCGCGGCCGGTGCAAAGTTTTGCTTAACCTGCTCCACTCCACCACGAGCAGACATACTCATATCAACACCCCACTGCTTCATAAAAGCAGGGATATTCTGGCTGGTCGACACGCCTTGGTGCACCAAGGCTTCACTGATATCAAAGCCGATACCACCAGCACCAATCACAGCGACTTTATGCCCCACATCGCTACTCAAGTCGGTACTGTTCATTACATCTAGATAATTCAGCACTTTGGGGTGAGTGATGCCGTCAATCTCGGGTAAGCGCGGTGTAATACCGGTGGCAATAACGACTTCATTAAAGTCGCTATTATCAAGCACCTCGGCTGTCACACGTGTGTTTAGCTGCAAATTAACACCGCTCAGTTCTATCTGCTTAGCAAAGTAGCGGATGGTTTCATAAAACTCTTCTTTACCCGGGATGCGCTTAGCAATATTAAACTGCCCGCCCACTGCACTCGCGGCATCAAATAATGTGACTTGGTGGCCTCTTTTAGCGGCGGTGGTAGCAAATGCTAAACCTGCTGGGCCAGCCCCTACAACGGCTATCTTCTTGCTCTTAGCGGCCATCTCGATCACTAACTCTGTTTCGTGACACGCTCGCGGGTTGACCAAGCAACTCGTTAACTTACCCACAAAAATGTGGTCTAAACATGCTTGATTACAACCAATACAGGTATTGATTTCATCTGCACGGTTTTCAGCCGACTTTAGTACAAATTCAGGGTCTGCCAAAAACGGGCGCGCCATCGAGACTATATCGGCATCACCGCGTGCCAGCACATCTTCAGCTACATCGGGTGTATTAATACGGTTAGAGGTAATCACGGGTACCGACAAAGCTTTGCGTATTTCAGCCGTGACCCAAGTAAACGCTGCGCGCGGCACCTTAGTGGCAATCGTCGGGATTCGCGCCTCATGCCAACCAACACCTGTGTTGATGATAGTGACACCGGCATTTTCTATCGCTTTGCCCAACTGAACAACTTCTTCTTGCGAGCTTCCACCCTCAACCAGATCAAGCATAGATAAGCGGTAGATAATGATAAAATCTGTCCCTACCGCCTCACGTACACGGCGAACAACCTCTACCGGAAAGCGAATACGCTGCTCGTATTCACCGCCCCATTCGTCATCACGCTTATTGGTACGCGAAACGATAAATTGGTTGAGCAGGTAACCTTCTGAACCCATGATTTCGACACCATCGTATCCAGCCTCTTTGGCTAGCGATGCACAATTCACAAAGTCCTGAATCTGCTGTTCTATCTCATCTTGCGTGAGCGGGTGCGGCGGGAACGGATTAATCGGCGCTTGTACAGCCGATGGAGCCACCAGCTTAGGGTTGTAGGCATAGCGACCTGTATGCAGGATTTGCATACAAATTTTGCTATCTTCAGCATGCACTGCATCCGTCACAATACGATGATGCGCAACATCTTCTGGCGTCGCCATTAACGCGGCAGCTGAATGCACAGCACCTTCAGAATTAGGGCCGATGCCTCCTGTCACTATCATGGCTACCCCACCACGCGCACGCTCTGCATAAAATGCAGCCATACGCTCAAAACCATTTGGCGCTTCTTCCAGCCCTAAGTGCATAGACCCCATCAACACGCGGTTCTTTAATATGGTAAACCCTAGGTCCAGCGGTGCTAGTAAATTCGGATAGTGTGAATGGCTCATGTCGGCTCTCTCTGTTGATACTGTCATTTTATTTTTGTTTTCTTATTCTGTGAAGGCAGCTTTTATGGGTCGTAGCCCTTCAAAATCAGGTTGCTTACCTGACATTTTTGCCGCAAACGTTTGCATCATGTCGGCGGGTTGAAACATACCGGCCTGCCACGTAGCCATATAACTCAAACTATCAGCTGTACTGTGATCACGCGCATAATTAATCATCTGCTTACAACCGGTTACCGCTAACGGCGACCTTTGTGAAATCAGCTCAGCAATTTGCATAACACCGCTGAGCATTTGATCTTGATCGTCATACACTTCATTTACAAAGCCTGAGGCAACAGCTTCTGCTGCCAACATTTTCCGGCCAGTATAGGCAAGTTCACGTGCTAAACCTGGCGCAAGGAGCTGCGGCAAACGTTGCAGCGTACCTAAATCGGCCGTCATACCGATCTCCGTCTCTTTTACAGTGAAGAAGGCATCTTTGGTGCAATAACGCATATCACTTGCACACACCAAATCTAAAGCACCACCTATGCAACCACCTTGGATAGCAGTGAGTACTGGCATGCGCACATCTTCCAACACAGAAAAACAGGCTTGTAATTGCTGCACTAAACGACGCATCGCTTCTGCGCGTCGCCCTGCTTCTCCTTGAAACATGTCAGGATCTGGTTGAGTAAAAACCTCTAGATCCATTCCTGCGCAAAAATGCTTACCACTAGATGAAATGACCAACACACGTGCTTCTGCCGTTTCATCCAAATTTCTTATTGCTTCTGGAAATTCGCGCCAAAACTCCCGACTCATGGAGTTATATGCCTCTGGCCGATTCAACTGCAGGTGTGCAATTTTATCATTTACCATCAGATCAAAGGTTTGGTAGCTCATCAGAATTCCTTTATCATTTTTTAATCTAGACACCGTCAAGATAATATTCTATTTTGACAGTGTCAAGATTGCTTGGTAAATTTCGCCCCATGATGAAAAGTAAAAAGTCTTACCACCACGGCGATCTTCGTAAAACACTACTAGACGCAGCTACTATGATTATTCGCGAAGGTGGCGTTGAAACTCTTTCTATACGAAAGCTTGCAGACCAAGTCGGTGTCTCCCGAACCGCCCCTTATCATCACTTTAAAGATAAAAACGAATTACTATGCGCTATCGCTGAGCAAGGTTTTTTACTGCAAGATCAAGCGGTAAAGAAAATTCCTGCCCAATATCCTTCACTTGCGCCAGCGGCTTTATTTGAGCAATACGTTTTAGCCTATATTCGCTTTGCCAATGAGCAGCCAGAAACCTACGACCTCATGTTTGGTCGTGAAATATGGAAGACAGGAACACCCACAGATTCATTAAAGGTGATATCAAAAAGCAGCTTCAGAATTTGGGTAGAGTGGATAGACGAACTCAAAGAAAAGAATTTATTTAATCAAGAAGAGCCAACTCTTCGCATCGCACAGGCTAGCTGGGCCGCATTGCACGGACTTTGTAGGCTGTTTAACGATGGCATCTATGTAAACCGCGATGACCTAGAAGCCATTGCTACAACAACCGTTCATATGCTGATTCAAACGAGCGAATAAACACAAAGGCACATTACTTTTATTAGGCCGTTACGCCTAATAAAAGTAATGAGAGATTATAAAGTACCCCAAAGGCCATCAAAAAGCGCCCACTACCCTTCGTTAATGCCACTCGCTCTGGAGCATCGGCTTTAAGTAAAGAGAGCAGCTTTGGTAAGAAAATGAATGCAAGTAGCCCAGATAATAACCAAGCATGATTAAACCACCACGCTAGCAGCACTACACTTAACGCTACACAGACAATAATCATCTTATAAATTAAGCTGCCTGCTGAGTATCCAATACGCACAACTAATGTTTGTATATTGGCTTGCTTATCGGCCTCAAAATCTCTTAACTCATTACTTAACAGTAATAGAGACACCAACAAGCTAATAGGAATACTTAAGAGAATAATGGAAGAGTTCCATTGTCCCATAACCGCTAAATAGCTGCCAACCACCATTAGCACTCCCATCAACCAAAACACCAAGACGACACCCAGCCCTCTAGTTTTATAGTTAACAGGCCGCAATGTGTAGCCCAGAGCGCCTACCAAGCCAACTAAGCATAAATATAAGAAATCTAAGCCAACTTGATAGACAAACCATAAGCCAATCAAGGCAGCTACCCCAAGGCAGTACAAGCCCACTCGAAAATTTTGTTTTATCGCCGCTACTTGATCAATACTTAAATGATAGCGGTCACTGATATCCGAATAGTCGTTAATCAGGTTTACGCCAGCTTGTAACAAAACCCCACCCAATAGCACTAATAAGATACTGGATAGGTTCTGCCCACCATCAGCCAATGCAAGCGACACGCCAGCACCGCAAGCGATTAATGCTACGGCAAATGAAAAAGGCCGTAATGCCTGACTGAATTTATATTTGTCTTTTCTAATATGAGTCATAAGCCGTTAAAAAAGGCGCCCTTGAGCACCTTTAATAGATCAGTGATTATTTGTGTTTACGCAGCACCTGGTGCATTTGGCAAATCGCGCATCAATAAAGCATAGCTCATATCAATACCCGCTTCGAATTCCATTGGTATCTGCATTACATGACCAGAACCTGGCGCAACATCCACAGATTCACCACGTTTGTTGATCATAGTACCCAAGGTGAACTTTCGATTACCCGTAGGTGTCATCAGCTCAAGCGTATCTCCTTGCTTAAAATGATTTTTCACTTCAACGGTCATCATGCCCGACTCTGCATCGTAGTTCGACACTTCACCAACAAACTGCTGATGCACGCCGATAGAGTGCCCTGTTTCATAGTTTTGATATTCATCATGAACATGACGACGATAAAAACCTTCCGTAAAGCCACGGCTTGCTAAGTTTTCCAACTCATCCATTAAACCCATATCAAACGGTCGCCCTGCAACAGCATCGTCAATCGCTTTACGATATGTTTGAGCGGTGCGCGCTGCATAATAATGCGACTTAGTGCGCCCTTCAATTTTTAGCGAGTCTACACCCATTTCTGCTAATTTATGCACATGCTGAATCGCGCGCAGGTCTTTTGAGTTCATGATGTAGGTGCCGTGCTCATCTTCAAAAGCAGGCATATATTCACCCGGACGAGTCTCTTCCTGCAGCAAGAAAATTTTATCTGTATGCTCGCCTTCACCTAAAGCTGGCGGGCGTTTCTCTTGTACAGGATCAAAAGACTGCACGGGGATGATATCACCCGAATCATCCTGCTTAGCTTCATGAGCATCGTACTTCCAACGGCATGTATTGGTGCAAGTGCCCTGATTAGGATCGCGCTTATTAATATAGCCAGAAAGCAAACAACGGCCAGAATAAGCGATACACAACGCGCCATGTACGAAAACTTCGATTTCCATTTCAGGACAACGCTGACGAATTTCAGCAATTTCGTCTAACGATAACTCACGCGACAGTATTACTCGTTCAATACCTGCCTGGTGCCAAAATTTAACGGCAGCCCAGTTCATCGTGTTCGCTTGTACTGACAAGTGAATCGGGATGTCTGGAAAGTTTTCTTTCACCAGCATGATTAAACCTGGGTCCGACATAATAATGGCATCGGGTCCCATAGCAATAACTGGACGAAGATCATCGATATAAGTAGTTAGCTTGCTGTTATGAGGCAATATGTTACTGGCCAAAAAAAACTTTTTGTTCAACTGGTGAGCGTAATCAATACCCTCAGCAAGATTCGCCATAGTAAAGTCATTATTGCGTACCCGCAGACTATATCGAGGCTGTCCGGCATAAACAGCATCTGCCCCATAGGCAAATGCATATTTCATGTTTTTTAATGTTCCCGCAGGAGACAATAATTCTGGGCTTCGCATACTTAATACTTACTCGTTTCATGCTTGAGGGTTATTGATCTCCTTGCCTAACATTTTATTTACATAAAAATCAGGCAAGATCTTGCAGGTCGATTTCAAACAACGGTGTATAAACAGAACCGTGCTCACCAGGCTTACTTTGCAGTAAAACCACTGAGTCAGCCAAGCTATATAAGTTTAAATCTGGCCACTGTGTAGGGTGCTTAAGCTCATTTTGGTTAGGCAGCTTTCCTAATGTGATATGCGGTTTAAAATCAGCCAAGTCACACTTTATGCCAGCCGCTTTCACAATTTTAGCCACACATTTTTGTAAAGAACGTAATGCTTTGTTCTCTGAAGGCAGTGCCGCTATTAATGAAAGCTCCTTACTTATTTCGTAATAGTTAACTTTTTCCAAGCAAACCTGAAATGACAACTCATCCTTCAACTGTTGCTTTGTTAGTTCTTCTAACAAATCAACTTGGTCTAGGGCCGTATCACCAAGAAAACAAAGGGTTAAATGATATTGGTCTGAATCAACCCAATCTACTTCAAGTTTGCGATCATATTCACACAAACTGTCGGCATGATCAGCCAACTGCCTTACGACGGAGTCATGCAACCGTAGGGCAAAAAACGTTCGAATCCTCATGGGTTCGTGTTTACAACCTTTGCTATTTCAAGATCGAGTATTTTGCCTTGCCGCTCTAAATTGCGCAAATTTTTTACACTCTTCTTTAGCGTTATTCTTTAGATATTCTCTCTAAAACTCTCATTGGGAGCCGTCACTATAAAGCACCCACTCGTTTTCTTGCTCAAGGTCGCGCTAAAGCAGCTACTTTTTTATTCTCAGGAGATGATAAAATTCTACGCACCCAAGCAGTAACATTGGGGTAAGACGTGTAATCAAAACCAGCAAGTTTTGGCCAACTTAAAACCATAGCGCCATGGATATCAGCAATCGTTTTATCCCCCACTAGGTACTCTTTTCCTTCTAGTTGAGCCTCTAAAACAGGCAAAAAACGCTGCAAAGTTGCCCTCGCTTTATCACATGCATCCTGATCATTAAGAACACCTTTAAACTGCAGCAACATATCAAGTGCGGCAGACTCCAGTTGATTGCTCGTAAACAAGGACCACCGTAAAATATCCGCTTCGGCTTCTGGCGTGTTCGCCCATAGACGCCCTTTGCCATATTTTCTTACCAAGTAATACAAAATAGCCTGCGTTTCAAACAGGAAAAAATCTCCGTCTTGTAAAGTAGGCACCTTGCCCGTTGGGTTTATCTGTCGATATTCAGGCGCCTGAGAAGCATCACTACGTGTGCCTATATTAACCAGTTCATATTCTAACCCGAGCGTTTCGAGTGCAACCATAACCATGCCCGCACGAGATAGAGTACTACCATACACTTTTAACATTGCGCATTTCCTAATAACAAAGTATTTATAAAAGCGTATGAAAATTTATAGCTTATTCATACGAACACTCAACGCATTTACTTTTCGTTGAAGCGACATCATATCTCTATTTATTTGACGGCGCGTACCATCTATCGCACTGATCGCCTGCTCATTCACTCGTACCCTAGATTCAACATTGCTACCCGAGCTACGTGGCCTTTTTTCTACATCACTTATCCGACGGGTTAGCTTTTTAATAGAAGATAGCTGGTTTGATTGCTCTTCACTTAAAGCCTCCTCAACAACAGCAATTTGTGTCTGTAACGTGGCCAAGGTCTGCTTTAACGATGTAATATTTTTCTTTGATACTGCAATATTTTGAGCATTGCTAGTTTTGAACTGCGCTTGTTTTTTGCTTATTGCGGATTGATCTTTTGAAAGTTGACTATTCACTTTCATCAGCGCGCTCAGCTGCTCATCAACAGCATCCACTTTAGAGGTTAATAAACTAATTTGAGCAACGTCTTTAGCAAGACTCGTGAATTGTTTTGCTTGTGCCTGCTGATGTGTAATCAGCTCATTACCCGCACTTTCTGATTTATCGACACGAGCGGACAAACTTTTAAGACTCACTGTTAACGACTCAATGCCTGCTTTATTCCGCTTATTGGCAACATCCCATAACTTAGCGATTTCAGAGTCGTAGTGTGTGTATTTTGCAGCTGCATCTTGATTTACTGCACCTAATTGTTGCTCCAATGTTTGCCCCGTCTGTACGGCACTATCATTAGCAACATTGAGCAATTTTTCCAACTCATTAAGACGTTCAGACGCACTGTTCAACGACTGTTGCTGCTGAACAATTGTTTGCTGCATACCAAACCCGACATACCCCAAACCACTGCAAGCGGTAGTCAATAACACTAAAATCAATGTCGTCGTCCAGCCACCATCATTACTTTCAGTAGCAGACAACTCTGTATGAGTTTTCTTTTCAGATTGGTCAACTTTTAGTGGTGCAGGACTACGGTCGGCAGGCCCTAAATCGGGTACCTGTAGATCGTTATTATCATGACTCATCAGGACTTTTTGCCTTATTTAAAAACACTGTTCACAAATTACCAGCTTTAAACAAGCAACAAAAGTCCTGCTCTGTAGATAGTCCACTAATTCAGACCATTAAAGGCATCACGCGTATAATTTTCAACGCCTGTGGGTGTTACGCACACGTTATCTTCAATACGAATACCACCCCACGGGGTAAGCTCGTTTACTAATGCCCAGTTTATATGACTCGCAAGCGACGTTGATTTTAAACGATCCAGTAATAACGGAATAAAATATAAACCGGGCTCAACGGTAACAACCATATTTTCTGTCAAGGTGCGTGTTAAACGTAGGAATGGATGCTGCTCCGGTGGTGCTTCTACTAAGCCTTTGCTATCTTGCTGCCACCCACCAATATCATGTACCTGTATACCCAATAAATGCCCTAAGCCATGTGGATAAAAAGTACGCGTTATCGATAACCTCTCTAGAGGACTGAGCACCGCTTCACGCTTAATGATTCCTGCATTAGACAATATAGAAAACAATTTTTGATGCATATTTTCGTGAAGCGCAATAAATGACAAACCTGGCTTAATCATTTCAACCAACGCTAATTGCGCTTCATCCATCGCCGCCAACAGAGCCTGAAAATCCTGATTCCCCTGACTGACTGTACGTGTAATATCCGCGACATAACCATGACATACAGCACCGGCATCAACTAATAAAGTATGGTGGTACTGAGGCGCTATGCGATCCTTATGCTGATAATGTAGTACAGCAGCATGCTCATTAAGGCCAACAATATTACTGTATGGCAACTCACGCTCAAGATGAGTCGTGGCGCTCAAGTAACCTTGATGCAATTCATACTCACTCAATCCCTCATAAAAGCCTCGACGAGTGAAACGATGGCCTTTAATCGCAATACGATTAGCCTCACGAATGCAACGTTGCTCCCACGCCGTTTTTTCTGCACGCTGGTAGTGTAATGCATGCATCAATGCCTCAGGGTTATGCTTCACTTTTAACTGTAAAAGCTCAATAATATTCTCAGAGATCAATGCAACATCGCCGCTAACACTTAGCCGCTTAAGTTGAGCCTCTTTATCTGTAAATAAATGCACATCGTAAAGCTCACTCCAGAACTCGGCGGGCTCTGTCGTTGTCATATGCCAAAAATCATCAGGTGAATAGATATATAAACTCGGTTTATCACCTGGTTTTATAAGCAAAAAACATTCTGGATGCTCTGTAAGAAATGGCATCCATTGTACAAAATGCGGATTCGGCTTAAATGCTGGCGCATAATCATCAAGAAAGTAGTTCTTAGTACTTCCAGAATGAATGAGCATCGCATCAAGTTGCTCTCGCTCAAATAAAGCAATGCAACGCTGCTGAAGGGTGGCTAAGTGGTCTCTAAATAGTGCTTCCATAATTAAGCCTGCATCTCTATAAGTCCGTCAGTTTGTAGTTCTTTGCGCATTTTTTCCCAAAAAGGTTCTAAAGTTGCACGGTGGCTATCTTTCAGGCGATATAAACGAATTTGTAGGGGTATATTCCACTGCTCTTCACCCGCCAGTGAGAGGCTATTATAGGTAAGGCTCTCGCTCACTAAGCGCTTTGGTAACCAGCCCACGCCAAACCCTTCTTTAATCATCGCTTTTACGCTCACTGAGTGCATATTCTCATTGATAGTAACGAGGTGAGGAGGCGTCTCGACTTTCTGCAAAGAGTGATCCACTAACGGCCTTAAGAATGAACTCGCGTGATAACTAATATAGGGAAGAGGATTACGCGAATTCCCCGGCAACTGAAAGAGCGGTTGGTTATCGTCATCTAACGCGGTCACTGGAACTAATTCTTCTTCGCATACCACTAAGTATTCAAACTCTGGGCCTTCTAACTCTTGAATAAAATTTATCAAGGGGTGCCAGTAGCACAACACCAAATCGCACTGGCCTTGTGTTAACGCCGCAACAAAATCACTAGCAGCCCACGATGTTGAGTTAAGATTTAGATCAATGGGAATACTATGTCGCTCAGAAGCTGGCATCAGCCAGTTCCTATAAAACAGTAGGTAGAGTGTTTGCGTGGTGGCAAAACGCAAACGACTTTCGACTTGTTTACGAATTTCACGACATTGAGATTTCGTATCACGCGCTATGCGCGACATATTCTCTGCCCCCGAAAGAAAAACCTCACCGGCAGGCGTGAGACTCAACGGCAGAGTATTTCGGTCGATCAGCGTCACCCCCATCTCATCTTCAAGCAACTTTATACGGCGACTCAACGTAGGCTGAGTGACATTGCGTTCTTCCGCTGCCCGAGAGAAATGACGAGTGCGAGCCAAGGCGATAAAGTCATCCAGCCACCTTAACTCCATACGCTATGTACTCCGCACGCTATAAATCCCATATAAGCCTCTACAACTGAAATAATTAGCGAGCCAACAACCAATCTTTAATTGGATTCAGTATAGATGCCCCAAGTTTTCGTGAGCGCTCTGGAGACCAACCATAAACAGGATCAGGACGCTCATCATGATCTTTAAACGGCATCTCTAGGGTCATGGCGGGACACTTAAAATGGTCTCCTACCCAAAACGAACCTACGGTCAACGTTTCTGGTCCAAACTTACCTGGTTCATACCCTCTTTCTAGCTGAAAGTCAGGATTAACACGACGTAAGTCTTCTTTGAACTGCTCTTCTTCAGCCAATACCTTATCTGTTACATCTGGTGCACCTGCCTGCCCGGCAATGAAGTTACACGGTAACGCTTCATCACCATGGATATCAAGGAACAGATCTACACCATTCGCCATCATCTGATCTCTGACATATAACACTTCAGGGCTTTTATCTAATGTCGGTGTCTGCCATTCTCGATTAAGGTTAGTGCCAACAGCATTGGTACGAAGGTGCCCACGGACCGAGCCATCAGGGTTCATATTGGGGACAACCCAAAACACGCAGGATTCCAAAAGCGAGCTTGCCAACGGATCTTCTTCATCAAGAAGTCTCTCTAGCATCCCTTCAATAAACCATTCTGCCATGGTTTCTCCAGGATGCTGACGCGCCGTTACCCAGACATTAATCTGACTTGCTACTGGGATATCATCAGTAGCAATACGCAGCAAGTTAATATCCCTACCATCTACTGTACTACCGATATCTTGAACTTCACATAGCTCAGATTGCTGAACAGCTGCGACTAAATCCAGATGCTGTTCAAAGCTGTACGGCGCAAAATAAGCATAATAAATACTGCTCTGTTCAGGTGTATGCTCAATAATAAGTTCACCATTATTATAACGTGTCGGCACCCGAAACCACTCTTGCCGATCATAAGAAGCGACTGCTTTATAGTCTTCCCAACCATCTGGATAAGCAGCATCCTCAGCATTCAGAAAGCGCATACTCAGCGCGTCACAGGCAGCACCTTGAACACGAAAATAAAACCATTGAAAAAAGTCTGAGCTTTGGTCTTTACGAATCTTTAGTTGAATATTTTGTACCGAAGAAGATTCAACAACCTCAATGTTGCCCGCATCAAACTGACTACTGATTTTAAGCATGCTAATACCCATATAAAAAGAGCTACGTAAATTGAGAAGTAACTATGTCTAAACGATAGGCCTAAACTATATAGACCTAAGCTATAAACTTTAAGCTACAGGCGATTCTCTTCAACACCGTGACAGGCAACCTGAGTACCATCGTCGAGAAGAGTTAGCACAGGAATCTCTTGCTTACAGCGCTCGTTAGCATGAGGGCAACGGCCATGAAACACGCAACCAGAAGGTAGGTTAACGGGCGTTGGTACTTCACCGCTCAGCTTGATGTAGTCAGGTCTATCATCTTCTAAACGAGGAATAGCGGACATCAGCGCCTGTGTATAAGGATGACGAGGGCTCGAAAACAGCTGTTTAGTTGGTGCAAGTTCACACAAGGTACCCAAGTACATAACAGCTACACGTGTACCAAAATGCTCTACAACGGATAGATCATGTGTAATAAACAGATACGTTAAATTTCGTTGCTCTTGCGCGTCCATCATCAGGTTAAGGACTTGCGCCTGAATTGAAACATCCAGAGCTGAAATAGGCTCATCTGCAACAATAAACTCGGGATCGACGGCTAACGCACGTGCAATACTGATGCGCTGCCTCTGCCCTCCAGAAAACTCATGTGAATATCGTTCACCCCAACTAGGGTCGACTCCGACCGACAACATCACTTCTGCAATTTTGTCTTTAACCTCAGTTAACGTCATCGATGGATTATGAAAACGAATGGGCTCTTGCAACGTTTCCATAATGGTCATACGAGGATTCAAAGATGCATAAGGATTCTGAAAAATCATCTGCATTTTTTTACGATAAGGCAACATCTGCTTATCGCTTAAATTATCAATGCGCTCACCGCGATAAGAGATCTGCCCAGCGGTTGGCGTTAACAGCCCCATTACCGTTCTAGCAACGGTTGATTTACCACAACCAGATTCACCTACCACACATAGCGCTTCACCCGGCATAACATCCAAAGACACACCATTAATGGCATGCACATACTCTTGATGTCGAGTGATTTTACCGCCTTTAAATTGCAACTGATCAAGAAAGTCACCAGAGATAGAAAAGCGTTTATACAGATCTCGTACCTGTACGAGCGAATCATTTTGTTCTGCCATCTTCATACCTCATTACCCAGCAATTCATCTTGCTTTGATTCAGCCACCATATGACAAGCAACCTGACAGTTACCCGACTCAGTGAAAGACGGCAGTTTCTGTTCGCATATATCCATGACATATTCACAACGTGGATTAAACGAACACCCCTTAGGTATACGCTGTAAAGGCGGCATAGTCCCTTTAATTTGATTGAGTTTCTGACCCGGAATTGCCATCTGAGGCAAAGCATTCATTAACCCTTGAGTATAAGGGTGCTGTGCATCGTTAATGACTTCTTTAGTCGGACCTTGTTCAATAATACGCCCTGCATACATAACCAACATGCGCTGCGTTACCTGTGAAACAACACCTAAATCATGAGTAATCAGAATCAGTGCAACATTATTTTGCTCACAAAGGTTGAGCATCAGATCCATTATCTCAGCTTGAATCGTTACATCCAGTGCAGTTGTAGGTTCATCCGCAATAATAATATCTGGGTCAAGTAACAAACCGATTGCAATAACAATACGTTGGCGCATACCGCCAGATAGCTCATGCGGATATTGATCTAAACGTTTTTCCGGTGAAGGTATCTGTACTTGTTGCAATTTTTTTAACGCGATGCGTTTAGCATCAACTACAGAAATTTTACGATGCGCTAATAAACACTCCACCATCTGCGTACCAATAGTCAACACAGGGTTTAAAGTCATCATCGGGTCTTGGAAAATCATCGATATACGATTGCCCCGAATCGACCTCAACTCTTCAGGCGCTAAGTGAGCTAGATCATACCCTTCAAAATGAACGTTTCCTGATGAAATCCGACCTGGGCGCGATAATAGGTTAATAATTGAAAACCCCAATACCGACTTACCTGCTCCGGATTCACCCACTATGCCAAGACGCTCACCGCGTTCCAGCGTAAAGCTGACATTTCTTAATGCTTTGACTGCGCCACTGCGAAGGCCAAAACACACTTCTAAGTTGTTAACTTCTAACAAAGGCATGCGTTACCCCTTATACAGTTTTGGGTTAAGAACATCGCGCATCCAGTCACCGAGTAAATTCATGACTAGCACCAGTACGATAAGAACAACACCAGGAATAACCGTAATCCACCATGCACCAGAAAAAATATACTCGAACCCACTCGAGATAAGTGACCCAAGCGATGGCTGTGAAACCGGCATACCCAGCCCCAAAAAGGACAGGGACGCTTCGGATATAATTGCATTCGCAATCTGTACTGTGGAGATAACAAGAATAGGCGATAACGTGTTTGGTAAAATATGACGGAACATAATTCTCAGTCGCCCAAACCCCATGACTCTGGCAGCATCAACATATTCTTTCTTTTTCTCAGCCAGCACAGAGGCACGAATCGTACGCGCATACTGCGGCCACTCAGCAATACCTATCACCAGGATCAACATAATCATAGCTAGTTGTTGGTACAACTCAGTTCCAAAGGTTGCTTGAAACACTGCTAATACAATAATAGCGACCATTAATGTAGAGAATGATAATTGAATATCCGCTATACGCATCAGAAAGCTATCAACTCGCCCTCCGATATAACCTGCGGTCAACCCAATAACGATACCCAACAGTGCCTGCAATGCCACTGCACAAAGTCCGATCATCAAGGATACGCGTGTTCCATAAAGAATCGTCGAAAGCATATCGCGCCCTTGCGCGTCGGTTCCCAAAATGAAATCTTCTTCTCCCTCCTCCTGCCAACTAGGCGGGATTTCAGAGTTCATAATATCGATTTGAGAGGCATCATACGGATCAAACGGTGCGATAAACGATGCTGAAATAGCCAGTATTGCGTACGTCAAAAAAATCAAAAAACTAAATTGTGCAACCCGATCAATTTTAAAGCTATGCCAAAAATGCGATGCTTTAAAGCGCTGTAAAGCCGTAGGATGCTGTTCCATATTTTGAGTAGATTCAGCCATTATTTTTTACCTGCCAGATTTACTGTAGGATTAACTAGCCCATAGATCAGATCAACTAAGGTATTGGTAACAACAAATATTGCACCCACCACGATCAAATAAGCCACAATCAGTGGTGTATCGACCCGGTTCACCGCTTCAAGAAACAGAAAACCCATACCTGGCCATTGGAATACGGTTTCGGTCAAAATGGTGTAAGCCACCATTGTGCCTATCTGCACACCACCCACAGTAATCACTGGTAACATAGTATTTTTAAGTGCATGTAAAAAATAAATACGTCGAGGAGATATACCTTTTGCCCATGCAAATTTCACATACTCAGATTGCAGGACTTCCATCATTTCAGCGCGAATCAAACGGATAAATAGCGGCAACATAATGGATGCCAATGTAAAGCTTGGGAGTATCAGGTGTTTTAACCCATCTGCCGATAGCAAGCCTGTTTCCCAAAAGCCCATGACATTCGTCGTGTCACCGCGCCCATAGGAGGGCAACCAACCCAACTCGATAGCAAACAAATAAATAAGCCCTATGGCCGTTAAAAATACCGGTATAGATATACCGACAATACTTAACCCCATCACCGTTTTTGAGAACCAACTCTGAGGATTAATCGCCGAGTAAACACCGATAGGTACCGAGAAAAGGACGATAATAATGGTTGCGCCGAACACCAGCTCCAATGTTGCTGGCAATTTTTTCATAATCACTTCAAAAGCAGGTTTTTTGAAAAAGTAGGAATTACCAAGGTCACCCTGCACTGCTTTTTTGGCAAAACGCACATATTGCACAAGAAACGGATCATTTAACCCCATCTCTTCACGCAATGCCTGACGCTCCTCCTCTGATACTGCTTGCCCTACCAGCTCTCTTAAAGGATCACCTAAGTTATCCTGAATAGAGAAACTAATAAGGCTGATGACAAACATCACAACAACCGCTTGAAAAAATCGTTTTACAAAAAACGCAATCATGATTATCAGCCTTAGGGTTTGGCGATGTAGTTCACAAAGCCAGGGGTTATCTGCTTTTTATTCTAGGTGGGGAGCGCTGCTCCCCAAAGGCTATGTGTAATACCTGAATACATAATGACGTATCCAGGCATTACAAAACGCGAGGCTTAATTCAAAGAGGGTTACTCTTTGATAATAAGGTCACCGATATATGGAAAGTTCATACCGTTAACAATCGGTGCAATTTCAACACCTTTACGCGCACCCCAGCTTAGGTTCTGCCAATGAAGCGGGACAAATGCAGCATCGTCATACACTGCTTTTTCCATTGCTTGCATAATACTTGCACGCTTTTCTGGATCAGTAATTGTATTAGATTCAGACATCATGGCATCAACAGCAGGGTTACAGTAGTTACCACTGTTGTATTGGCCAGCACCGGTGTCTTTATTGGCACATGCTGATAAAAACTCAAAGAAGTTGTTAGTATCTTCTGTATCTGAATGCCAACCAATCATCATCATATCAGCCGCACGTTCATCAAATGCTGGCCAATATTGAGCTTTTGGCATAGTTTTCAAATCAACTTTTATTTTGATTTTTGCCAACATAGAAACCACTGCCTGAGCGATTTTTTCGTCGTTCACATAACGGTTATTCGGTGCCATCATTGTGACTGTGAAACCTTGGCTGTATCCGGCTTCTTTCATTAGTTCTTTGGCTTTCTTCAAATCATAGCGTGGCGTTAGTGCCGGGTTATGACCTAAATATCCTTTTGGAGAGAACTGTGCACCAGGAGTAGCAAAACCTTTCATGATTTTCTTAACGATACCTTCTTGGTTTATCGCATAGTTAATCGCTTGGCGTACTCGTTTATCCTTAAAAACCTCATTACGTTCCTGGTTCATCTGGAATGTAATGATTCGCGTGCCACCCATCGTTACCAATTCAACATTATCACTGCTTTTAATGCGCTTGTGATCTGTCGGTGGGACCGGAGCAATAAAGTCCACATCGCCGGCAAGTAGGGCCGCTACACGAGTAGGCGCTTCTTTGATCGGTGTGAAAACAATCTTATCAACGTTACCCGGAGAGTTTTTATCCCAGTAACCTGCATTACGAGTAAACTCAACTTTAACACCCTGCTCACGATAAGAAACAGTATATGGGCCCGTACCAGAAATGGTGCGTGATGCAAAAGAGTCACCATGCTTTACTAGCAAATCCTTTGGCTTACCATTCGCATCTTCCCCTGAGAAAAATGCACTATCCATAGGGAAAAGGTAAGTCATGTTATTAAGAATCAGAGGAAATGGCTCAGCAGTGACTAGATCGAAAGTATGATCATCAATGACATTAAGTGCCTTAAACGGAGCAAATACACCTTTAAAGTCTGGCGACTCCTGTAAACGCTTAAAGGTAAAAGCGACATCTTTTGTAGAAAGCTCATTACCGCTGTGGAATTTCACACCTTTACGCAAATGAAAACGCATCGTGTTATCGTCAATACGCTCCCACTTTTCAGCCAAACGTGGCTCAAATCCTAAGTTCCTATCCCAACGAACTAATGGGTCATAGGTCATATGAGATAACTGCAATGTACCGCCGGAAAGCTGCTCATATGGATCAAGAGAAACAGGGTCGGCATCATAGGCCATTCTTAACGTAGCAGCCTGTGCACTGGCTATATTCAACGCAAGTGCAGCACCTGCGAATAGCAAAGCGGTTTTTTTCATCTCGGTATCCCTTTTTAATTTTTTTGTTAGGGTATTTTGTAGTCATGAGGACTAAAACCAGACTACCGGAACGCCGCCAACATACCAATTGAGATTACGAGTGAGCCTATACAGAATCTAAATGATGAATTAAATACTTATTTAACAAAGAGATAAAAACAAAAAACCCGACCAAAGGTCGGGTTTTTTTAAAAGCTATGAGCTAAATGAAT
>NZ_JADGEV010000004.1:94088-140831 GCF_016744175.1 Neptunomonas sp. | reverse complement strand
AGGGTGGCCCAATACGCCAGCCGCAATACCTGTCTCTTCAATTTGGCCATTCAAATACAATAAAGCACCCGCCCAACGCAGATCGATATCCATAGGTTTAACCGGGCGCCCGCCAAGAATAATGCCGGCATTAGCCGCATTGTCGGAAATGGTATCCAGTACTTTACGGGTGTAACCCGTATCAGGATCAGTTCGATAGCACCGCGCAGCGATTAACTCGATAGCAGGAACCACGTAATCAGTCGCATTGAGTACGTCAAAAATCGTGACATTGTCGCCTTCTAAACGGTCTTTGAGGACAAAGGCTAATTCCACTTCAATACGAGGATCTAAAAAGTCAGCTGCTTTTATCTGCGCGCCATCTTCAAAAAACATTTCATCAAGCAATACACCGTAGTCTGGCTGGTCAATATTGACGGCCATTTGCATGGCTCGAGATGTCAGTCCAATTTTATAGCCTTTGATAGAGGCACCTTCAATTATCTTACGATCCACCCATGCTTTCTGGATTTTATAAGAATCGTCCATGGTCATATCAGGATACTCAAGCGTCAGTGCAGGGATCTGTTGACGCTGTTTTTCCGCGTCATAAAGACGATCTGCTGCATTTTGAATCTGTTGGGGAGTTAGCATGGCAGCCCTTCCATCATTGCAAAGCTATAATTTTTGAAGCTTTGTTTTTTTGTTGGCATATGTATTTCATCTACATAAGCAAGAATTAGATAACATGTTAAGTTAATATAATTAATATATTAAGTAATTTCCAGTTATATTTTAATTCTGTTATAAGATTGTTCACCACGAGATTTTTTGAGTTATACGTGCAGGCTATAATTTGTGGGTATTAAACATGTGTTGATACGTAAATTGAAAACGTTTCATTTAAGTTAAATTCCATTTCCCGAATACGCTCAATGGCAGTCTCATCGAGTGCTTGTTCTGCACTGAGTAGTAAAATCCCTGACTCGCTTATTAAGTCTCGACTAAGTTTCATATCCGTTTTAAGGTCAATGCTTTGAATACAGCTATCAGAGATAGATTTTCCTTTTTGAGCGAATAGCTTAATCAGTTCTTGTAGTGCAACCACAATCTCCTGATTGTAACGTTCAGGGGCCGTATCTTGAAGGTATCCAATCGCTTCTGTAGTGCTGTAGTGCCGCTCATCAAACAACCCCGTCGTTAATTCAACGTAGTCGTTCATAACACAAATAACTTGAGCACGAATGTCTATCTTCTCGGCAGATAACCCTCTGGGATAACCACTACCGTCCATATATTCTTTATATTGAAGGATTAGTTTTCCCGATTGGTAGAGAGGTTGGACCATCATACATGCCGCTTGAGCTAATATAGGGTGCTGATGAAACTCTCTCTGCTGCTTAGGGCTCATTTGTAGATAAGGTGCTTTAATTAATTGATCAGAGAAACTAAGCTTACCAATATTCCTGAGCTGCCAAGCATAATAAAGTTGTTTCAACTCGACGCCTTCAATACCTGAACTCTTCGCGATCCCGATAAGCAACTGATTAAGCTGTAAATTAAGGCCAGATACCTTAACGCCCATTCGCCGTGCTGTTAATGTCGAAAACATTCTAACAACCGAGCGGTAACTTCCCTTAAGTCGATCATTGGTGAGTTTTAGCTGCTGCGTTCTGTCTTGGACTTTAGCTTCCAGAGAGTCGTTAAGTGCTACCAACTCGGTATTCTTACGCTCAGTTTCTTCCTGTAGTCTTTTATTCTCAGCTTTCATCGTAGCCAATTCAAAACTATCACTAACAACTTTTATTACTTGATCGTCATCCCAAGGTTTCAACATAAACCGGCTGACCTTACCTCGATTAATCGCATCGATAGTAGCTTGCGTTTCAGAATGACCAGACATGACAATTCTTTCAATTTCAGGGAAGGTCTCTGATACCTTCTCTAAAAAGCACTCCCCCTCCATCTCAGGTAAATGTATATCACTAATAACAATATCAACGGGCTGTATTTGAAGCATTTCTAGTGCTTGAATAGGTGATGTTGTCAAAAATACTCTACAGCCTAATGGGCTCAGCAACGTTTCCATTGCATCTAATATCGCTTGATCATCATCAACAAGAAGCACGCTATTATCCTTATACTTCATTGTTCCCTCTCTTGATGCTATTGGATGAACATGCCCTGTAATCTCGGGCTTTATAGCTAGAGTATCTCTTATGTTTAGTGAGTAGTTTAGTTCAGGTACAAGTATTTGCATGATATGTACTGGAAGGTGAAATTCAAGCTATGAACACATCAAATGAAAAAAGAAACAGAAAGAAACGGCTTGCAGATATTTTGACTATCGGTGATATAAAAAAGGCTCGGTAAAAACACCAAGCCTTTATACAGAAATCATATACAGCTACTTACAAAGTGCCTTATAACGTTGCGTGCCCTTTCGTTCTGATATGCGCACGCGCCATTGATTGATATTGCTATACGCCGATAAATCAAACTTGATGTCGTCACAAATACCTACAACAAAAGAAACGTTCAAGTCTGCTAGAGTAAATCGATCCGCTACTAAAAAATCTTTACCCTCTAGCTCCGCATCTAAGCTGCCTAGCATTACCGGCAATTTCTCAAACGCTTTTGCAATAACATCGGTATTGCGATGAGGTTCTGGTACAAAAACTAACTGAATAAAGGCATCAATCATTGGAACTTGTAAATCGGCGACAGACCAAATGCTCCACTGACTTACCAAACCTCGTTCTTGCGCTGTTACCCCTAAAAGCTCAGGCTTATAGGTATCTGCAATATAATTGCTAATGGCGAGAGATTCCCAAATAGTAAAATCGCCATCTTGCAATGCAGGAACTTTACCATTTCGATTGATCTTTAAAAACGCTTCAGATTGATGCTCACCGGCTTTAAAATCAATAGATTTTGTTTCATAAGATACTCCGGACTCCTCCAAGCACCAGAAACAACGGCCTGCGCTTGATTTTGGGCTTCCATAAATTGTTATCATTATTTTTTCCTGTCGGTGTTGGGTCATCATATTTTAAAAGTATAAAACGGTTTAATTCAACCGGTACTTTACTGGGCTAATTAAATAGTTACCCACGAGAAATGGATGCACACTAATAAGTTTATCTGTTACATCAGACTGAACAATAAATGCAATATCACTCACATCACGTTCAGTTTTAGCAAGCACTTCATAAGCAAACCCTTTACGTAGAATCAGCTTACCCTCTTCGTAGTAATCAGCATCCAAAACAATCTGGTCACCCTCAATAAGGCTATACCAAAAGAATTCGGAATCAACCAGGGGATTAATATCTTCTTTATTTATCAAGGTCTAACTACACCGTGTCGTATTGCAAGATGGACAATTTCAGAGTTATTACTCAACGATAATTTACGCATAATATTAGCGCGATGGGCGTGCACCGTTTTATGACTAAGAAATATAGATTCAGCAATTTGTGTCGCTGTATAACCCTCAGCCAAAAAAGTAAATATTTCAAACTCTCGTTTTGTTAATAAGTTAACTGGGCTGACTTCTTCATCATCACCATCATTAAGAATGGCTTTAATGCTTTCTGAAAAATGGTTCCCACCTAAGTAAACGTCTAATACGGCCTGAACCAATTCTTCGGGCGCACATCGCTTCGTTAGATAGCCCTTAACACCTGCTTTTACCAAACTCTTAGGGTAAGGGTTTGATTCCCATACCGTCAGCACAATGACTTTCGCCAAGGCGTCCAGCGCTATAATACGCTGTATTGCTTCAATCCCTCCCTGAGCACCCGCTGATTCATGAGACTCAGAGTCACTTGGCATTGATAGGTCCATAATAACTACATCTGGAGATGTTTTTTTATAGACTTCAAAGGCTTCTTGGCTGTTATTAGCTTGCGCTATGATTTCAATTTGCGGATGAGAATCAAGCAACTGTTTGAATCCTGCTCGCACAATATCATGGTCGTCAACGAGTAAAACCTTTGCTGTTTTCATAAAACCTATTTACGTATACTTATTATTTGCTGATAGAAAACTAACATCAGTATAGGAGAAACTAATATAACATTGTTTAGATTTTCATCAATTCTGAATTAGAGTCCGCGCCTGTATACGCCTCACTACTGTCAATGTCTAAAGCATAAATAGACGCTTGACTGGGGTCATTACATCCAGCCGGATATGCAACCAACTCATCACTGTATCCAACTAATTTAATGCCCTCTTGCTGGCAATGACGCAATACTTTTTCTAGCGCTTTAATGACCGCCAATTGTCTATCATTAAATTCTTCGGTCCCTAGTTCACTTCTTCGCTTACCTGTAACTTGGCGAATAACATAACCATCATCTCCAACCAACTGAATACTAATTCCGGTGATCTTTTCTTTAACCAATAATAACTTTGCTTGTGCAAACACTTCTTCAGATAGACAATTAACAGCATCCCCTTCGGAGCAGGATAAAAGTGTCGCTCTTATGGTTTCGTTATCAGCTTCTAATAATAAATCAGTATCCATTGGCTTTCCTGAAAGTTTTTATCCGACAAGATCCGTTCATAAGAAATTGATAATTAAGACTTACTTTTTGCCAGAGATAGCTCATTTTTGCAATCAGTTAGTGCTTTTAACGCTTCATCATAACGAGCATCTTGCTGAGCCAACACTAACTCTAAACGATGCTGTTGTTGCACGGCAGCCCTTTCTTGTTTCAAAAGCTGTTGTGCTAGCTCGTTACATTCTCTATTTTTTACGTGAACTAAGCTCTCTAAGTCTTTTATTTTTAAAAGATTTACTTTTATTTCCACACGCGCATCTAACAATTGATTATTCTCTGCTAGCGATGATGGTACAGGAGTATCGCGCTGAATGATTTCCAATTGTTTATTTATTCTATTCGTTTCATCTCGCTCTGAAGTTGCTCGAATCAGTAGTGTTTCAGATGCTAATAACTTTTGTTTAACCTCCATACATTGCTCATGAAGGGTGTCGTTATTAGCACGCAACAGAGCATTTTGTTGCTGTAATTGATCGGCAGTTGCTCTTAATTGGTCGAACTGCTCAGAGCTTTCAGCTTTACGGCTCAATAATATAGCCTCAACTTCCTCTCTCTCTTTTTTAAAAGAGTGATGAGCATAAGCCAATGCCTGATCCCATAATTTGTTTGCTGCTCCAATAACAGGCTCAGGTAACTCCGGGTGCTGATCTTTTCGATTCATTCTATCTGTTAACGTAGACCACCACGCATTGAGTGCAGAATTAATTGTGGTAATGCTCCCACTACCAATACGATCTCTCACATTCTGTTGCGTTGGCCGAACCCCTTCTCGGAGTAACGTGTCTGCCGCTGAAAAAACTTTCTCTCGAGTATCTGATTTTTTAGGCATAAATAGTACACAATACGTATTGTTTAGTACGCATCATATCTGCACCACCTATTTTTATCACCCTAAACCTGATTCGATCATAAATCTGTCACTGGTAAACCGGTTAACGTAGAGGATTTATTTATCACGCTAAGGAGTTTTACCGCGGCATAAGCATCATTTGCAGCATATATTAATTGATTACTCTTTAATTCGCGGGCAGCCCAGTTAGACATGGTAACCGACTTTGATTTTTGAAAGCGTTGATTAAAAACAAGGGCGACAGCGGCTTTTACGCCTAACTCTTTACGGTAGCCCTTCTGCCTAAATACCTTGTCCATATCTAAAATTGCACCCGGATTTATACCCAATTTACGACGTAAATGACTTTTATCTGACTTTAGACCAAAACCTACTTTTACAATCTGCTTAGATTCAACCAAATCTGCAATATGCCTGTGGCTTTCAATCTTGCTTAATTGAAATATATAGGCAGTTTCTAATGTCGAAAGCTGAACAATATGGGGGCCAAGAGATGCCTCTCCCTTTTGGAACGTTGGACGAGATTCTGTGTCAAATCCTATAAATTGACAGCAAGCGAGATCGCTAGCAGCCGCGGCAAATTCCTCTTTTGTTTGAGGTACTTTAATCTGCTCTAACGTCAGCCCATCAAAGGGTTCTAAAAGAGCCATTTCAGCTTTTGTCGGTGCTTCTATTTCGTTTGCCATTGAGCAACCTCAAATTAATTCTGATAGTGGTTTTATACAAACAACCATAGTAACTGATTAATACTATAGGATTTATTCTTTTATAACTTCCTGTTTACGCCTCTTCTAAAACTAGCCTATGCTTTGAACAGTGTTTACACATTTAAGGAGTATCGATATGACTATTCGAATAGCGATTAATGGTTACGGGCGCATCGGCAGAAATATCATGCGCGCCTTGTATGAAGGAGAACACAAGGAGCACTTATCAATTATCGCGATCAATGACTTAGGTGATGCCAGCGCCAGCGCCTTGCTAACAGAGTACGACTCTGTACATGGGCACTTTGGTTACTCTGTTACCGCCTCTGATAACAAGATGTTTATTGATAACGATGAAATCCTCATATTAAAAGAGAGCGACCCTAGTAATTTAAATTGGGGAGATTTAGATATTGATATTGTTTTTGAGTGCACAGGCCGCTTTACCACGAGGGAAGATGCTGCAATACACTTAAAACAAGGCGCTAAAAAAGTACTTATTTCTGCGCCAGGTAAAGATGCAGACGCAACCATTGTTTATGGTGTAAACCACGAAATACTCACAGCGGAGCACTTGATCGTATCTAATGCTTCTTGCACTACAAACTGTCTGGCGCCGATGGCGCAAGTGCTTAACCAGCATATCGGTATCCAACAAGGGATCATGACAACAATCCACTCATACACAAATGATCAACACCTATCAGACGTTTACACCAATGATATTTACAGAGCCAGAGCGGCTGCGTTATCAATGATTCCAACCAGAACAGGTGCTGCAGAAGCGGTTAGTTTGGTACTGCCTGAATTAGCAGGGAAACTATCAGGCTTAGCCGTGCGCGTGCCTACGGCAAACGTTTCTTTGATAGATCTCAGCTTTACACCTTCCAAAAACACCAGCCTCGATGAGATCAATAATTTAATGCAGCATGCCAGTCTGGATAACTTACAAGGTGTTCTTGCTTACAACGAGCTTCCATTAGTTTCGGTAGATTTTAATCACAACCCAGCTTCATGTATTTTTGATAGCACACAAAGCATCGTCAGTGATGGGCTCATCAAGGTATTTGCTTGGTACGATAACGAATGGGGATTCTCAAACCGCATGCTGGATACAGCACGCGCTATGAGTCGCGTTTAACTTTAGTGAGTGGGCATTAGCTAAACAGCATCACGCCAAACAATTTTGCTACCTAACTCTGAGGCCTTGATATCAATACGGGCAGGTATTTGTTCTTTAAGCTCAGCAACGTGGGAAATGATACCGATCATTCGCCCACTTTTTTGTAAATCAGTCAGTGTGCGAATTGCCAAATCCAGCGACTCAGGATCAAGACTACCAAAACCTTCATCAATAAAGAGTGTGTCTAAACGGATTCCGCCAGCATAGGCCTGCACTACATCAGATAACCCTAACGCTAGTGATAAAGCTGCCATGAAGCTCTCACCACCAGAGAGCGTTGCTACTGCGCGGACTCTTCCGCTGTAAGCATCCTCTACTTCTAGATCCAACCCCGATGCCTTATTACCCTTTGCACGATCCTCTTTACGTAGTAAGCGATAGCGGCCTTTACTCATGAGGGCCAAGCGATGGCTCGCTTCAATCAACACATCATCCAGCAGCACGCTTAGCACAAAGCGCTGTAAACTCACCTTATTACCTGTTTGTCCGTTAGCCACATCGCTTAGGGTTCCTACTACCGCATATTGCGCTTCAAGTGCACAACCATCTTTATCTAGTGCCGCTATCCTCTGTTGCGTGCTTTGTAGGAGCGTTAGCTGATCATGTATCAAACGCCACTGCCGCTCAGCTGCAAGCAATGTCTCTTGTGCAACAGCAATTTTATCTAAGTACGGCTGTAAATCAGGCCGAATGGAATCTCCTAATGCCTGCTGCTGGCTTTGCAGTGCGCCCAAGTTGTGTTGCACAGCTTTTTTATAGCCTTCAATACGCAGCACAAGACTGTCTTTTACAGCCACATCTAGGAGTAACTCCTTGAACTCTTCTACACTCTCAAATGCACTCCCCAATAAGCTTGCTTGCCATTGAGTTTTGGCTGCCTCTAGAGTTTGCTGGCTTTGTCCTACATTCTCTTGAAGAACGCCTAAGGCTGCACCCGCAGAGTCATGTTGCTCTTTTGCCGTGTCATAACGTGTTTGTAAGCGGTTCAACTGCTGTTCACAGCTATTAATGGTATCTTGCTGCTGCGTGATGGCAGCATCTAACACATCGAATGAACGGTATGCTTCAGGCAATTCTTGTTCTGCAATTTGGTAAGCTTTGAGCTCTTGCGCTACAAGCTGGCTGGCTGCGTTCCAAGCGTTCTGCGCCTCGTCCATTGAGCTTAATAACGGCAACTGCGCATTTTTAAGGCCGCTTAATGTCTGTTCAGCTTTTCTCAAAATATCTTGCTGAGTTTGAAAATCATCACAGCGCTTTTTAAGCACAGAAAAGTGCGACTGCATCTTTTGCAACGATGAATGCGATGCCTCACCTAACACTTGATTTAGTTCTTTGTCGATATCAGAAATTTCTAGAGATAAGCGAGTAATTTCTGTTTTGATTGAGCGATAATTTTCTCGCTCAATATTGAGTAAATCACTCGCTTCCTGAAATTGCTTTCTTACCTGCTCGACCATGGCTTGAGTCGGTGGTGACACTTCTGAATACGCAGGTGAAGGATGTTCAATACTACCGCAAACAGGACAAGGGGCTTCATCATCCAATGTCATCGCCAAAATAGCGGCTTGCGCTAAATGCCAATCTCGCTCGACCGTGTTTGCTATCTTTTCCTTCTCATCGGCTAATGCCTTTAGTGCTCCGCCTTTTTGCCTAGAAGTATGAAGGGTTGTTTCAAGCGTGATTTTTTGGCGTTGTAGTTGCTCGACTTTCTTCTTTTTCTCTAACTGATGAGAGTAACTTTGTAGCGTAAGTGAAAGCCCATCGGACTGTTGTATAGACAACCTTAATTGCGCAATGGATTGCTCAGTTTCGTCAATATTCTTTTGATTAGCAGCTTGCAGCTGCTTCGCAAGCACTAGTGCAGCCTCTGCTTTTGATGAAACATTAATAGCAACAGCATGGTTATTTTTTAAGCTTTGTAGTTTCTGAACGCGAGACTGGAAACCCAATAAAATCTGCCGCTGCGCCTTATGAGCATCCAGCTGATGCTTCAACGAGGGTAACTGTGCATACTCAACTGATATTACCTGCAAAGACTGCTCAAACTGCTTGAGCTTTTCTGTTTCTATTTTAAAACGCTCAGCATGTTTTACATGTATTGCTGTAGAGGACTCATAACGCTCAAAATCAGGCGCAATTTGCTGCGCCCCACTATGGCGTTGCAACTGAATAGATTGTTGATCAATAGCTTCTTGCTGCTGTGCCAACACATGCTGCTCAGCAATCAAACTGTCCAATTGCGTAAAGCGCGACATCAGTTCTACTGCCTGATCTTTTTCGCGTAGCGTCTTTACACGCGCTTCAAGTTGATGATCGTAAACTTGTTTAAGTTTTTGATCTTCATCCGACAGATGCTGAAGCTTTTCTGACAGTGCTTCAAGGCTTTCTAGCTCTGTTTGACCCAGCAGTGTCGCTTTCTGTTTATTGAGTAACTCAACTTCACGTCGCACTTCAGCAGAACGGTTTTTTAATTCATCTTCTAGGCGTTTATAAATTTGCGTCTGAAACAACTGACTAAAAATGTGCTCTCTATCTTTTGAATCCGCCGTTAACAACTGACGAAATTTGCCTTGCGGTAACACCATAACCTGTCGAAACTGGTCAGCATTCATGCCCAATAGATGCTCAATCTCACGCGTTGCTTCCGTTACTTTATTGCTCACTATTAGCTTTTCTGGTGAACCATCATCTGCCAATAACCACAACTGGGCTTCGCCAGACTGTTGAGTAAAACCATCCCCTCTGGCTTTTGGTCTAGGCTGCTCAGGAACACGCCTAATCCGATAGCGTTTACCGGTTAACTCAAAGGTAAAAGTCACTTCCGTTAAAAGGCTTGGCTGCGCTAAGTCAGAACGCATTTGCGTACCTTCGCGCTCATCCCCCGTGGTTTTTCCGTATAAGGCAAAGCAGATGGCATCGAGTAAGGTGGTTTTTCCTGATCCTGTTGGACCATTAATTAAGAAAAGTGGCTTATCTCCCAAGCGGGAAAAGTCTATATACTCTTCTGCAGCAAAAGGACCAAAAGCGCACATCTGTAAAGTTAATGGATGCATCGGTTACAACACCTTTTGAAGCAGATCTTTTTCATGCAGATCACTGAGAGTTTGCGAAACATAGCTTTGCTGTTCTTTGGTCAACGGCTCTCCATTGACCTGCTCAAAAAAATCACTAAACATAGAAAATTCGCCTTTTTTGAGCTGCTCACGACGTGCACTTTGCTGCGGATTAGCAGCCATTAAACCAGGACGTTCTATATGCAGCACATTAGGATAAACAGCGCGCAATTTACCCATCACATCCAGTATCGCATGCTTATCCGTTAGACGTATTTGCAAATAATCATCTTTTTTAAGGTCGTGACGCCCCTGTTCAAGAATGCCAGTCAACTCACCCGTGATGGTCCGCATATCCCTGAGAGGCAGCAACGGAACTTGAGTTACTTCATCAACACCTTGTTCTCCCATATCAACAAGCGTTACCGATTTGATTTGTTTCTCCTCAGAAAAAGAGTACTTAAGAATTGAGCCAGAGTAACGAATGGTGTTTGCACCTTTATATTGGCGCCCGTGTAGATGACCTAATGCAACATAATCAAAAGGTGCGAAGTGCTTATAAGAAACGCGCTCAGCACCGCCTATAGACAATGGACGCTCTGATTCTGACTCCTCGCCTCCATCGATAAAGCAGTGGCTGAGTAATACTGTACGCGTGTCTTTTGGCATACTCGGTTTTAACGAGGCAATGGCCTGCGCCATTGCTTCATCATGTGTACTCGCCTCAACACCTAGAACATGCCTCACTGAAACAGGATCAGCATAAGGAACACCGAAAAAAACCACGTCACCATGTTTATCTTTCAACGTAACGGGCCGGGATATTTGCTCAAGGTCAGCCAATATATGCACCCCGGCTTGAGCCAACTGAGAAGACGCAAAACTTAAACGTGCCGCACCATCATGATTGCCACTAATCATGATTACGGGGATTTTTAACTGATTGATGCTGCTTATTACATTATCTAATAAAGCCACTGCTTGTGACGGAGGAACCGAGCGGTCATAGATATCACCTGCTATTAGCAGCACATCAACGTTTTGCTGACGGGTGATATTAACAATTTGATCAAGCACATGTCGCTGATCTTCAAGCAAAGAAACGTTATGAAACTGTCGTCCAATATGCCAATCCGATGTATGCAGTATTTTCACAAGAGTACTCGTTAATCCATTGTTTTAAAAAGGTTTGGTTTTAAATTAATTTGAGCACTCGCTATCAAACAGACGAGAGAATAGTTCAAAATCTTGCATGTTAATAGTTTGTGGCGGTTTAACGAAATCAGCAACAAGTGCATCAAAACATTGCTGATAAGGGTCCAGTGCAACGCGCGTATTCTCTTTGATAAAATGCACCCACGCGTAACTTTCTTTGTCGTTTAACAAATCATAAGACTTTGTTACGGTGCCAATACATGTTGTTGGTCTATCATCCAATTTGTTTTTTGGCTTAAGGCTTAAGCTCTGAATATTAGTACTCTTATTGGGGTTTTTAATTGAAGTAAGCTTATCAAGGGACATCAGTGTTGCTGGATTTACATTAATATCTACTTCTAAAATTGCTTCTGATACCAGCCTAGCTGACTGAATCCCACCGTTGCAACGGTCTCCGTTTTCTCCAATACTGGTGATAAAATCACGCATATTTGGGCCTAAATGCGGAATCCGACCGATGACATAAACAGAAGCATCAGCCCCTTTTTGGTCTTGCTTATCATGTACTAACAGTAACTCCATAGCGTTATCCAGCGTCCCGACAGGCTGAAACACTACATACCCTTGCTTATTGCCCGACTCATCTACTGGACGCCGAGCATAGTACCCTCCGCTAGGTGTTTGCTTAACGGCATTATCTTTGTATTTTTCGGAACATAAATACATATCAAAAGCACCACCCTCTTCCTCATATGCTTTTAGCTCTTTTAGGCACAAAGGGTGGAAAATAGGTACGGACTCCGGCCCTTCATATGAAGCACCGGCATACGTTAATGTAACGAAAGAAAAGGCAACAATGATTGAAACGAGAGCCTGGGGAATAAAACGCATTTATGCTCCAAATAATCTATAACAAGAATAACAATATGCATCGACTTAACACTAAAGATAAAAACACATATAGCCAACATCCAAAACGTTAGGATAACAAAAAGCGGATAAATAATATGCGTTTACAACGTACTAAATACTTTCTCTATGCTAGTGTGGTCTCTTTTAAATTTGATGGTTTTAACTGTGATCGCTAACACATCTATTTTCATTACGGGCTGTTCTACTGGTATTGGGTTAGAGGTTGCTTTGGGTTTAAAAACCCGTGGATATCAGGTTTTTGCTTCGGCGCGTAAGCCTTCAGATGTTACCCACTTAAAAGAGCTGGGCCTACAGGCTTGCCAGCTCGACCTTGATGACAGCGAGTCAATTCATAAAGCTGTTGAATGGCTATTGGAGAAAACGGATAACACACTTTTTGCGTTATTTAATAACGGAGCATACGGCCAACCAGGTGCCGTTGAAGATTTATCCCGTGCCGTGCTTCGTCAGCAATTTGAAACCAATCTTTTTGGCTGGTTAGAACTTACCAATCTACTTATCCCTGTTATGCGCCGCCAAGGCTATGGACGCTTTATTCAAAATAGCTCGGTGTTAGGGCTAATAACCATGAAGTATCGAGGTGCGTACAATGCCAGTAAGTTTGCATTAGAAGGCCTCACCGACACATTAAGACAAGAGCTTCATGGCACTGGCATACATGTATCACTCATTGAGCCCGGACCAATCACCAGCGACTTTAGAAAAAATGCATATACAAAATTTAAAGAAAACATAAACACCCAAGGTAGTGCTCACCAAGCAACCTATGAGGTAGTAGAAAAGCGTTTAGCAGCCCAGCCTGATTCAAGCAAAAAAGACCCCTTCACACTAGGTCCAGAGGCCGTATTAAAAAGAGTTGTTCACGCACTAGAAGCGAAAAGGCCAAAAGCACGCTATTACGTCACCTTTCCTACGTATCTTTTTGCTTATTTAAGAAGGCTACTGTCCGCCAATATGTTGGATGCGATACTGCGCAAAGCTTCAGAGGGAGAGAATAAATAATAATTACTAATGAGTAGCCATAGACCTAGCTTAGCTATTAGATCGTTGCAAAACGATAAAAGCCTATACTGAAAAGGACTTCAATCATGCATTACATTTATATTGCAGCAGCTGTTGTTTTTAGCGCTTTTTTTATAGTTCTCATGGGTCTTTGGAAAGGAAAAGTTAGTAATATCAAAAACACCTTGACCTGCTCGCTCCTTTCTATTTTGTTTGTTACGCTTTGTAATATTCTTTGGAGCGGATTTATTGGTAGCTTTTATTGGGGACACTCGCAGGCACCCTCTAAAAATTATATGAATATCGCTGCTAAGTTGGTATGCGGAAGTGATGTTCCTTGCAGATTAGAAAAAGACATTGATTCATATAAGTTAACAGTTCGAGAAAGCGAAAAGCTCTCTCAAAACGATTTAGCGGAGATCAAAGAAAGGTCAATATATGCTGGAGATCTATTATTTTTGATCAACCCGCCAACTGGCAGACGAATTTATATAGAAAGAGAGTAAAAATCATGTATTAAGCGCAGGGAGCACACTTAACCTTTTAAACTACTCAGTTTAGACATATTTTAATATTACTCTTCGGTCAGTCGAATATTCGAGTAGTAGCTCGTAGCAGAGCTCTTAGAATTATCCGTGTCTGTCATGATAGCAATGGCATCGATATAACGGATCTCTTTACCAAAGAGTTTTTGCAGATCCTCTTTTATATTGCGCTTTTCTGTTACCCAGCCGTTTCCATCTTCACTTCCCCTTACAGCAAGCATCATAGCGCTGCCGTTAGTAAATGGGTTTGGCCACACATCATTTGTTTGCGATTGTTTTGACCAAACATAGCTAATCGCTTTAGTACTCAGAAATGTCCAGCCATCCTGCACAACAATATAAATGCGTGCGGCAAAATCATCACCCGCTTTTACTTTTTCATCGCTAACAGCAGGAAATTTTTCGACACGCCATGACCAATTTAAAAAAGGGGTTTTATTAAGATCAATTTTCTTTTCATAAAAAAGCCCCGACGCTGTTTGGCTACTTTTCGCTAGAATCACTTTTTGCTTAATTTTCTCGTCATAAACAACGCTGTAATCAGTGTCTCCTGAAAAGCTTTTATGCTTCCAGTCAATAATATCTGTTGCTGAGTAACTAATATCCGCTGCATAGACGTGTGTTACCTGTGATAAAGCAACGAGGGCTATTGAAGCTAACGCCCTGCAAGACCGCTGCTTTATAAAGGAAAGATTATTCAACGGATATTTAGTCATCACATAGCCTTTGTTGTTTACGCTTTTCGAGCCAGATAAACCGTATTTGTTGAGTCTTCTTGTAAATACGGATTAGGGAAACTGACAACGTGAGACTCAGAAGATTCAAATATACGATCAAGAAGTGCTATAAAATCTGCCGCAGGAGGCTCATCAGACCATAATCCAAAAATGCCGCCCGAAACAATTTTGTCAGATAGATCACGTAACCCCTGCTCGGTGTAGAATGCACTGTTGCCCGGATTTAGCCAATAACTAGGCGAATGATCTATATCTAATAGCACGGCATCTACTTGTGGATGAGGTGCATCTTCAGGGTAAGCTATTCCATCAAAACCTTTTGTTTTCGATGTAGCGACATCAAAAAAATCTGCATGTATTAATGTACATCGTGGATCTGCTGCTAACTCGCTACCCAGAGGTACCAAACCACGCTGATGCCAGTCGATAACCGGCGCCATAACATCAACTACCTTAAGAGAGCGCACACTATCATGCTCAAGAGCTGCTTTAGCGGTATAACCTAACCCTAAACCACCGACAACCACATCAAGCTCTTTTCCTTCTAAAGCTGCTAGGCAAATGTTAGAGAGCTGAATTTCTGCCTCCGTAAACAAACTAGACATCAAGAACTCATCATCCAGTTTTATTTCATAGAGAATTTTATTGTTGAGCCTTGGCTCGGACCGACGTCTCAGACTAATCACACCCAATGGAGTTTCCTGATAGTCCAGCTCTTCAAATACAACGCTCATAGATGTTATCCGATTAAAAACAGAAAAAGCCCATTATTCCCTGCCGCGAGTAGCTCCGCAAGCACACTTAAACACGATTCATATCATCTACACGAAACACAATTAGTACAGCATTCTTATAAAACACACTTTTCATGATCAAAACCGGGTACATATTTACGATAAAATACTCAAAAGTGAAAATATTCACTCAATATATAAAGCACTCTTAGTGTAACGGAGAGCTTTAACGCTATAATGCGCATCGTCCAAATATGCGGGGGTTTGTCATGAGAGTCTGTGGTGTTGAGTTAAAAAATAATGAAGCTATTATCTGTCTTTTATCATTATCTGACGGACTATTTGATATCCCTGATTGCAGAACAAGTCGCATTACATTATTGGATAGCAATGATCGACAGAATTTGAAAGACTTTCAGTTTAGCTTTAATAAACTGATGACCGACTATAAAGTGGAAAAAGTAATTATCAACCAGGCTCCTTTGAAAGGTAAGTTTTCTGGAGGCGGCCTCGCATTTAAGATGGAAGCGACACTTCAGCTGGTTGATGATCTTGATGTTATCATCTTGCCTGCTTCTGAAATCAAAGAAGTTTTGAAGCGCAACCCTCTGGGTATTCCATTTAAGGAAACCGGTTTGAAAGAATTCCAACAAGTGGCTTTTAATACAGCGTATGCGTATCAGCAACGAGAAATGTTCGCCTGATCGAGCACCAACACTTTTCACTTCAGATACAAAAACGCCTCAAGAGACAAAGCTCACTTGAGGCGTTATTCTTTAAACGCTTACACGTTATTTATATTTTTGCAGGCAACACAGTACTTCTCACTTCACCAAAACCGATACGTGCAGCACCTTCTTTTTGGCACCAACCTTTAAGCACAACGGTATCGCCATCGTTTAAGAAAGTACGGCTTTCACCATTACCCAAGTCGATAGATTCTTTACCACCACGAGATAACTCAAGTAGTGATCCTGACTCTTCATAATCAGGGCCTGACTGTGTGCCGCTTCCCAAGAAGTCACCCGGTTTTAGATTACAACCATTCACTGTATGGTGAGCAACCATTTGCGCAACAGTCCAATACGAATACGAGAAATTAGATAAAGAAACTGACTTATCTTGTTGATTTTCGACACGCATTTTTTCTGTCTGAATCAATACTTCTAATTTAATATCAAACGCACCCTGCTCACGGTTTGCACCAGATTCAAGGTATGGAAGTGGTTGAGGATCAGCAGCATCACGCGTCCAAGGAGTTCTAAACGGTGCCATCGCTTCTAGTGTAACGATCCATGGAGAAACCGTTGATGCAAAATTTTTCGCTAAGAATGGACCTAATGGTTGATATTCCCATGCTTGAATATCACGCGCAGACCAATCATTGAACAAACAAAAACCAAAGACGTGATTATCACTATCATCCAACTTAATAGCATCACCCATTTCATTCCCTTGGCCGATATAAATACCTAGCTCAAGCTCATAATCCAAACGCTTACATGGGCCTAATGAAGGAGCTTCAGCATCAGGGGCTTTCGTCTGCCCTACTGGACGATGGAATGTTTGGCCTGAAACACCAATTGATGATGAGCGACCATGATAGCCAATCGGTACCCATTTGTAGTTTGGCAGTAATGGGTTGTCTGGACGGAACAATTTACCGACGCTGGTAGCATGATGAACAGAGGTATAAAAATCAGTGTAGTCGCCAATGGTTGCTGGTAAATCGAACTCAACATCCGACTGTGCAATTAAACAGCTTTCTAAAGATTTGTCTGCACCTTCTCTTAGCGCACGTGATAACGCTAAACGTAAAGCGGATGCATATGCCACACCCATGCCCATAAAATTATTAAGTGTTGGTTGTGAACACGCTTTCGCTGCTGTTGCTGCTTCACCTAAGAAGAGTGCCTTTTCATCCACCGCTGCCAGATCAACAACTTGATCACCAATCGCTACACCGCCACGAAATTCCTCGCTTGAGCCTGAACGACGGAAAATAGCAAAGGGTAGGTTCTGAATAGGAAAGTCGCTATTCGTTTGATTCGCACTACCAACCCAGCTTTTCAATGCAAGGTCATGGGTTTCATTCAACGTATTAACATTGCTCATAGTATTAGTTCTCTACTCTTATTCTATCTACCCAGAAACAACAAAAACGAAAGCCAGTTACTGGCTTTCGTTTACTAATTCAAACACAAGATCATAGATTTATTTTGAAGAAAACTCTTCTTCATGCATCCAAGCAGCATGCTTAGGTGCTTTTTTAGTCCGTGACCATTCTTCCAACATTAGCGGTGCTACTTCTTTCAACTGCTTCATCTGGTCGTCAGTACCTGTTAAGCAGGTAAGCTCAAGACGATGACCATTTGGATCAAAGAAGTAGATAGACTTGATAATGCCGTGATTAGTTGGGCCTAATACATCAAGACCTTTACCTTCTAGTTCTGCTTTCGCTTCCATCAAAGCTTCTTCGCTTTCTACACGAAAAGCAATGTGTTGGACCCATTCAGGTGTCATGCGATCACGGTCCATTTTTGGCTTAGTTGGCAATTCAAAGAACGCCAAGATATTGCCGTTACCTGCATCCATGAAAAGGTGCATGTATGGATCAGGTTCTTTTGTAGAAGGCACAAGGTCTTCTGCAATAGCAACTAAAAACTCCATATTGAGCATATTCTGATAGAACTCAACCGTTTCTTTTGCATCGTTACAGCGGTAAGCGACGTGATGGATCTGTTCAAGTTTAATCATTAATATGCCCTCGGCTAACTATTGTTGTTGGTATGGACACCATATTAGTAACATTGGTTACCAATGTCAAAATTCATAATATTTCCATAACCTATTGTTACTAAAGAATTTAAAAACAATTTATCGATTGATTCCTATCAGGAAATTGTATTTTTACTCATTACACCATAAGATATAACTCTGTTTTATCCATTATTGTAGAAAACGTATGACTTCCTCAAATACGGTTACAGAACCATCCAACGCTTTACGACTAAGCGACTTTTTCCCCTACCGACTAGCCATGCTCAACGCGTCTGTTAGCGAAGTCATTGCTCAACTCTACTCAGGGCGTTTTAATTTAACGCCACAAGAGTGGCGAGTTGTTGCAGCATTAGGTGAAAAATCACAGATGTCGGCTAAAGAGATTGCTCAATTTACCAGCATGGAAAAAATGCAGGTTAGCCGCGCCATCTCTAACCTTAAAAAAGCAGCGCTATTAACACAGAATGTTAACAAGGAAGATCGACGTTTCTCTAGTGTCTGCCTATCAGAGCAAGGTAAACAGACATACCTACAGATAGTGCCACTTGTGACTGCGCGAGAAGGTTATTTATTATCAGCCCTGTCTGTTGATGAACAAGAGCTCTTTAGCCAGTTTGTTGATCGCATAGCTCAACAAGCCGAAACTCTCAAACAGCTCGGCTGACTTTTTGTGAAGTTTCATAAAAGTTTAATATTATGACGGGTGTTTTTTTGTGACAATGCGCTCGTATTTCAACATCCTGACTATGAGTCCTAACAGATGAAGATCAAGAAAAGTGATTTAACCACTGTCATTCAATGGATTGATGTACAGCTGAGCAAGGATGATAAATTTCCTTTCGACCAAGACGCGTCTTCTAAGGCATCGAAAAAGCACCTCAAAGCACTTAAAGCATGGCGTAAATGCTCACGTAATTTAAAAGAGGTAAGAGAGTGGTGTGAAGAGTGGCTAGACAAAGAATATGAAAATAAACTAGCGACATCTTTAGACAACACCAAAGCACATAAGGCTAATCATACTCTTAAGCTAACCCAAGAAGCACATGATCTACTAACAGCCCAGGCTGATAAAGAAGACTTATCACCTTCGCAGCTCATTGTAGCCCATTTCTTATCAAGCCATAATTAACGAGTCAGTAGTCTTCGCTTTTTCTTGCAGATTGATGATACTCACACAATCAACCTGCAAGAAAAACTCACACCAAATTACTTTTAAATCGAATACCACTTGCCAACAACACACCGCACGTAATAAAGCCGAGTCCAACCCAAGCCACCAACTGAATGGGTTCTCCTAATAGATACAACCCGCCAAGTACCGCCAAAACAGGCGTAAATGCACCAATTGCAGACGTATTCTCTGCTCCCAACTGGCGAACAGCAAATCCATAACTAAAACCTGTTATAAGCCCGACACATAGAACCTGTACCACGACCTGATAAGCCGTTTGCTCTATCGGTGCATGCATAAACGTAACATCCCAGACACCAAACGTCACACCTGCGAGCAAAACGCTTGATGATGACACACAAAGCCAAGCAGCCGCATCCCAAGGGCGCAATTTTGACAGTTTTAAGCTAACGGTAAATATCGCCCATGATAAGCTTGCACATAGAAAGAATATATCTCCCCGCCAATGTTCCGACCCGGTACTAATAGCGGTCATTACTAAAATAGTTGCTATCCCTACTACGATTGAAGAAAGGCCCAAGGCACGCTGTTGTGTCAACTTTTCTCGATAGAAAATTACTGCAGCAAAAGTCACGAATAATGGAAAGGTACCTGTAATGAGTAATCCTGCATCCGCCACTGGCGCATATCGCATACCCAATGATGATAAGTAAAAAAATGGTAAACCTGCACCCGCCATAATCCCAATGAGGTAACGCTTAGGCGTAGTACGAATACGAGACCAAGCCTTTAAAAAAACAGGCAGCAAGATCAGGCCTGTTACACCAAAGCGCAGTATTGCTAAATCAATTGTGGATAGCTGAGACTGGCTCCCGAGTCTCATAGAGATCAACCAGCTAGCCCAGATAAGAATTGTCACAAATGCGGCGATAATTCCTGCATGAGTAGGCGACAGCCCTGACAGACGTTTAAGCACTATTGCAGTCATGATAATCTCTCTGATATAAAGCGCTATTATCCATACTTCATACCCCGCATGTCCTTGCTATTTACACCTTGAATTAATCAATAATTAGCATAAAATATCAATATCACCCACCAAACTTAAAGAACATTTCAATAATGGATAAATCAGATCGAAAAATTGTCTCACTGCTTCAAGAAGATGGTCGTCTCAGTAATGTAGATCTCGCGGATAAAATTGACCTGTCGCCTTCACCTTGTCTAAGAAGAGTGAAAAAACTTGAAGAGGATGGTGTCATTACAGGCTACTATGCTGCACTTGATCGCCAACGAGTCGGGTTAGGTATGACTGTTTTTGTTGATGTCAGCCTTGATAATCATCGTGATGAGGCTAGCGTGCAGTTTGAGTGCGCCATTTTAGCGATGGATAATGTCATCAGTTGCTTTGTTGTTTCTGGCGCATCTGATTATCGTCTTGAAGTAGTGGTATCAGACTTGTTGAATTACGAAGCGTGGCTTAAAACACTCCAGCGCCTTCCTATTGTTAAAGACATACAAAGCAATTTCGCTATTCGTGCCGTTAAAACGTCAACATCATTACCGATTAAGTACTAACAGCTTCTAGTTTTTCTTTTTTCTCATTGCTCAATCTTATACAGTCTCGCCCAGCATCTTTGGCATCATAAAGTAAATCATCGCTACGCTTAAAGAGATCTTCCACTACCTTATCTGTATCTAGAATCTCAGTGACACCAATGCTAATCGTGTAACGGATGCTTAAACCATTAAATAGAACAGCATTATGTCGATTTGCATATAGAATGCGCTTAGCTAGGTTCAGCGTTTCCTTCAAAGACGTATTGGGCAACAACACAACAAATTCTTCTCCACCATAACGTGCAAATAAATCGGTATTGCGTAGTAAGCCTTGAGTAACACTCGCGAGGGAACGTAAAACCTCATCTCCAGCTTGGTGTCCGTACTTGTCATTTACCTCTTTAAATAGATCAATATCCATAATCATTAATGAGAATGGCTGATGATATCGACGGGCTCGATCAAATTCTTTTTCCAAGCTTTGCTGAAACACATAGCGATTGCTAATACCCGTTAAGCTATCTAGTTCAGCTTGTATTTTCAGGCTTTTCTCAGCTATTCGGCGCTTAGCAATCTCTTTTTGTAGCTTGGTGGTTAAAGAAAATAGATACCAACTAACACCCACAGCTATTACAAATGGAATAATAAGCAGCTGAATCCAGTGCTTATACACTGTCCATAAATCCTCACTTTCGAACTGTTTATAGAGAAATTTATCCAGGTCATATTGGTCGATTAATCCTAAAGAACGATATGTATCTGCTATTTTCCCCCAGCGCTCTTTGTTGATATATCCAATTTCAATTACATCAGGATTCATTAGTTTTTTTATTTGCTCTGCTTCATAAATAAGGAAGTTTTTATCATAAAAGTTATTTCTTGTTTTGTATTTGGCCACAATGAGCTCAGCAATTTCTTCGGTATTCTCCATTGCATATTTCCACCCCTTTAAACTGGCGGCACGAAATTTTTGTACCGTTTCGGGGTGATTATCCAACATGTTTTGGCGCGTAAATAATAAGTCGCCATAAAAATCTACCCCATAGGATCTAGGCTCAATATGAACAGGGATATGTCCAGCTTTTTTAACGAAATAGGATTCGTCAGTACTATAGGCTGGAATGAGTTGAGTTTTGCCTGTTAAAAGATCATTCAATTCCCAGGTAGGAAAATGATTATTGAGTCCTTTTAAATTTATACCTGCCACTTTTAATGCAGCAATAGCCTCAACATCTGTCCGCTGATTTCCCTCACCTGGTAAATTAAGTGAAATAGGACGTGTGGTACCGATGCTTTCTAAACGCTTCAAATCATATTGGTCAGTGGTTAAAAAGGTGTATGGGGAGTGTTGCATGATGTTTGCTAAAACAACAAATGGAAGGCCTTGCCCATGGTTTATTAACAAATCAGTGCGAGTAGAGCCAAACTGAGCCCTATCAAATAGCACTTCGGCTTCAGGAACAACCGCATGCCCACTACTATCATACCCTCCATCTTTTATATTAACGCTTAGCCCTACATCTTTATAAAAACCTTTTTCCAACGCTGCATAATACCCTGCGAATTGAAATTGGTGGTTCCAATGCAACTGAAGAGTTACAGTAGTTAGCTCTGCTTTCGCTTTCGCCTGCAGCCCAAGGGGGAAAAACAAAACCATAACTGTAACTACACTAGCTACTTGGCGGCTAATCTTAAAAGTTATAAATTGATACACGCTCATCATCCTTAATATTACATGAACAAAGCCAATTGTACTTATCAGCATAGCAGAGAGAAAAAATTGCACTACTATTTTACTTTGTTCGCTTTGCATTTCTGGTAGAGTTATCTTTTAAATAGCACTACCAATTCTTAATAGGAGCAGTAATGGGCTTGTTAAAATCACTACTGGGCATCTTTACTGCAGAAAGTGATCCAGTAACCTCACCTACAACAACATCACAAGAAGAGTACAAAGGCTACCTGTTATCTGCTTCACCAGCAGCAGAAGGCGCACAATTTCGCATCAGTGGCTTCATAGAAAAAGGGGAAGATAAAAAGCACACCTTTATTCGAGCTGATGTTCTGCCAACGTCTGAACTTTGTGTAAAAGAAACGTTTCGTAAAGCAAAGCTAATGATTGACCAACAAGGAGATAATATTTTTAATTAGATTTATTAAAAATACATCCGTGTATTTTTAATATGTTGAATTTACGCGCTCATACAGTATCGATGAAAATTCATAACAACAAGGAGGGCTGTCTATCACAACCCTCTTAGATGAATTGCTTACCCTCCTTTTTTAACACTGCGCTGCTTATTAACTTTCTTGTTTGTTTTCCCTGCAGCTTTTTTACGCGCAGTAGCCGTTGGACGGTTTGAAAGCTTCTGTTTCATTGTTACAGCATCTTTCTTCGCTAACGCGGCTTTCTTATGGGCCCCACTAGCACGCAAATTACGTACTTTTTCTTCTGCAGGTACTAGCTGCCAATCAGCATTACCTATTAAGTCCCCACGACCCATTTTTTCTAACACTTCACGCAGGCGTGGCCAGTTATCTGCATCATGATAACGTAACAATGACTTTTGAGATCTTCGCTGTTCAAGCTCGCGAGGTATGTAGAGTTTCTCACTCTTATAACTCACTTTTTTCAATGGGTTGCGACCAGAGTGGTACATGGCCGTAGCTAATGCCATGGGGGATGGATAAAAAGTCTGAACCTGATCTACTCTAAACTGATGCTCTTTTAGCCACAAAGCAAGATTCAACATATCTTCATCTTCACAACCCGGATGAGCGGCTATGAAATATGGGATCAGATACTGCTTTTTACCGGCTTCTTTCGAGTATTTATCGAACATCTTCTTGAACCGGTCATAAGTGCCCATGCCCGGTTTCATCATTTTTGTAAGCGTCCCCTCTTCACTATGCTCCGGTGCAATTTTTAGATAGCCGCCAACATGATGAGTTACGAGTTCTTTTACATATTCTGGGTCTTCTACAGCCAGGTCATATCGAAGACCTGAAGCAATAGCCACCGTATGAACGCCTTTGAGTGCTCGTGCTTTACGGTATAGCTGTGTTGTTTCGCTATGATCCGTTTTCAGGTTTTTACAGATCACAGGATAAACGCATGACAACTTACGACACGATGCCTGTATCTCAGCATCATTACAGTTAAGGTGGTACATATTAGAGGTAGGGCCACCCAAGTCTGAAATCATACCGGTAAAACCTGGTACTCTGTCGCGTATATCCTCAATTTCTTTAATAACCGATTCTTGTGACCGACTTTGAATCACACGCCCTTCATGCTCCGTAATTGAACAAAAAGTGCAACCGCCAAAGCAGCCACGCATGATATTAATCGAGAACCGAATCATGTCATATGCCGGTATTTTTTGGTCGCCATATTTTGGATGCGGAATACGCTGATAAGGCAACCCAAAAACCGCATCCATCTCAGAGGTCTCAAGCGGAATTGGCGGCGGATTAGCCCAAATTTCTCGCTTTCCATCTCGCTGCACTAATGCTTTTGCATTGTGAGGATTAGATTCTAAATGCAAAATTCTAGACGCATGTGCGTACAACACTGGGTCTTTAGTAACTTTTTCTAATGATGGTAAACGGATATAAGTTTTATTACTGTCTAGCCTTTGCTTGCCTTTAAGAGGCTCAGGAATAATCCTCAGGGGCATGACTTCTTGCGGGTCACTTTTCGCTTTATCTGAGGCGCATTTTGATGGTTCAGCAATATATTCATACGGGTTCTGGAAATCATCTATATGTCCTGGCCAATCAACACGAGTCGAGTCGACTTCAATGTAACCTTCAGGAACAAATTCACGCACGACAACCGTACCACGTAAATTATTTATATCTTGTATTGGCTCACCGGCAGCAAGGCGATGAGTTAAATCCACGATGGCACGTTCGGCATTACCATAGAGAAGAATATCAGCACCAGAATCGACCAGCACAGAGCGGCGAACTTTATTACTCCAATAATCATATTGAGCAATACGACGCAAACTGGCTTCAATTCCGCCAATAACAAGAGGAACATCTTTGTACAATTCACGACAGCGTTGAGAATAAACAATGACAGCTCGGTCAGGCCGTTTTCCTTCAGCACCGCTTGGTGTGTAAGCATCATCGTGACGTACACGCAAATCAGCCGTATAACGGTTGATCATTGAGTCCATGTTCCCAGCCGTCACCCCAAAATACAGATTAGGACGACCAAGTTCATTAAAGTCATGAGTTGAGCGCCAATCAGGCTGAGCAATAATACCAACGCGAAAGCCTTGTGCCTCCAAAACCCGCCCCATAACGGCCATGCCAAAACTGGGATGGTCAACATAGGCATCACCTGTGATTAAAATCACATCACAGCTATCCCAGCCTAGTGTTTCCATTTCTTGGCGGGTAGTTGGGAAAAAAGGAGCGGAACCGAAACACTCGGCCCAATAGGGAGTATGTGAAAAAAGGTCGGGAGCTGTTCTTATCATGGAATAATAGAAATCTTGTTGGGTTAACCCACAATTATCCCAGAAATCTAACAGCCAGCCTAGTAATATAAAATATTCTAGATGAAATTATTGCATCATCAAACTCGTTACTTTGCCCTTATTATTTATTAATTGGATCACTTTATTATTTTTCTGAGACAACGTAAGTGGCTTAGACAGTTCTTTTAATAATAAATGTTCCTGGTACATTATTACTTTGGAACAGTATTTTTTTGTAGAAGATAACGCCTCTACCTCAAGTTGAGAGCTCGTGATTTTGTAATGACCTTTAAACCAATTACAGCCTGAAAAACCGGTGAGCTCTACCTCGTTATCAAACGTCAGCGTCAATGTCAGATACTCCATGAGGCCTCGTCCGGCAACGGTTTTAACAGACCATGACGTCGCTTTCAGAGAAGCGATTGGATCTCCCGTCACTGATACATTACCAATTGGAACTGAAGGGTTACTTTGGCACCCTGCACAGATAAAAGAAACAACAATTAAACCTATAATCCTTAGCATTTTATTAACCCTATCCTTATGAGTTACGCATAAACAATATAGCCTATTTTTTTTTAATCGCAATAAAAAACCCTGCACTAGGCAGGGTTTATTTGATGATGAAAACTATTACAAATCAATAACGTTAAAATCAACTACAGAACTAATATCGGCGTCATAATCGACGCCTTTAACTGAAAATCCAAATAGTTTCAGAAATTCTTTTTTATAATCAGCATAATCTGTTAAATCAAATAGATTCTCTGTTGTTACTTGTTCCCAAAGGTTCATACAAGGGTTTTGTACATCGTCACGTAGCTCCCAATCATCCATACGGAAGCGGTTGTTATCATCTATTGCACCAGAATCGCCATACAGTCCTGTCCGGAACAGACGGTCGACTTGATCCATGCACCCTTCATGAAGCCCTTTCTCCTTCATGATTTTAAAAACCATTGATAGGTACAAAGGCATGACCGGGATAGCTGAACTGGCCTGAGTAACTACAGACTTAAGAACACCGACATTTGCTTGTCCGCCATTAGCAGACAATAGCGTGTTTAACTCTCCCGCCGCACGATCAAGGTCTTGTTTTGCCTTACCAAGTGCGCCATCCCAATAAATGGGCCACGTAATTTCAGTACCAATGTAGCTATAGGCAACGGTTTTACAACCATCAGCTAACACACCGGCATCATTTAACGCATGAACCCATAGCTCCCAATCTTCGCCGCCCATAACGGTGACGGTATTGGCTATCTCTTCTTCGCTAGCAGGCTCAATCTCTGCATTGATAATGATGTCTTTATTCGTATCAATAGCGGTGGATTTATACGACTCACCAATAGGTTTAAGCACTGAGCGCACTACTTCGCCAGTTTCTGGCATTTTACGAACAGGTGAAGCTAATGAGTAAACAATGAGATCGATTTGACCCAAATCTTCTTTAATCAACTCAATTGTTTTCTTTTTGGCATCATGAGAGAACGCATCACCATTAATGCTTTTTGAGTATAAGCCTGCTTCGATAGCTTGTTGCTCAAAGGCTGCAGCGTTATACCAACCTGCTGTCCCTGTTTTTTTCTCTGTTGCTGGCTTCTCGAAGAAAACACCAATCGTTGCAGCGCCTGAACCAAATGCTGCTTCAATACGAGAAGATAATCCATAACCACTGGACGACCCAACTACCAAAACGCGTTTAGGCCCATTTTCTATCTGGCCTTTCTGCTTAACAAACTCAATCTGCTCTCGCACATTCTGAGCACAACCCGTAGGGTGAGACGTAGTACAAATGAAACCACGGATCTTTGGTGTAATGATCATGACTGGCAATAATCCCTTTCAATTTATTGGAAATATTCTATGCGACACCTTACCCGATTTCGGCAGTATTGGATAGCAAAACACCCGCACTAGCGGGTGTTTGCTTTGTTCTATAAAAGCATTTTCAATTAGCTAAAGGCCGATTCTAAATGCTCATCTGTAAAGGCCATAATTGCTTTACTACCCGTGGTAACCATTGATGAATAACTTACGTATCGTGGCAATACTTGGTCCATATAGAACAAAGCGGTAAGTTGTTTAGCTTCAAGGTAAGGGTCACTTTCACCTTGCCCCTGTTTGCTTTCAGCTGCTAAGCCACCACGCAACAACTGCCATCCGCCACATAATGTACCCATCATCATCATGTAGTTATATGCGACGGCTCCCGAGAAGTACTTGTCATCTGCAGAGTCAGACAGTAACTGCTTCGTAACCGTTTTTACGACATCTAAAGCACATTGGATTTTTTCAGCACTGTCTCTAAAACGTGCTGATTCACGCGCTTCTACCAGCGTTGCTGATATCTCATCCATAACAGACTCTGCAGCAGATCCGTGGTCAGATAATGTTTTTCGTCCGACAAGATCTAAAGCCTGAATGCTGTTAGTCCCTTCATAGATAGGCAAGATACGTGCATCACGAAAATGCTGCGCCGCTCCTGTTTCTTCTATAAAGCCCATCCCTCCATGGACTTGCACACCCAATGAAGTTACTTCTTGAGCCACTTCAGTGCACCAGCCTTTAACGATAGGTGTCAAATATGCTGCACGTGCCTTCTCTTTCGCTGCTATTGATTTATCTTCAAGTGCATGAGAAAAATCTAGACTAGCACATGCATCATATGCCAATGAGCGACCCGCTTCAGTAAATGATTTCATAGTCATTAACATACGACGAATATCCGCATGGCGTAAAATAGGCCCGTCTTCTTGGAAGCCCACAGCTTTACCTTGTGTTCGATCACCTGCATACCAAAGTGCTTGCTGGTAAGCACGTTCAGAAATAGCGACACCTTGTAAACCAACCGCTAAGCGTGCGTTATTCATCATGGTGAACATGCAAGCAAGGCCCTTCCCGGCTTCACCTATTAAATAGCCTATGGCACCCGTATTTTCTCCAAACGCCATGACACATGTCGGGCTAGCATGGATACCCAGTTTATGCTCCAAAGAAGCAGCTTCGACATCGTTACGTTTGCCCAAGTCGCCATTCTCATTTACTAAAAACTTAGGAACTAAGAATAACGAAATGCCACGAACACCTGCGGGAGCATCAGGAAGGCGAGCTAATACTAAATGAATAATGTTATCCGCCATCTCATGGTCGCCCCATGTGATGAAGATTTTCTGGCCACTTATTAGATAGTGATCACCTTCTGGAATTGCTTTGCTACGTATTGCAGATAAATCCGAACCGGCACCTGGTTCAGTCAGATTCATAGTGCCTGTCCATTCACCGCTAATCATTTTTGGAAGATACAAATTCTTTAGTTCATCGCTACCATTTAAATACAAAGCTTCTACAGCGCCTTGGCTTAATAGCGGACACAAACCCCAAGACATATTAGCGGACTGCCACATCTCCATAACTGATGTAGATAAAGAATAAGGCAAACCTTGTCCACCGTATTCAGGATCAAATTGTAAAGACCCCCAGCCGCCCTCAGCGTATTGCTGGTACGCTTGCGCAAAACCATCAGGAATTTTTACCGTACCGTCTTCAAGCTTAACACCCTGCTCATCTCCTACCGTATTTGTGGGTGCTATAACTTCTGCTGACACCCTACCCGCTTCTTCAAGAATAGCGCTAACCATATCAGGAGTCGCATCTTCAAAAGTAGCAAGTTGTGCTAATTGAGGCATGCGGGAAATATTTTCCAGAATAAACTGCATGTCTTTTACCGGAGCTTTATAATCAGCCATATCTCATCTTCTCTCTGTAGCCAAGTTAGGAGACCATTTAATTGAAGCGTACTACTCGCTCCGATCAGGGAATTCACTTATTCTATCATAGAATTTTAAATCACTAATAATTTCCCCTAATACTTTGGATTAGAGGGATATTTTTACTCAACAACTATTTTGGAGATGAAAAATGCAGGACCTTCACGGTTATTATCTAGAAGACCTAGAAGTAGGTATGAGCGACTTTTATGCTAAAACCATTTCTGAATCAGACGTATACATGTTTGCAGGCATATCAGGCGATAACAACCCTATCCACATTAATGACGAATACGCAAAAACAACGCCTTTTGAAAAAAGAATCGTCCACGGAATGTTCAGTGCAGCCCTTATTTCAACAGTTGCGGGCACGCGCTTACCGGGTCCTGGTGCAATTTATATTGACCAACAAATAAAATTCCGTGCACCTGTATTTATTGGTGACACTGCCAAAGCAACACTAACGATTACTGAAATTGACCAGAAGCGCCGCCGCGTGACAGCAAAGACTGACGTTCATGTTGGTGAAAAACTTGTCGCGACAGGATCTGCCACTTTTATGGTCGATCGTAAAGAAGCTGTTTAACTCTCAGAATTGAACACGCCTGAGGCCAGATATTTCTCTATTTTTGGCCTCATCACTCTCTGAGAACACCGTCCCTTGGCATAAATAACATCCATTCTCTTTTAATAAGTCACTCTGCGTTTGGTCCGATACCCCTGATGCAACAACATCTATATTCATCTTTTGTGCCATATCGATTATGGCCTGAATAACAGGCAGAGCCCCTTGTTCTAACGCCCCGACAGTTTTCTTATCAAGCTTTACATGTGTAATAGGTAAGCGATATAGAAATGCTAATGATGAACTTTGCGCACAAAAGTCTGAAAGCATGATCTTAAGCCCCAATTTTCGTAACTGTACTAAGCCTTGAGTCACCAATTTATTATCTAAAGATTGAGCTCCACTCACTTGTAACATTACAGTAGTAGGATCAATACCTTGGTCACTTAATAATGTGCTAACAGATGAAATAAACTCATGACAACTCAGCTGTCGTATAGAAACACTTATCACTAAAAACAATGAATTGTTCTTATAATCAGACACTTCAATCCAACTTCCTAACTGCTCACAAGACTGATCCAACAGATAACATTCAAGCAAGCCGGTCATGCCATTTTCTTCCGCTACCGGCATATACTCTGAAGGCTTGATAATACCAAGCTCAGGACTATCCCATTGCAGTAACGCCTCAATACCTGCCACTTTTCCCATTTCTGTATTTATTACAGGCTGATAGATGACCCGAAACTCATGATGAGCGATTGCTTTTTCAAGAAGCTGCCGCATCTGATGGCGACGTTGAATACCATTTGATAACTTTTGGTTGAAGTAAACAAAGGTACTTTTCCCGCTTTCTTTCGCTTCATACATCGCTGCATCAGCATGCCTCAAAATTGCATCGACACTTTCCCCATCCGCAGGAAAACTAGCGATGCCTATACTGGCAGTGACTCGTATATCACCAAGCTCTTCTAAATTAAATGATTCAGATATAGCCGAAATAAGTTTGTTAGCAACAAGCTCTAATTCAACATCGCCAGCTTCAACTAATAAAAATTCATCGCCGCCAAGTCTGGCAATGCTTAACGCACTAGAAAAGCGAAACTGTAGCCGATCGGATAATGCTCTTAGTAATTTATCTCCTTGATCATGGCCATAGTAATCGTTGATTGTTTTAAAGTTATCTAAATCGATAAAGAACAAGCTGAAGGACAGGCCTTTCTCAGCGAAACCTTCCAGCTGCTGGAGAATTCCGTACCTGTTTTTTAATTGTGTAAGCGGATCAACTAGCGCTAGGTGCTTATGGTGTAATTCACGCTGTTTACGCTCTGTAATATCAAACTGTCGAACCACCAACACACTTCCATGGGCACCTTGGTTGACCCTTAGGTTAAGGTAATGCCACTGTTCACCGAATGGCGTTGGCAAGAAAAGCTCCGCCTCATACTCTCCACTTTCAAACGTTTCTTTCCAAATTTCATCTGCCTGTCGAACAGAAAAAAATAGCTCATGAAAATGTTTAAGTGACTCCCCATACAAATCAGTAAACATTGGATTGACGCTTTTAAGACAGCCTTTATCATCCCATAGAGAAACAGTTGTAGTTGATAAGTGCAGTGACAGTTCCGTTTCAAGTAACTCACGAGTAACAACCACTTGAGCCAACATGGCAATACGGCCATCATTTAATTTGACGCCAGAGTAATGACAGTAGATCTCTTTTCGCTTGTTGTTTGGAAACAACGTCCACCATTGAGTATGTTCATGCCCACGACCATATTCAATTAAATTATTGCTCAGTAGTGCATATATCGCTTCGGACATATTTTTCTGAAAATCACGCTTGTATAGCTCTTTTTCAGTCTCAGCTTCCCAAAAAATCAATGCTTGGTCGTTTGCCCAGCGAATCCTGAAACACTCAATATCATATACCCAAATTGGGTTCTGTAATGATTTTAAGGCGACAAGTGAATCTTCAGTTAGCAAGGAATACACCCTCAGAATTAAACAAATTATTGCAAAAAAGAGATAGCCGCAGACATGCTATACCATTAAAAATGAGTAATCCGCTCTATCAATATCTAATTATAAGCCAAAAAAAACGACCCGAAGGTCGTTTTTTAAAACTACCGAGAATTACTTCTCGTTTGCTTGATCCCGTAATAAGAACTTTTGAATTTTCCCCGTTGATGTTTTAGGAAGATCACCAAAGACAATTTTCTTTGGCGCTTTAAATCGCGCCATATTATCTCGACAAAAAGCGATGACTTCTTCGGCGGTAATTTCTTCGCCTTCCTTAACCTTTACAAAAGCACACGGCACTTCCCCCCACTTCTCATCTTGTTGCGCGACAACGGCCGCCTCCATGATAGAGCGGTGACGATAAAGTACGTCTTCAACCTCAACACTAGAGATGTTCTCTCCACCAGAAATAATGATATCTTTAGAGCGATCTTTAATATCAATATATCCATCAGCATGCCATACCGCTAAGTCACCCGAGTGTAACCAACCACCCTCAAAAGCCTCATCTGTTGTCGATGGGTTTTTCAAATAGCCTTTCATCACTAGGTTTCCACGCATGAATATCTCACCAATGGTGGTACCATCTTGTGGTACTGGCTCAAGTGTTTCAGGGTGAGCCACCATTAAGTCTTCCTGCATAGGCACTTTAACGCCCTGTCGTGACTTCAGGCGAGATTTCTCTTCTATGGTTTTTTCATCCCACTCATCATGCCACGCACAAACCACTGACGGTCCATAAGTTTCAGTCAATCCATATACATGAGTCACGTTAAAGCCCATTTCTTCCATGCCTTGAATAACAGATGCCGGAGGCGGTGCCCCAGCTGTCATTACTTTAACTTCATGATGAATATCTGCTTTCATTTCATCAGGTGCATTATTCAGCATATTCAAAACGATCGGCGCACCGCAAAAGTGATTAACTTTATCTTTACGAATAGCATCATAGATATCGTCAGCGCGAACATGCCGTAGACAAACGCTAATACCGGCACAAGCAGCAAGCCCCCAAGGAAAGCACCACCCGTTACAATGGAACATTGGTAGTGTCCACAGGTAAGAAGGATGAGAACCCATATTCCATGAAATCAGGTTACTGACAGCATTTAAGTAAGCGCCACGATGATGATAAACCACACCTTTAGGGTTGCCCGTTGTGCCTGAAGTATAATTTAAGGTTATCGCATCCCATTCGTCTTCAGGCAAAGACCAGTTAAAGTTTTCGTCACCTTGTGAAATAAAAGCTTCATAGTCCATTGAGCCTATCAGCTCACCACCTTCATAATACAAATCATCAATATCAATAACGACAGGTTTATGCTGAATCATTTTTACTGCACGAGAGATCACTTCGGAAAATTCACGATCAACAAAAATAATTTTGGCTTCGCCATGCTGGAGAATAAAGGCAAGTGCTTCAGCGTCCAGACGGGTGTTTAATGCATTAAGAACAGCGCCAGCCATTGGCACACCAAAATGTGCTTCAAAAAGTTCGGGGATATTAGGCGCCATAAAGGCAACAGTCTCGCCTTTCTTAATCCCATTTTTTGTCAGTGCGCTTGCTAGTTTAACGGTACGCTTATAAGTCTCTGACCACGTTCGCCTTGTGTCTTGGTGAACAACAGCTAAATGGTTTGGGTAAACACTCGCAGAACGCTGTATGAAAGATAAAGGGCTCAATGCAGAATAATTAGCTTCATTCTTATCAAGACCCATAATGTAAGGATTGTGGTTATTGTTTGACATTATTTTCCCTTTACTCTCTGTGAGTTAGATACACTTAAAAATTTACCGCTTCATCAATGCATTAATTCAACTAAAGATAAGCATAAACCCCTATCATCGATTAATGATACGCAATTTCCCTTATTACACAACCTAGCCTAAAGTCATACTATATTCAGTCATATACGCAGCATATACAAACCAAGAGATAAATATGCACGAAAGCAGCCCACATGACCTTAGAAAGTATCGGGAAGAAGCTGATAGATACCGTTTACTCGCAGAACAATCTACGGACATGATCTCTCGACACACAGCCACTTCTGAATGGGTTTATATTGATGTAAATCCTGCTGTAGAAGGTGTTTTAGGCTACACCGTAGAAGAGATAATTGGCATGAAAGGCTATGATCTTTTCCACCCAGAAGATGCCGATAATTTATTAAAAAGAGCAGAAAGTGTTCACTATCGCCGAGGAATGTACACCAATACTTACAGATACCGGCATAAAGAAGGACACTATATATGGCTAGAAACAACGAGCAAAACCATTCGCGATAATGAAGGCGTTCCCGTCGAAATTATCTGTGTTTCACGTGATGTTACCGAACGAGAAATGGCTCAAAAAGCCATACGCCGCTTGGCCCGTGTTGTTGAGGCATCAAGCGATTTGATTATGTTTTGCAATCATGAATCTATGCAACTCACCTACTTAAACGAGTCTGCTTATAGGACTCTTGGCAGTGAAAAAGAAAATTTAGTCGTTTTCTATCTCGACCAAATATTTGAAGATGATATTTTTAATACATTGGTTCAAGATGCTCTAAACCACGCAGCCCAACACGGCACCTGGTACGGAAGTGTGCCTATAAAAATGCCTGAAAACCACAATAGAACGGCCGAAATTCGAGAAGTAATTGCACACCGAAATAGCACGGAAAACATGCAGGTTGAATATTACTCAATTATTGGTCGTGATATTACGCTAAAGCGCCGCGCAGAAGAAAACGCAAAACGCCAGCAGCTTGAGATGGCCCATATGTCTCGCTTACTTTCTGTGGGTGAAATGGCAACAGGGCTTGCCCATGAAATTAATCAGCCACTGGCAGCGATTCTTAATTATTGTAGAGGCAGTTTAAGACGTCTTGAAGAAGGCTCTTCTGAATCGAATCTCCCTCAAATAGCACACTCAATGCAACTGATCACTAAACAAGCAAAACGCGCAGCAGAAATAGTTAAACGAATGCGTAGCTTTGTAAAAAGAACAGAGTTCCAAAGAGTGGAATTCTTTGTAAATGATTCTTGTGTCGATGTAATTGGCTTCCTTAATCAAGAAGCAAGCGACTATAATATTACCTTTAATTTTGAATTAGACCCTGAAGATCCGCAGCTTCTGGCTGACAAAATTCAAATTGAACAGGTATTATTAAATTTAGTACGTAATGCTATTGAAGCTTATAACGAGTGTGAGAAAACATACCGACCAGTGATTATTACAACCAAGCACACAAATGGATATATTTATATTTCTGTTAAAGATGAAGGTAACGGAATTTCAGAACAGGGACTAGAAACACTTTTTGAACCTTTTATCACGTCTAAATCGACAGGTTTAGGAATGGGCTTGGCGATTTCACAAACAATTATTGAAACTCATGGCGGACAACTATGGGCTGAAAGTGATGGAAAAAACGGTACTCAATTTCATTTTAAAGTTCCGGTAAGGACAAGTTAATGACTCAAAGAGCAAGTGGTACAGTATTTATCGTTGATGATGATAATGACTTTAGAGATTCAATGAAGTGGTTACTTGAATCCGATAATTTTCATGTGATCGGATTTAATTCTGCTCAAGATTTCTTAAATCGATATGATGGCGATATGGGCTGTATGCTCCTTGATGTGCGTATGCCTGAAATCAATGGATTAGCCCTCCAGCAAATTATGATTGAGCGAGGAATTAAACTTCCGATTATCGTCATTAGTGGCCACGGTGATATACCCATGGCTGTCAATGCTATGAAAAACGGGGCACTAGACTTCATCGAAAAGCCATTCGATGATGAAGTATTATTAAGGCTTGTTGAACTTGGCCTACAGCGTGCTACTGAGATGTTTAAAGATAATATCGCCCTCACTCAGTCCCGTACAAATTATGACTCTCTTAGCAAACGTGAGAAAGAGGTCATGGCGTTAGTTGTCAGTGGTAAATCTAATCGCGAAATTGCTGAGACATTAGGCATTAGCCCGAAAACTGTTGAGGTTCATCGGGCACGAGTAATGAGCAAGATGAGAGCATCAAGCTTACCTGATCTTGTTCAACAGGCGAATCGTCTTAATGTTGCTTAGATCATTACCACTTGAGCGTTAGTTTTTAGCTATTGTCACTCACAAAATCAACAACGGCAGAGATCATGCTTTCTCTTGCCTCAAAGTGTGGAACATGACCACACTTTGGCAAGAAAAGCGGCTCTGCCCTTGCCCCAATTCCTTTGCAAATATCACTTACTTGCTCCGGAACACCATAGCAATCATCCTGCCCCTGAATAATGAGTGCAGGACATTCTATACGAGACAACCATGGTCGAAAATTCATAGGAAACTTACGTTTCCTTAACCATGTTTCATGCCAAGCTCGGAACAGTAGATCAGTTCGCTCTCCATGGTATCTTGCAAGCTTATCTTTCAAGTTGGAATTTTTATAACGCTCAACAGCCTCTTTTATACCCGCAGTCGTCAGATGATCTATATATATATGTGCAGCTTCAGTCACTACCCCTTTTACTTTACTCGCCAAGGTAGCAGCACCAATCAAAGCAACAGATCCACCATCACTATGACCGATGAGGATAACGGAATTTAGTTCTAACTTATCGACCAATCGAGGTAACCATACCTCTCCCTCTTCAACTAGGTAGTCATCATCTCTAGGCAAGGTTATCGTTGAAGATAGACCATATCCTTGACGCTCATAAACGACAACATCACATCCTGTTTCAGCCGCAAGCTGCTCAGGAATATCTTTCCACATGGCAATACAACCTAGCGCTTCATGTAGAAGAATCAACGTTGGCCGGTCTGAATGCGACTCTACATGCTTACCAAGGCGGATTGAAAGCGTTACCCCGTGACCCATCTCCAATAACTGGTTACTCCAAAACACTGTCATGTTACTGCTCCGGAATTGAATAAGTAAGGGTGACATGTGCTACCGGGTCATTTTCACCCCGAGAGGTGATATACACTTCCCCTACACCAAGTCGTTTGCCGACCTTTAATGTTTCAGCTCTTGCTATAATGTCCATGTCAGCTTTTGGGCGACGTAGAAAATTAATATTCAAATTGATAGTAACGGCTAATGCAACAGGCCCTATTCGACTGAGTAATGCGGCATACATAGCCACATCAGCTAACGCCATCATTGCAGGACCTGACACGGTTCCTCCAGGACGCAAGTGTTGCTCATCAATAGGTAGGCGCATTTCTGCCCAACCATCACCTAAGTTTTCCAGTACTCCATACTGATCACCTTGTGGGAACTGTTCAGCTAAGAAGGCTTGCATCTCATCAAAATTCATTACTTGTGTCATTAAAGGGCCCCGCTGTTTATTTATTGGTAACAGCTAATGTGACTGTAGCTTTGGCTACTAAAACTAGAGAGCTATCATCATCTCCACTACCTACTTTCTTTGTGTATATTTCAGACTCAGCAATAATCAACATTCTTCCCGGCTTCAGTACACTACTACGACAAATTAGCTGCCCTCCCTGAGCTGCACGTAATAAATTTATTTTGAATTCAGCTGTTAGTACTCGCTGCCCTTCTTCTATTAAAGTAACGGCGGCAGTTCCTGCTGTGTGATCTGCTAATGTTGCTTGTACTCCTGCATGCACGTAGCCATCCTGCTGCTGATGCATCTTATTTAGTCCTATGTGGCTGTGACAAACGCCCTTATCTAACTTATCTAGATGGCATCCCAATGATGTGATGAAAGGGGCGCTGTCAAAAACTCGCTTGGCTTCAATAAATGAAGGACTCATACTGTTCTCCTAACTTGTAACCAACAGTTCACATTAAATCTCATCGCGTGCATGATTACGCAGTATGAAACGCTGAATTTTTCCACTTGCCGTTTTAGGAAGTTCGCTAAAAAACTCAATTTCACAGGGCAAGTGGTGAGATGATAAGCACTCGCAAACTATCTGCTTTAAGTCTCTTTCCAATTCGAGGGAAGGTTTAAAATGTTGCTTAAGCACGACATAAGCCTTGATAATTGCACCATAAGAAGTATTTGGCTTGCCGATAACACCCGATTCGGCCACCGCTTCATGCTCTAACAATGAACTTTCTATATTAGTAGGCCCTACACGATAGCCAGCGGTTGTAATGATATCGTCATCTCGCCCAACGAAAGAGTAGCTTCCATCTCCGTGACTAACAGCAACATCTCCCGTCAAATAATAACGCCCTTTAAAGGGCTGTTTTTCATTCCATGTATACCCTTGGAAAAAGAACAGTGGAGACTGTTTAACATCCACTGCGAGCTGCCCAAACTCATGCTTATTAACTTCTTCATAATGCGTATCTAACACTACCATCCTGTGCCCTGGCAAAGAGAACCCCATTGATCCAGTGCGAAAACAAGGCTGCTTAATATCAATATAATTACAACACGACATACCCGTTTCGGTCTGACCATAGTGATCCATTACAGAACATCCCAAACGACGCTTAGACCAAGCATTCAATGCGGGATTAAGAGGCTCACCCGCACTACTCGCTACACGAAGCTCTAAACACCCATGCTCAGCCAATGTCCTGTCATTAGCCATGAGCATTCGATAAATAGTGGGGGAAGCAGAAAAATTTGTAATCCCGTATTTACGGATCATTTTAAAAGTAGATTCAGGGGTAACAAAGTTTTCATTAAAATGAGTACCATTACCGAGCAACAATGGGCCAATAACCGAATAATACAATCCATAGGCCCAACCAGGGTCCGCCACATTCCAATATGCATCGTCGGAGCGTAAGCCAATGGCATATTTCATATACACGTAGAAAGATAGAATCGCGCGAGCAGGAACGGCCACGCCCTTAGCTTTACCTACAGTTCCGGATGTAAACATTTGTAAGAATGGCTCATGAGCACTAATGCGCACCGGCTCAAATATGTCTGATTGCCTTGAAAGCTCAGCAGAAAATGACATATCTCCTTCTCTTGCCGCTCCCGTCATTAAAATTGTAGGGCAATGTTTGACTGAATCTAATTTACTTCGATTGTTAGCATCGGTAACAATTAGTTTGGTATCCGCCGTGCTTAGGCGATAAGCGATAGCACCTGAGGTAAACTCTGTAAAAAGAGGCTGGTACACAGCGCCTGCGCGTAAAGTACCCAGAATCACGATCATTAAATCGGGCGTTCTCGATAACAGAGCAGCAACTCGGTCACCTTTTCTAATACCCTGAGCGTGTAAGAAGTTAGCAAACTTAGCTGATTCAGATTGTAACTCTTCATACGTATGTTGGCTCGAAGAGGAATTTAGACCTTCATAGAATAACCCAACACGGTCAGAAGCTGCCCAGCGGTCACATACTTCTTCACATACATTAAAACCATCTCCAAGATTGCCTATTAGCTTCTCTTCGATGAATGCTGGAGTAAAGCTGTCATAAAAAGACTGGTAGTCTTTGCTTCTCATTATTCTTCTCTTATTATCGTTCTTTTGAAGAGTATTTGCGTATCTAATACCTGTTCATGAAAATAGTCCTGCAGCGGAAAAGTCTGATATTTCCTCACGGCTATAACCTAAATTTTCAAGAATTTCTTCGTTATTTTGTCCGCATAAAGGAGCCGATTCAACGTCGTCAGTAACCATTCCTGATAACAGAGGTGTTGGCTTAATTTGTTTAACACCTGAAGGATTTTTCACAATAAGCTTTCGTGCAACAGCATGCGGGTGCACAATCGCTTCATCCATTGCTAAAACAGGTTCAACACAAGCATCAACATTGATAAAACACTCACTCCAATAAGATTGAGTTTTTTTAGCGAAGAGTTCAGCAAGGCGTGTTTTTAAGTAAGCATCATCATCCTTCATCCACTCCGGATGCCCTACCACCTCAAGCAGCACTTTTCTAAATTGCGGTTCTAAACTACCAACAGCCATGTAACGATCATCCGACGTTAAATAGTAATCGTATAAGCCGGCACCGTTTAGAAAATGCCCTTCTGCATTTATGGGGGCATCTCCATTGACTACACTCGGCATCATGAGTGGCTGTAGTGCCATGCACTGGTCACTCATAGCAATATCAATATATTGCCCCTTGCCACTGTAGGAGCGCTGAATGACTGCTGCAAGAATTGCCATGACAGCGGGCTGAGATCCTGCTGCCACATCTGCAATTTGAACACCAGACAACAACGGTCCACTGTCCTTTTTACCTGAAGATGCTGAAATACCACTCAGTGCAAGATAATTAATGTCATGCCCTGCTCGATCTTTGTAGGGACCTGACTGTCCATACCCTGTGATGGAACAATAAATAACACGAGGGTTTATTTTAGAAAGACTTTCATAACCCAAACCTAAACGGGACATTACACCAGGACGGAATTGTTCAACGACAATGTCATAATTTTCTAATAATGAATGAATGATATCCAAACTTTCAGGTTTTTTAAGGTTAATCGCTAGTGAACGTTTTCCTCTGTTGAGGTATTCAAAAGCGGCTGATTGCCCTCCAATTTGAGGCTCCATTAACCGAACTAAATCAGGACGCGATGGTGATTCAACACGGAGAACATCAGCACCCATATCAGCGATGAGCATCGTGGCATAAGGCCCGGGTAATAACGTTGAAAAATCGAGTACTTTTAAACCTTCAAGTGGTTGCATCAAACTAATCCCTATCCTAAGACAGTGAATACCTCACGAGAAGAATCCGTGGCTATTCATTATTATTTTTATGGATGTAAACAGCATATATATCCACGTCAATTACACTAATGTAAGGCATTATGAGTACCTTCCTTTAAGTGTTAACCCCTAATTTTATATCGTCAAATCATATAAACGTAAAGAACTATTCACACTTTCCCTTACGTATACGTAAAGAAAATAATAAAAACCTTTTAAAACAGAGGCATGCGTAAAATATATTCTTGTTAATACTAAAGAATATAGAGAATTATACTTTTCTTTGATAAAGCGCAGTTTAATACACTTATAACGTTGATCTCTAAGCTAGAGTCGTTAGAATGCGCGCAGACAAACTCGAGAACTTATAAGAATGAAAAAAATACTCGTGAGTGCCTGCTTTTTAGGTCATAAAGTTAGATACGATGGCCAACACAGCTTGCTCGAACACCCGCAGCTCACTGAATGGCTTAATGAAGGACGTATTGTTCATTTTTGCCCAGAAATGGCCGGAGGTTTACCTACCCCACGCTTACCCGCGGAAATAACATCACGACACCCCGTTATGGTGGTTGATATAAAGGGTGAAGATGTCACACCTCAATTTTTGCATGGTGCAGAACTAGCAGTAGATAAAGCGAAAGAAGAAGGCGTATGTTGCGCTTTACTTAAAAGCCGAAGCCCATCGTGTGGAAACCGAGAAATCTATAATGGGGAGTTTAATGGAACCATCACCCCAGGCAGCGGCGTTACCGCCTTTGAACTCCAGCGTCATGGTATTCCTGTTTTTAATGAACGAGAAATAGATCAGCTCATTCAGTTTATTGAAATGCAAGATGATCCTGAAGAAATCCACCCAGAAGAACGCTAAAACCCGTTAAAGGCTAACAGTACTACTATTAGCCTTTTTGTCTAAACACTCAAAACACCACCCTAGTCACGATAAATTGTTTCGATTAAATGAAACCCAAATTTGGTTTTCAAGGGGCCATGAACTGTTAACAACGCTTTCTTAAACACGACATTATCAAACGCTTTTAACATAGCCCCAGGTGAAAACTCCCCCAAATCCCCTCCTTTTTTTGCTGAATTGCATATCGAGTGCTTTTTCGCAAGAGAAGCAAAATCTGCCCCTTTAGCCAATTTTTTTTTTAACAACTCAGCTTCTTCTTTAGTTTTCACTAAAATATGACGCGCGCCTGCTCTTGCCATTGTTATTTTCCCAAAACTTACTAAAAAATATATTTTGTACTTTTATAACAATAAATTTCTATAAATCTTAATCATTATAATAAATTAAATACACTCAGGTCTTCTTTCCTTCCCAGTTACTTACCTGAATACTAATTTTGATAGAACATTCTTATTTATGATAGTTAACCTTCCATAACACTAACCTTTAACTGTTAATTAAGTGAAGCTCACCTATCAACGCTAAATCTAACAGTAAAAATCATGACCTTACCCTTCCCTGAAGCTAGAACTCACGACTACAAGCAATGGACAAAAGGAATATTAAGTCAATGAGACACAGCGAGCAAATAGAATTCAACAAAAGACATCCCTTAAACTGTCAACAATAATATACAATAGTAGTGTATACACAGGGATATTTTGGCATATAATTTCAAATAACCAATTAATTGTCGACAATATTACAAAGCAGTTACTGGTTGCACAATGGTAACTTCCTAAGGATGGTTTGCAGAAATACGCTTGCATAATGAATATTTTAAAAAGGTCTACGTGTTTTTTGTATACCTACACACTGATAAAACAAGGAAATTTTAACTATGTGCGAATATGAAAAAATGACGAACGAGATAATGCCAGAGTTTCAATCTTGCTATCTTTTTAGTAGAAAAAATATAATCGAGGAGTTACTGAATGGGAAAGCCATTACTTACTATTTATATTTATCGCGCAGTATCTAGGTTACGAAAAATCTTACGTTTCCCAAAACAAAAAGCCAAAGAACTAAACAGCAAACAGCCTATCGAGTGGGCTGTCGACATTGACCCAACGATTCTGGCACAAGTCTTAGATAGAATAGCATTTCCTACCTTTGTTATTAGTAATGATCATATCATTTTGTTCTGGAATAAAGCGCTTGAATCTTTGTCTGGTTTAAAGCGAGAAGATATGATTGGTACTACTAAACAATGGAAACCTTTTTACAGCACCTCTCGTCCCTGCCTAGCGGACCTTATTGTCGAAGGTGGTCATGATGAGGCAATCGAACGTCACTATAGAGGAAAATACAAGGCATCTGGGCTTATTCCCGAATCATATGAAGCAGAAGATTTTTTTCCTGAATGCGGCGAGCAGGGAGAATGGTTGCACTTTACTGCAGCAAGCCTTCTTAATAGCAAAGGCAATATTATCGGAGCAATTGAAACACTGACTAATATCAGTGCACGTAAAAAAGCTGAATTAGAGCTGATAGAACGAGAACGCATCTACCAACAACTAAGCATTACTGACGCGCTAACTGGGTTAAAAAACTCTCGACACTTTGCAGACAAAATTGAAGAGGCCTTAGAAAACTCAAAACGATACTCCCACAGCTTCTCACTTTGCTTCCTTGATCTTGATAACTTCAAAATTTTAAATGACACACATGGTCATTTAATAGGGAACAGTATCTTGGCTATATTCGGCAAATTGATAATAGATTGCCTTCGTATAAATGACTCCGCTTATCGCTATGGCGGCGATGAGTTCGCCCTTATTTTACCCTCTACCGACTACACAAGCGCGATTAATCTTGCAGACCGAATAAGAGAAAAGGTGTACAAGCATATTTTTTCGGCTACAGACACTCTGGTGACTGTAAGCATTGGTGTCACAGAGTACAAAATGGGTGATGATGCCCAAGCTATATTTAGTCGAGCTGACGTAGCATTATACGAAGCAAAAAAACTCGGTAAAAACCGCACTATCTACCAATGTTGAATCATCCCCCTATGAAGGAGTTTCTCATAAGCCTAATGCTAGTGTTTTCGCAGGATTGTTAATTGGTGGTAACGTTAGATATTACGCTTAATTAATTCTAGACTGTGCATCTAAAATAAAACCAGCAGACACCTTTCAAAAATGCGCATCTGCTAGATTAAGTGTAAATCAATACAATGATGAGTATAGATTAACTTGATGGTTGCTTTACGTGTGTTTTTTCTTTACCTCCAAGTCGACGTAATATCAATGCCTTCTTTCTATCATGGTCTGCCTTATTGAGCTTTTGATATCGCTGATTTTGACCATGAGGGTCCAGACAGTTTTCCATCTCAACCCAAGCATTTTCTTGGTCGTCATCGCCAACCTGTAGCGACATAACATGTCGCCGAGTACACTCTAGTTCACTGAGTTGCTTCGGCAAATTATTTGCCTTAGCTAAACCACTAAGGCTAATTTGCTGCGCTTTCGCAAGACGTAAATCCCTACGGTACTGAGTTACTTCACTTAATGCTTTTCGCAAAGCAGTTTTCATTATCTGGATACGTTTATCCATGCCCTTGCGCTGCTCTTCAAGATGACTATACATCTCTTCATACTGGAGAATATCAGACGCAATTTCATCTAGTAAATCATTATCGGCATTATCCTCAAGCAATACTTTAGCCTGATCTTCTCGCTTTAGAATAATCTTGTTAAGTGATTCTATTTCTCTATTAATTTGGCTATGAGCCACTATAACTTCACTCATCGCTTGCTTACGCTGTAGAATTGACTGCTCTACATCAACTATTTCTTGCTCAAAAACACGAACTGCATTTGCGTCGAGTAATACTTCGGCAGATTCTCTTGCAGCACCCCTAGCCAGGGTAGCCAATTTATTAAATATTCCCATGATGCTCCCTTACTACGTCATTTCGTTAATCATTTTGGTAGTTCTGGCTTCGCTAACCTTATTAATAAGTCGCTTAGCTTCGTGCTGGTCACGCATCGTTTTAGATAATGTGATTGTTGAGCTGATAAGAAATAATGAACTTAATGCAAAATAGCCTTTAATTAAAAAGCTACCGGGCACTAAAACGATACCCGCAACAACAGCCACAATAGCAATGGCAAAACTGGCTTTTACATAAAACAACCAGCCATCAGATATGCTTTGAATTTCATGATCTTTCATTGTTACAACTCCGTGTATTAAATAAGAACACCAAGCATTAACGAATTGCTTTTAAACGAGAAGGTGAAACCGAAAAGGTGTATTAGGCAATACCTTTGGGGTAGATAGATAAACCTAATGTAAGAATTTTTATTTACGCCATACCTAATATTAGGCAGCTAGCCATTTCAACATTTTTCGCATGACTATTTTTACACTCTTCTTCCATCGCTTATCTACATCTCCAAAAGAGAAAATACCTTATTAATAAAAAATCTTCATCAATCCTTCCATTAAATTCATTGGATTTATATAACGTAGTATTAGACACTCAACAGACTAAATTTCTGTCTTTGCCCTAGGGCGACCTATTAGACAGGCCGAATAACAAAAAGCTACAAGGCATGGAGATGTTCAATGTCGGGTTTTAATAAGGTAGTAAACAGCTACGAAGAAGCAATGGCAGGACTCAAGGATGGCATGACAGTCATCGCTGGTGGTTTTGGTCTTTGCGGTATTCCTGAAAACTTGATTGCTCAAGTAAAAAAGATGGGCACTAAAGACTTAACTATTGTTTCCAACAACTGCGGTGTTGATGGCTTTGGCCTTGGAGTCTTATTAGAAGATCGTCAGGTTAAAAAAATGGTTTCCTCTTACGTTGGCGAAAATGCCTTATTCATGAAGCAGTTATTAGCAGGTGAGTTAGAAGTTGAACTAACACCACAAGGTACCCTCGCTGAAAAAATGCGTGCTGGTGGAGCTGGTATCCCTGCTTTTTATACCGCTACTGGATATGGAACACCTGTTGCTGAGGGTAAAGATGTTCGTGAATTCAACGGACGTAACTATATTCTTGAAGAATCGATTACCGGCGATTTCGCTATTGTTAAAGGCTGGAAGGCAGACAAATTCGGCAATGTCGTCTATCGCCATACCGCCCAAAACTTTAACCCAATGGCCGCAACTGCCGGGAAAATCACTGTAGTGGAAGTGGAAGAAATTGTAGAGCCAGGTGAATTAGACCCTGCTCATATCCACACACCGGGCATCTATGTTGATCGTCTCATAGTAGGCACTTTCGAAAAACGCATTGAACAACGCACTGTCCGTACGTAAGAGGGTTTTAAAGATGGCATTAACACGTGAACAAATTGCAATCCGTGTCGCCCGCGAACTGCAGGACGGCTTTTATGTAAACTTGGGTATAGGCATTCCTACTCTCGTAGCAAATTACGTTCCTGAGGGGATGGAAGTTATGCTGCAGTCTGAGAATGGTCTCCTTGGAATGGGCCAATTCCCAACAGAAGACGAAATTGATGCCGATATGATCAATGCCGGTAAACAAACAGTCACGACTGTTACTGGTGCATCAATATTTTCTTCAGCAGAGTCTTTTGCCATGATCCGTGGCGGGCACGTAGATTTAACCGTATTAGGTGCATTTGAAGTGGATACTTCAGGCAACATCGCCTCATACATGATTCCGGGTAAGCTCATTAAAGGCATGGGCGGAGCAATGGATTTAGTCGCCGGTGCTGACAATATTATTGTAACCATGACGCATGCATCAAAGCATGGGGAGTCTAAACTTTTAACTAAGTGCTCTCTACCTTTAACGGGTGCAGGATGCATTAAGAAAGTGTTAACCGATCTTGCTTACATAGAAATTGAAGACGGTGCTTTTATCTTGAAAGAAAGAGCACCTGGTGTTTCTGTAGAAGAGATTGTTTCAAAAACTGAAGGGAAAATGATTGTGCCTGATCATGTCCCTGAAATGGTTTTCTAAGAGCGCTGCCCTAAATTACTGATATAGCGCTTTGCCCGAACTTCGCATGTGCCAAGTTCGGGCTTTTTTAGAGAACTTTACTCATCTCTTTAATGATTTTCCAGCCACCTTTAACCTTAACCAACTCCATGTACTTATTGCTTATATCGCTGTAATTTGAAGCGCTGTATTTTTGTCTGAAATTCACTTGCACATAAATGACGTCATTAGAAATAACTTCTATATTATCAAGCACTATTTGTATCTGCTTTGCGTTCTTTATACGACGCGTTCTTTGTTTAGCCCATTGTTTATGATTGTCATATTTAGATTTATAACCGGGAACATAAAAATCTAAATACGCGGCAATATCTTGATTAGCCCATGCTTCAGCCCATTTATCAAGGCTTGCTTTGACTTCAGCTCCAACCAGCATAGCC
>NZ_JADGEV010000004.1:71998-93988 GCF_016744175.1 Neptunomonas sp. | reverse complement strand
GCTACTTCTGCTACTTCTGCTACTTCTGCTACTTCTGCTACTTCTGCTACTTCTGCTACTTCTGCTACTTCTGCTACTTCTGCTACTTCTGCTACTTCTGCTACTTCTTCAGCTTTTACTACTTCAGTTACTTCTGCAATATTTAAAGTTTCTTCGGATTTTATCGACGATGTAGCCATGGCCGTTTTGTTCTTAGTGTTGGCTTTATTTGCTGGCCCAGAAACCATCTCGCTACTCGTGGGTTTCGGTGAACCCTCCTCCTCGCTAGAGGTGCTCTTTACTAATTCACTTTGAAATGCGGAGTAATCCACACCAACATATCGTAGTTCTACTGGGTCACCTCTTCCCGACAAATAAGTAAGTTGCAGGCCTTCCTTAAACATTAAGGATTGAGATTTTTTTACATCACTGCTAATAATTGAAGTCAATTTCTCAACATTTTTTTTAATTGTCTGGTCGTTAACATCAAGTTTTTCTGCCGATAAAAGAGCAGATAATGCCTTAGAAGATTCTCCTATATTAAGCTGCACAATAGCTAAATCATTGTGTGCAGCAACGCTTAAGGGGTAGTCATTAACAAGTTGACGTAGGACCATTTCTGCTTCAGTAAAGCGCCCATATTCAATCAAAAGCTGACTACGCAAAACAGCCGCCTCAAAACCACTCATAACCTTTTCACGCTGACCTTCTCTAATCAGATCAATTGAACGAAAAAGATCACCCTTTCGCGCGCGCTCTACGATTCGTCCACTCCACTTCTCATACATCGCCGGATTACCGGTTCGTTCCGCAGCATTGGATGTTGCTTTCGTATCACTTCCAATCACAATGTATAAAGAAGTAATGGCGAGAAATCCAGAAATAGCCCACGTTGCAGTCTTTGTAGGCAAGATAGTATCCATTATCAAATCCAAATCGTATTAATATTCAGTTAACATTATCCCAAACAAAAATGAACGCACACTTAGTATCTATCAAATCATGAATTTAAATACCCGCACTCAAAATAATTTACGATAAAAGCCTGCCAATCACTATCATTCATAGCAAATAACAACAAGGCCCACACTCAACTTATCAAGTTAGGTATTGGCGCCTATCTTTTATTAATGTAGCCGTTATAATCCCAAGCAATTTACTACGTTAGTAAATTCCTAAGGGGTGGCATAGAAATAGAGACTCGCTACACGTCTCTTCGCCTGAGATGCATATGGAGTGCGAACCCTTTGAACCTGATCCGGATGATACCGGCGTAGGAATAGGAAAGTCTCATTTCTTCTTAATTTTCCCGCTTCTCAACCGGGTCTCTGAGCTTAATCCGGAGACTTGAATGTACTTTAAAATATCAACTTATACGAAATCAGCACTAGCACTTGCCATTCTATCAGCAAACCACTCACTAGCTGATGAAAATAATAGCTTTTCACTTCCCTCTATCGTTGTAACTTCCGGCTTTCGCGGTGTAGCACTTCAAGATGTTCCAACAAGCCTCACCGTCGTCAATGAAGAGACTATCACCGAACGTAATGCCGACCATTTAGAAGATCTCATTAGTCTTGCGCCTAACGTTAATTCATCAAGTGGCGCCTCTCATGCAAAATACTTTCAAATTCGAGGCATTGGAGAGCGAAGCCAATTTATCGGGCCAATCAACCCTTCTGTCGGCGTCATCATGGATGGCATAGACATGAGTAATATTGGTGGTGCAGCTACTATGCTAGATGCGGAACAAGTAGAAGTACTACGCGGTCCTCAAGGCACTCTCTATGGAGCTAATGCACTAGCAGGTCTCATCAACATTCGCTCTGCAGACCCTTCCACAATGACGAAAGGCAATATTGAAACAACTATTGGCTCGCATAATACAAGACGTTTTTCAGCAGCTGTAGGTGGCCCGGTTAATGAGAAAATAGGCTATCGTGTTGCTTTTGAAAGCAATCAAAGTGACGGTTTTACTGAAAATTTACACTTAGGCTCAGATGATACAAGCAATATTGACGAAACACTGTTTCGTGGAAAATTACGCATAGAAGCAACTGATAATCATATGATCGATTTAACCGCTTTTTATGCGGATATCGATAATGGTTATGATGCTTTCTCATTGGATAACACACGTTCTACATTATCCGATAAACCTGGCCATGACCGCCAAGAGACTTCAGCCCTTGCTTTGAAGTCTACGTGGACAGGACATGATGCTTTTACACTAGAGACATCATTGAGTTATTCTCAATCCGACTTAGAGTACGGATATGACGAAGACTGGGTGTTCGACGGTTTTCATGCAGATGGATACAATGCATTTGATAACTACATTCGAGACAACAAAACAGCGACAGCGGAGGTTCGATTAGTGTCAGCCCCTGGTGCAGAGCTGTTTAACAATTCTACATCATGGGCAACCGGGCTTTATTACTACAACAGATCATCTGATCTTCGTCGCGTATACACTTATCTAGCGAATGACTTCACTAGTGAATTTGATACAACACGCATATCTGCCTATGGACAATTAGAGTCTGCTCTTTCAGATACTTATATTTTGACCACTGGCCTTCGTATTGAACATTCTGAGTCTGAATACAAAGACAACGATGGGGCATCATCAAACCCAGATGACCTCTTAGTAGGTGGAAGAGTTGCTCTGGAATATCTTGCAAGTGAAAACACTACTATTTACGGCCTAATTTCTCGTGGATATAAAGTAGGCGGGTTCAATGCTGACGGATCGCTTCCAGAGAATTTAAAAGAATTTGAAACTGAATACTTATGGAATTATGAATTAGGTAGCAAAGGGAACTGGCTAGACAACAGCCTACAAACACAAATTGCTTTCTTTATTCAACAACGTGATGATGCTCAAATAAAGGGCTACCGAACAATTACTAACCCAGGAGGTGGGACTAGTTTTGTTGATTACGTAGGCAATACTGAAGAAGCATACAGCTACGGACTAGAAGCTGAAGCGCGCTGGTCTCTTAACTCAACCGTTTCTCTATTTGGGTCTTTAGGTTTATTAAATACTAAACTAAAAGATGACAGCGCCAAATTTGACGGGCGCGACTCAGCACAATCTCCTAGTTACCAATATTCATTAGGCGCAACTTTCAACCACGGTAAAGGTTGGTTCTCAGGGCTTGATGTAGAAGGTAAAGACGAGTATTTCTTTTCTGATAGCCATGACCAAAAATCCGATGCATACACTCTTCTCAATGCCAGAGTGGGATATAAAACAAAAGACTGGAATGTAAGTTTATGGGGCCGTAATTTGACTGACCAAGAAGTATCAGTCCGCGGCTTCTACTTTGGAAATGACCCTCGTAGCGGATACGCAGATACAAAATACACGCAACTTGGCGCCCCTCGTCAAATTGGAGTCACCGCAAAACTTAATTTCTAAACGCCTCTATATAACTACTGGTTGATAGCAACCAGTAGTTATATATACAAAAAACTGTAACCAAAAACAAACACTCTTTATTTGACAACCCAAAATATCGACTATAATTAAATTCTGTAAACTTACCTATTCAACACATGCTTGTTCAGTTTTCATGCTGATACGGCATGCATGCAGAGCTAAACTATGAAAATGCCAAGAAAAAACCTGAGCACAGTTGATCGAACCCTTCGTGGACTCGTTGGCATTATCTGTTGTTATTTCGGTGTTTTTGGAGGAGACCTAATAGGAGAGCCTATTGTTGAGGGAATCCTGCTTGTATTTGGTCTTTTGAATATCATTTCACTATTAACAGGCTGGTGCATGGTCTACCAAGCCGCCAACATTGACACAAGCAAATAAGCAGACTGAATCAAAGGTGCTTAAGTTTTGACCCACCATACTGGAAGCAGTTTACGGGCGAGATTACTTATCAGCTCGATAGGGATAGCTGTTGTTGTTTCTGCGATATTCATTGTCGTAGCTTATCGACTCACTGTCGATTTAGGTGAATCAACTGAGCTTGAATCACTTGAGATACAGACTGAAATGTTATTTTCTCAGTTGCAACACCTACAACCCGACCCTGAGGCCTTTGTAACGAGCGCAAATTATTTGGACTCTGGCACCTCAGAACTAGCTCCTATCTACTTAGTAATAAATATCCAAGGTGAAATTTACAAACAACAGTCTTTAGAAAACTATCCTTACAAAGACTTGCTCATTTCCGCTGACTTTAGGCCAAATACAAGCGGCATAATTACCGTCTCTGAAAAACGATTTATTTGGGCACAAAGAAGCACCCTGGACGAGGAAATATCACTGACTCTTATCCGCCCTACTGAATCCTTAGATCTTGCCTTGCAATATATTGTAAGGAGGTTATCTGTTACCGCATTCCTCACCTTCTGGATCGCTCTTTGGAGCGCACTTGTATTATCAGCCATAATTGTAAGAAGGATAGAAAAAAACAATGAAGAATTAGCATTCATGGCAACACATGACCCTTTAACTAAGTTGCCTAATAGATTGTATTTAATTGATAAAGTTAATCATTATACAAGCTCTACTAAGGGGCTCCTTATGAAAAGCACTCAAGATGTAAAGGGTGCTCTTTTAATGATTGATCTTGATCGTTTCAAAGAAGTAAACGATACACTTGGACATGCCATGGGAGATGAATTACTCATTGCATTAGCAAACCGATTCAGAGAAAAACTAACCGATTCATGCCTTTTAGTACGTACAGGTGGTGATGAATTTATTATTTGGTGCAAAGACATGGATGCTGACAAAGCCCTGTTGGTAGCAAATCAAATTATCCAGACCTGCAAGGTACCTGTTAAAGTAAATAATACGTTTCTTGAGTCATCAGCCAGTATAGGCATTGCCTGCTTCCCCCAGCACGGAAAGGATGTAGACACACTGGTAAAATGTGCAGATGTCGCCATGTATCAAGCAAAGCGACAACACCAAGGCGTAAAACTTTATGATGCCGCTAGTGATAATCATTCAATTTTAAGAGTGAAGCTAAGGGGCGAATTAAGCAATGCACTAAAGCATAAGCAGTTTGTTTTATACTACCAACCAAAAATTGAGTTAACGACAGGAAAAGTCGTGGGTGTAGAAGCGCTGGCGCGCTGGGAGCATCCTCAAGAAGGATTGATACCACCCAATGACTTTATTGACCTTATTGAGCAAAGCGGAATGGTGAATGAGTTCAGTAGGAATGTCTTATTAATCGCTATAAAACAAATAAGTGAATGGATGGATCAAGGCTTGAGCCTCACCATAGCGGTGAACATATCTCCTTATAACCTGTTAGACCCAGAGCTAACACCTTTCATCGCAACCTTACTGAAAACCTACCAGGTGCCTGCCGAAAAACTAGAAATTGAATTAACAGAAACGGCATCTATGATTGACATCCAAACAACAAGGCTTGCTTTTAGTAAATTAAGAAAGTCAGGGGTGAAATTATCAGTTGATGACTTTGGCACAGGAATGAGCTCACTTGCTTATTTGAAAGAGTTGGATGTAGATTTTATTAAGATAGACCGGTCTTTTATTATCAATATGTCAAATGATGAACGAGATAAAACCATTGTTAAATCTACCATTAATTTGATTAATAAACTTGGAAGATATTCAGTAGCAGAAGGCATAGAAACAAGTCACCAAGCTAGGCAGCTAGAGGCTATGGGGTGTGATTTTGGACAGGGTTTTTATTTTGCAAAACCTATGCCTGAAACCAAACTACGTGAATACGTAAATAAACAAAATCATCAAAGATAAGCAGGCTTGAAAGGATGTATTCAAGTGCCACGAATGCAGCACTAGAATACATTGATGAATATTAAAGCATTTCGACCGCAACTGCGGTGGCTTCACCACCACCTATGCACAATGATGCAACGCCTTTTGACTTACCCGCATTTTTGAGCGCATACAACAAAGTTACCAGAATACGTGAACCACTCGAACCGATAGGATGACCTAAGGCACAAGCACCGCCATTCACGTTAACTTTATTTGCATCCAAACCAAGTTCTGAAATGGCCAGCATAGATACGACCGCAAAGGCTTCGTTTATTTCGTAAAGATCAACATCATCCTTACTCCAACCCGCTTTAGTCAATACTTTATCAACAGCACCAATTGGCGCAATCGTAAATTCTGCTGGAAGCTGCGCATGTGTTGAATGTGCAGCTATACGAGCTAATGGCTTTAAACCACGAGCAATGGCATCAGACTCTTTCATCAATAATAGCGCTGAACCGCCATCAGAAATTGAACTTGAGTTAGCTGCTGTTATTGTGCCATCTTTTTTAAAAGCAGGTTTCAATGCACGGATTTTGTCCATTCGAGCATTACCAGGCTGTTCATCAGTATCGACAACAACCTCACCTTTACGCGTTTTAATGGTGACTGGAGCGATTTCATCTTTAAATGCACCCGACTCAATCGCTGCAAGGGCTTTATTTAGCGATCCAATAGCAAAGTCATCCATTGCTTCGCGGGTAACGTCAAAATCATCAGCACTTTTCTGAGCAAAAGCGCCCATTAAACCACCTTCATAAGCATCTTCAAGTCCATCAAAGAACATATGATCTATAACTTGAGAGTGTCCCATGCGCATTCCAGCACGAGCTTTAGGTAGTAAATAAGGAGATTGGCTCATATTCTCCATACCTCCCGCAACCATCACATTAACCTGGCCTGCCAAAATTTGATCATGAGCCAACATTACTGCTTTCATCCCAGAGCCACACATCTTATTAATTGTGGTAGCTCCAGCAGCATCAGGAACACCTGCGGCTCGAGATGCTTGGCGTGCAGGAGCCTGACCTAAGCCTGCGGGTAATACGCACCCCATAATAACTTCATCAATGTCCGAGCCTTTAAGGCCCGACCGCTCTACTGCTGCTTTGATTGCCGCAGCACAAAGATCCGGAGAACGAACATCGCTCAAACTACCCATCATGCCGCCCATTGGGGTTCTTGCCGCACTAACAATGACTACTGAATCTTGACTCATAACTAAACCTCAGTTTACGTAAACGTTAACTTTATTAAATAAAAAAGCCCCACTTTATCAGCAGGGCTCAGGGCTATGACTTAGATTAACCGAAGTTGCGTTTAACAATCTTCTGAATCTCACCAACAATACCACTACGGAAAGCCAATACACAGACTATAAATATCAGACCCATGATGATATGAACGTAATTTCCAAGCTCACCACCTGACAAGAAGTTCTGAATACCAACAACAACCGCGGCACCAACTACTGGACCAAAAATGGTTCCCATACCACCGAGCAGTGTCATTAATACCACTTCTCCAGACATGTGCCAATGCACATCTGTTAGTGAAGCCAATTGGAAAACCAATGTTTTTGTTGAACCCGCTAACCCAGCTAGCGCAGCAGATATTACAAAAGCAGCCCATTTATAATCATTAACATTATAGCCAAGTGATGTTGCACGTGGCTCATTATCACGAATAGCTTTTAGAATCTGTCCAAACGGAGAATGCACCGTACGGTTAATTAACCAAAATCCGAATAAGAAAATAGCAAGTACAAAGTAGTACATATTAAGATTATCGGAAAGGTCGATAAACCCAAACAAATGCCCACGAGGAATTCCCTGCAAACCATCTTCACCACCGGTGAATGGTGCCTGCAAGAATACGAAGAACATTAGCTGAGCCAAAGCCAGTGTCACCATTGCAAAGTATATACCTTCACGTTTTACTGATAACTTTCCATAAACAGCGCCTAACAATCCTGAGGCGATAGTACCAGCAAGGATCCCAAGCTCTGGGGTAAGCCCAGTATTCATCATGAGGTAACCTGTCACATAGCCACCGGTTCCAAGGAACACAGCGTGACCAAAAGACAGCAAACCAACAAATCCTAATAACAGATTGAATGCACAAGCAAATAAAGCAAAGCACAGCACTTTCATTAAAAGAACAGGGTAGAAGGCAAATGGTGCAACTAGAGCGAGCCCCAGCAAAACAATATTGAATTTAGATATTTTCATAACTGGACCCTCCTCAGGCTTCTTTACCAAATAAGCCGGCAGGCTTGATTAACAATACAACCACCATGACAAGGAAAATCACTGTGTTAGAAGCTTCTGGATAAAAGTATTTTGTTAAACCTTCAACAATACCCATGCCTAAGCCCGTAATGATAGCACCACCAATTGATCCCATCCCTCCGATAACAACAATGGCAAAAACTACAATCAAGATATTGGATCCCATATCTGGCGATACAGAGTAAACAGGAGCAGCCATAACACCGGCAAAGCCTGCTAACGCAACCCCAAAACCGAAAGTTAATGTAACCATTAATGGTACATTTATTCCAAAGGCCTGCATCAATGCTGGGTTTTCAGTACCTGCTCGCAAGTATGCACCCAGTTTTGTTTTTTCAATCATCCACCACGTACCAACACATACGATCAATGAGGCAATAATAATCCAAGCACGGTAATTAGGAAGATACATAAATGGTAGTTTAGTACCGCCTTTTAAAGCGTCAGGAATTGCATAAGAAAGACCTGAAGAACCAAACATATGTGTAAACAGACCCTGTAAAACAAGCGCTACACCAAAGGTAAGCAGCAAGGAATACAGATGGTCTTCATTTGCGATAGGTCGAATTAAGAAGCGCTCCATAAGTATACCTAGGAGACCGACTACGAGCGGCACAACAATGAGGGCAGCCCAATAACCAATGCCCAAGTACTGTAATGCTAAATAGGCGCCGAAAGCTCCCAGCATATATATAGCACCTTGCGCAAAGTTGATGATCTTCAACAACCCAAAGATAATCGCCAGCCCTAAACTCAGCAAAGCGTAAAAAGATCCGTTGATTAAGCCAACCAAAAGCTGACCGAATAAGCCAAACAGGTTGATTCCCAGAAACGTCGCCATATTTCTACCTCTAAAATTCGACCTGAATTACAAACAGATACGAACACGCGCCCGCTCCCCACCCTAACTTCTCAGTTATAGTGGGGTTCAGTGATATCACTGATGGGCTAATTTTTTATTATTTAAAGTCACATGCAGGTAATACAGGAGCGAACGCCTTATCACCAGGGATCACGCTTTCGATCTTAAAGATATCATCTTCAGATTTACGCTCAGATGCTTTAGTGATTCTCACTAAATACATATCGTGGACCATACGTCCATCAGAACGTAGCGTTGCATTTTTGGCGAAGAAGTCATCTGGTTTGGTAGACTTCATAAGCTTCATTACCGTATCCGAATCATCAGTACCTGCCGCTTTAACAGCATTTAGGTAATGCATTGTTGCAGAGTAAGCACCTGCATGTGGCATTGCAGGGATAACTCCCTGACGCGCTTTAAATCGAGCACTCCACTCACGCGATGCATCATCACGATCCCAATAGAAGCCAGTTGTAGTCAACATGCCGCCAGCAATAGCTGGATCCAATGCTTTAGCATTTGGCGTGAATACCAACAAGCCTGCAACATCCATCATTTCAGTTAAGCCAAACTCAGCAGCAGTCTTAAGTGAGTTTACAAAATCTGCTCCTGCATTTGCTAGACCAACAACTTCAGCACCAGATGCCTGAGCCTGCAAGATGTAAGATGAAAAGTCTGTTGTTCCTAGTGGAGCACGTACTGCACCCACAACTTCACCACCTTCAGCTTTAATTACTTTGCTAGCAATACCTTCTAGAGCATGACCGAAAGCATAATCAGCTGTGATAAAGAACCACTTTTTCTTACCTGATTGCACAATTGGCTTAACCGTACCGTTTGCCAATGCCACAACGTTATACGTCCAATGAGCATTGTAAGGAGAGCAAGCTTTTGTTGTAAAAGCATTACTTGCAGATGCCGCAATCAAAGCGATTTTTTTGTTATCTGTAGTAACTTTAGTAACAGCACCCGTTACACTTGATGCAACCAAGCCAGTAACCACATCAACTTCTTTGCTTTCTATCCATTCACGTACAATTGCAGAACCTACATCTGGCTTATTCTGATCATCTGCAGAAACGATTTCAATTTTCTTACCTAATACAGAACCACCAAAATCTTCTACTGCCATTTCAACAGCAGTAAGACAGCCTTTACCGCAGACATCTGCATAAACACCACCCATATCTGCTAACACACCAATTTTAACTTTGTCATCGGACAAGTCTGCATGTGCAGCAGTTGAGGTCAAAGCTACTGCCATGGCAGCAGAAAGAAGTGTTTTATTCATTAGTTTCATCGTTACTCTCCTGGTTAGAGCGTTTTTTATTGTTATAGCTTCAAGTAGATACCTGACAAAAATCAGACACCCAAATATGTATTCAAAAGTTCCGTTTTTGCCTCTAACTCATGCGCATATACTTCTTCGACAATATGGCCATGCTCCATGACGTAATGGCGATCTGCGATGGGGGCTGCAAAACGGAAGTTCTGTTCTACTAGTAAAATGGTGAGACCACGTTCTTTTAGCTGCAAAAGTACTTGAGCTAATTTTTGAACGATAACTGGCGCCAAACCTTCAGTAATTTCATCAAGTAGTAAAATATTTGCACCTGTGCGCAGTATGCGCGCCAAGGCCAACATTTGCTGTTCCCCACCTGATAAACGTGTGCCTTGACTATAGCGACGCTCATACAAGTTAGGAAACATGTCATAAATTTCTTCAACACTTACACCATCGGAGCGAACCGCAGGGGGGAGCATTAAATTCTCTTCAACATTCAAGCTGGAAAAAATCCCACGTTCTTCCGGGCAAAAACCCATCCCTAAATGTGCGATTTTATGCGCTGGCATTGAGATGGTTTCTGTACCATTGATTACAATTGAGCCAGTTCGACGGCCAACCATACTCATAATGGCTTTTAGTGTCGTTGATCGACCTGCACCATTTCGTCCTAACAAGGTAACAAGCTCACCCTGCCCGATTGACAAGTCAATTCCATGAAGAATATGAGACTCGCCATAAAAAGCATGCAAATCGTTTATGCGAATTTTTTCAGGACGTGTAGTACTCATGCCTGTACCTCTTCTGCAGCCACACCTAGATACGCTTCCTGAACCCGTGGATCAGCAGAAACTGTTTCATAATTACCTTCAGTAAGAACAGCACCACGCTGCAATACAGTAATCTGGTCTGCAAGCTTGGAAACAACGTGAAGGTTATGTTCAACCATCAAAATCGTACGATCCTTAGATACACGCTTAATCAAGTTTGCAACAACATCAACATCTTCATGCCCCATCCCCTGCGTTGGCTCATCGAGCAACATAAGTTCCGGCTCAAGCGCCAATGTCGTGGCAATTTCAAGAGCACGCTTTCGACCATAGGAAAGGTCGACAGTTTTAGCATCTGCAAAATCACCCAGACCGACCGACTCCAAAAGCTCTACAGCCCTGTCGTTTAGACGATTAAGGATCTTATCTGACTTCCAAAAATGAAAGCTATTCCCTTCTTTGCGCTGCAATGCAACACGAACGTTTTCCAGCACACTAAGGTGTGGAAAAACAGCTGAAATCTGAAATGATCGCACCACACCTTTACGTGCAATCGCTGCAGATTGCATTGAGGTAATATCATTTCCGTTAAACAAAATCGTGCCTGATGTTGGCGTAAGAAATTTTGTTAATAAGTTAAAAACGGTTGTCTTACCAGCCCCATTAGGGCCGATCAGCGCATGTATATTACCTCGCTGAATTTTAAGACTCACATCATCTACGGCCGTAAAGCCTTTAAATTCTTTTATGAGATTCTGTGTTTCTAAAACGTAATCTGCACTCATGCGGTACTATGCCTCTTGTTCTTATTGTGCATCTTTCGCTGCGCCGAATGCTTACCTTGTACGTAAGCGCTGTATAGAAATTAGCAATTTCCCCTACTGGAAGCCAAGTAGTACTTTGGTCTAACTACCCCCCTGAAACCCCTATAAATGACCGCTAAACCTATACATAACAACAACTTAACAAATAAAAAAATAATCATGTATACTTCGTCTACAACCTTTTTATACTTTACGTTTACGTAAACTTCCTTTACATTAACCTTAAATACGGCGCGGCATGAGAAACATGGAAAAAAAGTCGACTTACTCAATCAGCGAATTGGCAACCGAATTTGATATCACAACTAGAAGCATTCGGTTTTACGAAGACCAAGGGCTGCTCTCACCACGCCGTCGGGGGCAGACTCGTATTTATAGCCGACAAGACAGAGTGCGCCTCAAATTGATTTTACGAGGCAAGCGATTAGGATTTTCGCTTGCTGAAACGAGAGAACTGTTTGACCTTTGGGACGAGACTTTATCGGGAAGCGAAAAACAGTTATCGCTCCTCCTCGATAAAATCCTTGAGCGTAAAGCTGCTCTTGAACAACAACTCAACGATATCGCAATGGTTCGCCTAGAACTCGAAAGTGCTGAAACCCGTTGTACCGATGCACTTAAGGAACTAGCGAGCAAAAAAAAACAAAAAGCGAACCTGGACTGACAAACGTCAGGAAGGAATAAGCTATCACTAAGGATGTCACTGATGATTTCTCAATACACAGAACTGAACTTCGGACTTGGCGAAACAATCGATATGCTCCGTGAGCAAATCAATAACTTTGCAACTAAAGAAATTGCTCCCCGCGCAGAACAGATTGATGTAGATAATGAGTTCCCAAATGATTTATGGCGCAAATTTGGCGACATGGGTTTACTCGGTATTACAGTTGACGAAGAGTACGGTGGTGTTGGCATGGGTTATCTTTCCCATATCATCGCAATGGAAGAGATCAGTCGTGCTTCTGCATCGGTAGGACTATCCTACGGCGCGCACTCAAACCTCTGTGTAAACCAGATTCATCGCAACGGTACCGAAGAGCAAAAGCAAAAGTACCTGCCCAAGCTTGTTAGCGGCGAACACATTGGTGCTTTGGCAATGTCCGAACCCAATGCTGGTTCTGATGTGGTATCTATGAAGCTTAGCGCTCGTGACAATGGCGATCACTACCTGCTAAATGGTAACAAAATGTGGATCACTAATGGTCCTGATGCAAACACATATGTCATTTATGCTAAAACCGATACTAAAGCGGGCCCTCGTGGCATTACTGCTTTTATCGTAGAGCGCGACTATCCAGGTTTTTCTCGCCATCAGAAACTAGACAAGCTAGGCATGCGTGGTTCTAACACTTGCGAGCTTGTTTTCCAAGACTGCCCTGTTCCTAAAGAAAATATCCTTGGTGAACTAAACGGCGGCGTAAAAGTACTCATGAGCGGCCTAGATTATGAGCGCTTAGTTCTTTCTGGTGGCCCACTGGGTATTATGCAAGCGGCTATGGACATCTGTGTCCCCTACATCCGCGATCGTCAACAGTTCGGCCAACCTATTGGTGAATTTGAGCTGGTACAGGGCAAAATCGCTGATATGTACACACTAATGAATGCTTCTAAATCTTATGTGTACCTCAATGGTATGGCGGCTGAGCGTGGCGAGACTTCACGTAAAGATGCAGCAGGTTGTATTCTCTTTACTGCTGAAATGGCCACTAAAATTGCATTGGATGCTATCCAGCTATTAGGCGGAAACGGCTACATCAACGAATTCCCAACAGGTCGCCTGTTGCGTGATGCCAAGCTTTATGAAATCGGCGCGGGTACTTCAGAGATCCGCCGTATGCTAATTGGTCGCGAACTTTACCTTAACAAGTAAGCGTTTATTTATTAGCTAGTATTCCATCAAATCGAACTAATACAGGTTCTGGTGATCAAGCATCACCTGAATCTGGTGAGGACAGGATATGTCGATAATCCAATCCACAGTAAATACCCGTGCTGAAGATTTCGTATCTCGTGAAGAGTCAATGCAAACAGCAGTATCAGACCTTCGAGAAAAGGTAAGCACTATAGAACAAGGCGGCGGCCCTTCTTACCAAGAACGCCACACAGCGCGCGGGAAATTACTCCCACGCGATCGTATCAATACATTGATCGATCCAGGATCCGCTTTTCTTGAGCTGTCACAAATGGCTGCTTATAAAGTGTATGAAGATAACATTCCTGCTGCGGGTATTATTACCGGCATTGGCCGTGTATCTGGCCAGGAATGCATGGTCATCGCCAACGATGCTACCGTTAAAGGCGGAACCTATTTTCCTCTGACCGTTAAAAAGCACCTTAGAGCACAAGAAATTGCTGAGCAAAATCACCTTCCATGTATCTATCTTGTAGATTCAGGTGGTGCCAACCTTCCACAGCAAGACGATGTTTTCCCTGATCGTGACCATTTTGGCCGCATCTTTTTCAATCAGGCGCGGATGTCATCTAAAGGCATCCCTCAGATCGCTGTCGTTATGGGCTTATGTACTGCAGGTGGTGCTTATGTACCAGCTATGGCGGATGAGTCTATTATCGTTCGCGATCAAGGTACGATCTTCCTTGCTGGGCCACCGCTTGTTAAAGCAGCCACCGGTGAAGTAGTGAGTGCTGAAGACTTAGGCGGTGCAGATGTTCATTGTAAAGTATCGGGTGTTGCCGATCACTATGCGGAAAATGATCAACACGCGCTACAGATCGCTCGCACATGCGTTGCCAATCTAAACCGTAAAAAAGAGATCAACATAAACATCAAACCTTCGGTAGAACCACTCTACCCTGCTGAAGAGCTATACGGCATTGTCGGTACCGACCTTAAAAAGCCATTTGATGTTCGCGACGTCATTGCACGTATCGCTGATGGTTCTGAATTTGATGAATTCAAGAAGAATTACGGCACAACACTGGTAACAGGTTTCGCTCACATCTATGGCTACCCTGTCGGCATTATTGCCAATAACGGTATTTTATTTAGTGAGTCTGCGCAAAAAGGCGCTCACTTTATTGAGCTTTGTTGCCAACGTAAAATTCCATTGCTGTTCTTGCAGAACATTACCGGCTTCATGGTTGGGCAAAAATATGAAGCGGAAGGTATCGCTAAGCATGGAGCCAAGCTGGTAACAGCCGTTGCTTGTGCTGAAGTACCTAAGCTGACCGTTTTAATCGGCGGATCGTTCGGTGCAGGCAACTATGGCATGTGTGGCCGCGCCTACAGCCCTAACTTCCTATGGATGTGGCCAAATGCACGTATTTCGGTTATGGGTGGTGAACAAGCGGCTGGCGTAATGGCAACCGTAACCCGAGATGGTAAAGAACGTAAAGGTGAAAACTGGTCTGCAGAACAAGAAGCTAATTTCAAGCAACCTATTATCGACACCTATGAACACCAAGGACACCCATATTATGCATCTGCTCGCCTTTGGGATGACGGTGTAATTGACCCAGCTCAAACCCGAGCAGTTATCGGCATGGGCCTTTCTGCTGCGCTGAATAAGCCTGTTGGCGAAACCCGCTTCGGCATATTCAGAATGTAATGGAGTGATTCATATGCCTGATAATAACAACCGCGTCCTATTGAACATTAGTTCAGATGGAATAGCGCAGCTCACATTAAATCGACCTGAAGTGCATAACGCTTTTGATGACAATGTTATAGAGCAACTCATCACGCAACTTGAAAATGTTGCGAGCAATGATGATGTTCGTGTACTGATATTGCGTTCAAATGGCAAAAATTTCTCTGCCGGTGCTGACCTTGCATGGATGAAGCGCATGGCTAAGAACTCTCACCAAGAGAACTTAGAAGATGCTGCCCGGTTAGCCAAACTGATGGAGCTTCTTAACGACCTGAATAAGCCGACAATAGGATTAGTTCAAGGCGCCGCCTACGGAGGCGCCGTTGGTCTTGCAGCATGCTGCGATATCGTTATCGCCTCTGAGGAAGCACAGTTTTGTCTAAGTGAGGTCAAAATTGGTCTGATACCTGCTGTGATTAGCCCTTACGTTGTTCGGGCCATCGGCGAGCGGCAGTCTCGTCGCTACTTTCTGACGGCAGAAGCATTTCCTGCTGCCACTGCCCAGGATTTCGGGCTGGTTCATGAAGTAGTTGCATCACCAGAGCTATTTGATGATGCCTGTGCACGTTTCACTCGCACACTCAGTAAAAACAGCCCTCAGGGAATGCGGGCAGCCAAGGAGCTTATCTTTGCTGTCAGCCATAAAGTTATTGAACAAACAGTAATCCACGATACGGCAAAGCGTATTGCAGACATTCGTGTCAGCAATGAAGGACAGGAAGGCCTAAGTGCTTTTCTAGAAAAACGTAAACCTAACTGGATTCAGGAGTAAGTCACTATGTTCAGCAAGATTTTGATTGCAAACCGTGGCGAGATCGCTTGCCGTGTTATTCAGACAGCACATCGCCTTGGTATTCGCTGTGTCGCCGTATATTCAGAAGCAGACCGTAATGCTCGCCATGTAGCCATGGCAGATGAAGCCTTTTTATTAGGCCCTGCCCCAAGTAGCGAAAGTTATTTACGTGCCGATAAAATTTTAGATATCGCCTTAAAATCAGGTGCTCAAGCAATACACCCGGGCTACGGTTTTTTGTCGGAAAACACTGAATTTGCCGATGCATGTGAAGCTAACAATATTGCTTTTATTGGCCCGCCCGCTTCTGCTATTGCATCTATGGGATCTAAATCTGCTGCGAAAGAGATCATGCTTAAAGCGGATGTTCCTTTGGTACCGGGTTATCACGGGGACGATCAAGACCCTGCTCTTTTGAAAGTAGAAGCTGAAAAATGCGGCTTCCCTCTTCTACTTAAAGCCATTGCAGGTGGTGGTGGTAAAGGGATGCGTGTTGTAAATCACATTGGTGAGTTTGACGAAGCCTTAGCGGCCGCTCAGCGCGAGTCTCAAAATGCTTTCGGTAACCCCGACATGCTCATCGAGCGCTACCTCACACAGCCACGTCATGTTGAGATTCAAGTATTTTGTGACAAGCAAGGTAACGGTGTTTACCTAGCTGAACGTGATTGCTCTGTTCAGAGACGTCACCAAAAAGTTATTGAAGAAGCCCCAGCACCAGGCTTATCAGAAGAAACCCGTAAAGCGATGGGTGAAACAGCGGTTGCAGCAGCAAAAGCTATTGATTATGTCGGTGCAGGTACTGTTGAGTTCTTATATGACGTAGATGGCTCTTTCTATTTCATGGAAATGAATACGCGCCTACAGGTAGAACACCCTGTTACTGAAATGATTACTGGCCAAGATTTGGTTGAATGGCAGTTACGTATTGCTGATGGAGAGCCTCTACCATTACAACAGGATGATATTCAGATTCGTGGCCACGCATTAGAAGCACGTATCTATGCTGAAGACCCTGATAATGACTTTTTGCCAGTAACCGGTACGTTACAATATCTTCGAACACCCGATGAAAATGCGCATGTTCGCGTCGACACAGGCGTTATCGAAGGCGATGATGTTAGTGTTTATTATGATCCAATGATTGCTAAACTAATCGTTTGGGATGAAGACCGCGAACAAGCAATCAACCGAATGGTGCACGCACTTGAGTCCTATCGCATTGGCGGGATGAAAACCAACATTCGCTTCCTACGCCAATTGGCCGATAGCAAGCCTTTCCGCGATGAAGAGCTCGATACTGGTTTTATCGAAAAGCATAACGACTTACTTTTTCAAACAGCTAAAACAGATATTCAAAGCCAACTAGCCTTAGCAACGAGCTATGTTCTTGAAACAGAACGCCAATCTCAGCCCGTCAAAGGTGACCCTGACTCGCCCTTCAACTTACAAACCAGCTGGCGTCTGAATACTAATTATTCTCGCCCAATGGAATGGGTTGTTGGGGATGAGCACCATCAAGTAAGCATTCTAGAGCAGCCAAACGGTTATGAGATCACCGTTGATAATGTCTCTTTTAAAGTGTCTGCCACTTTGCGTGATGACCATTTACGAGCTGTCATAAACGGACATCGCCTCAGTATTCATGGCCACCTTGCTGGCGATGATATGACACTGTTCCGTGAAGGAGATCAATTCCAATGCACACTCTTCCGTCACACATTTGAGGAAAGCGACCAAAGCGGTGGCGGTTCTCTTACAGCTCCAATGAATGGCGCAATCGTTGCTGTTCTAGCGGAACCTGGACAGAGCGTTTCTGAAGGCGATACGCTGGTTATTATGGAAGCCATGAAAATGGAGCATAGCATTCGCGCTCCTCATGACGGGGTTGTCAGCGAGATATTCTTTGCTGTTGGTGACCTCGTATCTGATGGAGCAGCACTCGTAGCGGTCACGCCGGCTGAGGAGGCGTAATATGGGCCTTCCTAGCAAAGCACGCATCGTCGAGGTAGGCCCACGTGATGGTTTACAAAACGAATCAGGTCCAGTGATTGAAACGGCAATTAAGGTCGAATTAATTAATCGCCTTGCCGAAGCTGGTGTAAGTCACATAGAAGCCGCCAGCTTTGTCTCTCCTAAATGGGTACCGCAAATGGGTGATGCTGCTGAGGTTATGGCAGGTATTACTCGAAAAGCGGGGGTGGCTTACGCCGCCCTTACACCCAATATGAGAGGGGCTGAAGGCGCCATTGTTGCACGTGCCGATGAAGTGGCTATTTTTAGTGCTGCATCAGAATCTTTCACACGCAAAAACATCAACTGCTCTATTGCCGAAAGCATTGAACGCTTTATTCCAGTTGTTGAAGCCGCCAAGAAAAACAATGTTCGCATTCGTGGCTATGTTTCGACGGTACTTGGTTGCCCTTATGAAGGGGACATTGATCCAGCTCAAGTTGCTGCGGTTGCGCGTGAGCTACTAGATATGGGATGTTACGAGATCTCACTTGGCGACACTATCGGTGTGGGTACACCTGTAAAAGCAAGAAAAATGCTTGCTCGTGTCGCTAACGAAGTTCCAATGAACCAATTGGCAGCACATTTCCATGATACTTATGGTCAAGCTTTAGCCAATATCTATGCGGTCATGCAAGACGGTGTCAGCGTTATCGATACATCTATTGCAGGACTGGGCGGTTGCCCATACGCCAAAGGTGCATCAGGCAATGTTGCTACTGAAGATGTGGTTTATATGCTCAACGGCTTGGGTATAGATTCCGGTATCGATTTAGACAAGCTCGTTCCTATCGGCAACTGGATTACCCAAAAAATAGGACGCACCAACGGTTCTAAAGTAGGTCTCGCCATGGCGTGTGGTGAATAAATAATAATAAGCATGAGGCACTGTAGCATGAGTCAACCAACGCAGATTACCGCACTTGACCTACCTATTCCGGATAAAGAACAACTTCCGGACGAGTTTCAGAAATACTTCAATAAATGTGAAGAGAAACTAGGGATGGTTCCGAATGTTCTCGCCGCTTATAGCCAGAATACAGCTCAGCTGGACGTATTTGCTCGTTTTTATAACGAACTTATGTTCGGTGAAAGTGAACTTACCCCGCTTGAAAAAGAGATGATAGCGGTTGTCGTATCTGCACAAAACCATTGTTACTACTGCCTCACTGCGCATGGTGCTGCCGTTCGCGAGTACTCGGGTGACCCCGTATTAGGAGAGCTCATGGTAATGAATTATCGTGCAGCTGATCTAAAGCCTCGTCAACGCACCATGCTTGATTTTGCTGATAAATTAACAAATCAGCCTGACCAGATTCTTGAATCAGACCGCCAAGCCCTACGGGATGTCGGATTCAGCGACCAAGGTATCTGGGATATCGCCAATATAACAGGTTTCTATAATATGACTAACCGCGTTGCTAGCGCAGTGGAAATGCAGCCTAACTTGCAATACCACGCCAACCATCGCGGTTCTTAAAATTAATAGATGACCTGATAAATATAATATTGCAGGGATTATTATGACTATTAAACTGCCAAGCTATACCAGCGGCACTTCCAGCAAACCACTTTTGGGTATGACCATTGGTGATAAATTTGATGAAATAGCAGCAACCTTCCCAGACAACGACGCACTGATCGTTCGCCATCAAGGGCTGCGTTATACCTATAGCCAACTTAAAGACGTGGTTGATCAAGCTGCACGTGCTTTTCTTGCTATCGGTGTAAAACGTGGTGACCGTATTGCTATGTGGGCACCTAACTGTGCAGAATGGACCATTACTCAGTTCGCTACCGCCAAAGTAGGCGCTATTCTCGTTAACATTAATCCAGCGTACCGTTTGCATGAACTTGAATACGCTCTTAATCAGTCAGAAGCTCGTTTCATCGTAACGGCCAATACATTTAAAAGCTCAAACTATACAGAGATGCTGTTTGAACTAGCACCAGAGCTTAAAGCATCTGCAGAAGGCAAGCTAAAATCGATGAAGCTCCCCTCTCTTGAAGGCGTAATAAACCTGTCTGATGAAAACTTCTCAGGCATGTGGAGCTGGACACAATTCACCGCCATGGCAGAAAACGCCAGCGCAGAACAAGTTCAAGAAGTGCAAAGCCAACTACAGTTTGATGACGCCATCAATATTCAATACACATCTGGCACAACAGGCTTTCCTAAAGGTGCAGCACTGACTCATCATAATATTCTGAATAACGGATATTTTGTGGGTGAAAGCATGAACCTAACTGAAAATGACCGGATGGTTATTCCTGTGCCTCTTTATCACTGCTTCGGTATGGTAATGGGTAACCTAGGTTGCATGACTCATGGTTCAGCCATGATTTATCCAGACGAAGCCTTTGATCCAAAAACTGTTCTTGAAACAGTAGCAGAAGAAAAAGCGACAGCTTTGTATGGCGTGCCTACTATGTTTATCTCTGAGCTGGATCATCCAGAATTTGATAGCTTTGACCTTAGTACGTTGCGCACAGGCATCATGGCAGGCTCCATCTGCCCTGCTGAAGTAATGAAAGCCGTTAATACTAAAATGAACATGAAAGAAGTTCAGATCGCTTACGGTATGACAGAAACAAGCCCTGTTTCTACTCAGACCGCTGCTGATGATCCATTTGATAAGCAGGTAACGACTGTAGGCCGCACCCAGCCTCATCTTGAAACAAAACTCATTGACCCTGCTACCGGCAACATTGTTGGCCACGGCGAGATCGGGGAGCTTTGTACTCGTGGTTACAGTGTCATGCTGAAGTATTGGAACAACCAAGAAGCAACAGAGAAAGCGATTGATGCTGGCGGCTGGATGCACACTGAAGACCTCGCAACAATGGATGAAGAAGGCTACATTCAAATTGTTGGTCGCATCAAAGACATGGTTATTCGTGGCGGTGAAAACGTTTATCCAAAAGAAATTGAAGAGTTTCTTTATACTCACCCGGATATATCAGACATCCAGGTAACCGGTGTACCCGATAAGAAATATGGTGAAGAACTGATTGCATGGATCAAACTACACCCAAGCGCAGATGCTGATACCGTTACAGAAGATCAGTTACGTGCATTTTGTAAAGGAAAAATCACCCATTTCAAAATCCCACGTTATTTTAAGTTTGTTGATGAGTTTCCAATGACAGTAACAGGAAAAATTCAGAAGTTTAAAATGCGTGAAATTTCTATCGCTGAGCTAGGTTTAGACGATATCTAGCAACAGCTCACAAAAAAGGCCAACTCCATAAAGACTTGGCCTTTTTTACAGATTTAATAATCGTTACGAAGAACTAAGAGAACTCCAGTAATGCGGAACATGAGTCAAACGTACAACGGACTCACACACAATACATTTATATAAGGTGTCATTAAAATTGTGATGCTCTTCAACTAAACCTAAATGCGCATTCGTTTGCTGGGTTTGCATCAACTTTTCACACTGCTCACACTTCTGCACTTTGCTACTCACTCACATACGTCTCTCTAAAAACCAATAGTGTCAAAAACACCCCTTTATCGCAGCGCGCAACACTGCGACCATTAAAAAAATGATCGCTTATTGTAGAACTTCCTTTGCAATGAACTCGTTTGTTTAAAACAAGAATCGTAATTATACTCCGCCTTTAACAAAAATGAATATAAACTGAATACACTTTAGTAGATATCTTCTCATATGTAGTTATCGTTAATTGATATAGATCAATTTTTTAGCGTGACAATTCTCATCAAAAAGCCAAAAGACCTCAAACAACAAACGGTATGAATAATAAAATGCC
>NZ_JADGEV010000004.1:0-71898 GCF_016744175.1 Neptunomonas sp. | reverse complement strand
AGTTATCGTTAATTGATATAGATCAATTTTTTAGCGTGACAATTCTCATCAAAAAGCCAAAAGACCTCAAACAACAAACGGTATGAATAATAAAATGCCTGCACTGATACTGATACTGATACTGATACTGATACTGATACTGATACTGATACTGATACTGATACTGATACTGATACTGATAACAAAACTAATCAGCTATTGATAATTTTCGAATGAGTAACGTCATTAAAGTATCAACAACTCTGTTTGGCCTAGCGCCTATACGAGTAATAGCGGCATAACAGGTACTATATTGAAAATGAGAAGCGCTTTTAACTTCTGCACCCATTGCTCAGCAAAATGCGAAGAGGGGAAACCTATGTAAGCCCCTGCCAAAACAAGGAAGGCAATGCCTTCTTTATCTGACGTCTGAGCAGTGATATCACATGCATCCTCAATTTTCTTTGCTGTTGTTGTCGCGCATATTCACAAACCACAGTGTCTGATGTCACTATCCTATCGATACTCAATGAGTCATTTTCAAACAGAGTGTGACCTTCACTGCAATACAGATATGAGTCCCCATCATAAAGGCGATGATACTCTATCGTCGACAAAGTCCTAACATGAGGTACCCAAATGAAGACATACCGCTGCCCAAAACATCAAGCGCGAAGAGGCAATCTTTCTGTTTGGGGCATTGCATAAAATTAAGCGCCAGCGTCAGGTTAGAAACAGCAGCAGTTTCTGTTAACTCGATGCAAAACCTACACCGCGTGAACTCTCATAATTTTCTGAGTCGCCGGATTGGTTTATATATCTAGTCACACGCTACTGTACTTAAACTCAGTCTATGATTACATTTCACTCTTGAGTTCTTTTAGCAATTTTAAACCTTTTTTTCGTTGCGCTTTAATAACTCTTATTTTCTCTTCCAGCCTTTTTCGTAGTTTTTTATTATTCTCGTTCTTCACTTGTTCTTTGAGTAAGTTTTGTTTTATTTTAAGCTTTTTCATAAGCCGTTTTAGCGACTCATGCTTTGTAATTCGTTCTCGTCTATTCGTATCGACAAAATCCCTTACTGTATTTAACAGGTCATTAGTATTCATTTAGTTGCTTCCTCGACATACTCATCTACAACTTCGTTAATTTCGTCCTCATCAAGAGCGACACTATTTTCTGCTTTCTCGTCATCCTGATCTGAAGAGATAAAGAGTATTCCCCCCATATGAATAAGATTTCGACAGATATCCTGATAGTAGGCGCTATCATTCATGAGAGAGATCGCCATTGGTGCGCTGATACGGTGTTCGCGAATCAAGCGGTCCAACCTCCCCGTTTTAATAATATCTCTCTCATTGATTTCTACTTTAAGCTGATCAAGCGATAAAATCGTAGTGGACTCATCATCCCCCGCCCTTATAACTTCCAGCTCCTGCAAAACACGACATATTTGTATGCGCATATTGTTATATTCTTGACGAATATCTGTGTTTTCAGCAATCGTATAGAGGTTCAGGTTTTTTTGCAGGTGTTTGATACCTTTAATTGTCTCGACTAGGTCACGGCCAACTTCTCTAAGCATTAAAAGCCTATCTAGGTGGTTAGGCACTCCCATTGAATTCTGGGACTGGCTTATAAAGACGACAATATCTGCGTAAATAGACTTAATACGCCTCTCGTATATATCGTCAATATCTTGCTGCAGAATTGTTTTGCTAGAGTTATTAATGATGTCGTCAAGCTTACTATCTGGCGCAAGCACACTCCTTTTCAAGCTTAAACCCCGAATGATGGTATCAACTGATAAATCATAAAGGCGTACCGTCTCTTTTCTCACAGCTTCTATGGCAGCAGCAGGGATCTCTGCTGATGCTGAAGAGAGATAACGAGCCTTTTCAACTTGGGGAGCCTGTGAGGGCATTATACGCTTAAGAAAGGAAACCAGCCTTGCGGTAAACGGCACCATAATAATAACGCCGGTCACATTGAAAATGGTATGAAATACAGCAAGTTTAAGAGTGTGGTCATCTTCGGCAATACCTATTGCAGCAGATACCGTGTCCACTAATCCAATAACAGGGTTCATCGAAAGCATGAAAACAATACCCGCCGTTACCTTGAAAAGCACATCTGATAACGCGAGCCGCTTTCCGTCAGTATTGGATGTCAACGACCCTAAAACCGCGGTGATAGTGGTACCGACATTGGCACCAATAACTAAGGCAAGAGCATTGCCATAAGTAACCTGTTGGACAGAAAGCGCTGTAATAACTAGCACCAAGGTAGCGTGGCTAGACTGCATGATGATAGTTGCTAGGATACCTATCAACGTAAAAACTAGCACCCCGCCGAAACCTTCCATTGCATAATCAGTCAAACTAATTTGATTTTGGAAAGCCTCAAAGCCCTCTTTCATATAGTGAATGCCTAGAAAGAGGAAACCTAGACCGGTCAGGATATAGCCAAATCCTTTTAGAAATTTTGATTTTTGGAATATAAAAATGACACCGAACACAAGCATAGGCATCGCATAAGCAGAAATTTTTACCTTCAGGCCAAAACCTGCAATCAACCATGCTCCGGTGGTACTACCAACATTAGCTCCAAAAATAATACCCATTCCCTCAACCAGCCCAATTAAGCCGGCACTGAGAAAAGAAATAGTTATAACGGATACCAATGAACTTGATTGCATAACCGTTGCTGCAGTAAAACCAAAAGTCAGGCTTTTCCACATTTTATTCGTGCTTTTACGCAGCGTCCTTTCAAGAGCGCCACCGGCGAATGCATTGAAGCCCTGTTCAAGTGCAAGCATGCCAAACAGAAAAATTGCTACACCGGCAGTAATTACCTTAAAGTCAGGACTCAACCAAAACCCGTAAGTTAATAACAAAAAAATAGTCGGTAAAAATATTTTTTTAATCATATAAACCTATTAAGTACGATTATGCTCCCACGACAGCAGCAAAATTTTCTGTCTTAAATTCGAACATAGCTCGCATCTAAAGCGGGCACCAGAAAGCCATCATTGTGGTAGCATCATGCCTCTGATAGTAAAGTAAATAATTGCCGCCATCACACCGGATGCAGGAACTGTAATAACCCAAGCTGCGGCAATTTTCAGCAGTGCTGAGCGCTTAACTAATTCAGTTTTGTAGACTTTACGCAGCTCTTTTCGTTCTTTTTTAGATAAATGCTCTTTAGTTGAGCTTTTCTTAAGCTGCTGCAACATCTCCCCTTTTGTCTTAATGGATGCTTTTCCAAACTCAGCCAAGTAGGCTTCCACTTCTATGGGGTTATTATTTTCATGATGGTGCATAATTTCGATTGTCATTTCAGTGTAGCTCGCTTTTAAAAACTCCCGCAAAAAACCAACACCAAAAACACCGCCGACGGCAATATGAGTAGAACTAACAGGCAAGCCTAGTTGTGAAGCAATAATCACCGTAATGGCTGCAGCCATAGCAATGCAAAAAGCACGCATTTTATCCAGCTCAGTGATTTCACTTCCTACCGTCCGAATGAGCTTTGGTCCATAAAGCGCCAACCCGATAGCAATACCCACCGCACCAATCAACATCACCCAGAGTGGAATAGAAGCTTTAGTTGCAAGCCCTCCACTTAAAACTGCATCATTGATTGCCGCCAATGGCCCTACGGCATTGGCAACATCATTTCCCCCATGAGCAAAACTGAGGAGTGCAGCCGCAAAAATCAAAGGCACTGTAAATAAACTGTTAACGCTTTCTTTATCATTATCGAGACGATCCGCAGCGCGCTGAACAAGTGGACGTACCATGTAATAAACAACCCCAGCCACAACCGCGCCTATCAACAAAGCGGTAACCAAGTCGACTTTCCATATCTTTTTAAAGCCTTTCATCATTAAGTACGTGCTAAACGCCCACGCCATAAATAAAACAAGTAAGGGCACCATGCGTTTGGCTGCCGCAATCATATCGTCTTGATAGGTAATAGTGCGTTTAATTAAAAGGAGAAATGATGCTGCGATTATGCCCCCAAAAACAGGGGATATAACCCAGCTTGCAGCTATGCTGCCAAGCTGTGGCCAATTAGCAATTTCCCATCCGCCAGCAGCAATTCCAGCGCCCAATATACCGCCAACGATAGAATGAGTAGTTGAAACCGGAGCACCGGCAATGGTTGCTAAGTTTAACCAAATAGCACCGGCCAACAACGCTGCCATCATTAACCAGATAAATGTTTGGCTGCTGGGTATTAGAGAGGGATCAATTATCCCTTTCTTGATGGTACTCACCACATCCCCCCCAGCAATTAAAGCACCACTGGCCTCAAATATGATTGCTATTAAAATAGCACCCGTCATTGTTAATGCTTTTGAGCCTACGGCAGGTCCTACATTGTTAGCTACATCATTAGCGCCAATATTCATCGCCATATATCCGCCGATCATAGCGGCAACCACAAGCATCACATGGTCTGTGCTATCTATTCCTATCCGGCTTGTAAACAGCATAATGCCCACAATAAAAAGCAATGCGGTACCACTACGAAAAAGCTCTTTACGCCCATGAGCAGAGGCAGCTTCTAAATCATGAAGGTTGTTAATATCCATAAATCATTACCCGTTTAATCGTTATTATTGCAATCAGTCAATACCGTTATAATTAGTTCATTATGAATATCCGATCGATTCTTTAGTAGTCATACCTTATCGATTCAATCACGCGTACATTCATACTGACATTACCTTCTTTTCCTTACCTGAGAAGGTAACGATCTTAGGGTCTTTGATCAATGACTTGGGTCGCTATTTTAACGATATTTTGCGCTATCATCTAATCGCCTCGTCCCTAATGGCTTTGTTACCTTTCGCCATTAAAAAATAACCCGTCAGGTAACCAATCTTGGGACCAATAGTAGAGACATAACACATGTGGAATTATGTCCTGCTGAAGATGTAGATTTTTACTTTTTTGAGTTTTGTATGTCAGTTTATTAACTCATTTTATCTACATAGGCTCTGGGTGTATAACCACCTGTCCAATTTTTAAACGCGCGTGTAAAAGAGCGTGGTTCGCTGAATCCTAGTAAGCGAGCAACCTCAGAAACAGGGAGTTTCTGTGAGCATAGTTTTTCAATGGCTAAATCACGCCGAATATCATCCTTTATTAACGGATATGATGTTCCTTCGGTTTTTAATTTACGACGCAGTGTCTGGCCACTGATATTAAATTTAACGGCCAACTCTTCAAAAGAAGGACAAATCAAGCTTTCCGTTTTTTGGTAAAGAAGAAGAGACCGAATCCGTGCTTCGTAACTTTTCTCTTCACCCGGTATTGTGATCAAGTCAGCAGGGGAATGCTTTAAAAATCGAGATAAATCTCGCTGAGTACGTACGGGAGGGTTAACTAAATAGTCAGCACTGAAACAAAACTTCAGCTCTGCGCGGTTAAACTGGTGTCGACAAGGAAATAAGTACTTTAATTCCCTAAAGTTATCAGGTTTATCGTATGGAAAATCAACATAAATTAAAGAGATTTTTTTTCCAATAACCCAGCTAGCAAAACGATGCCAAATAACCAGCCAAAACTCATGATAAAAATGATCCGGGTCTAATTCAGGTCGCAAAAACTTTGCTTTAAACTCAATAATGTCACCACGATTCACCAGCTGCATCTTAATATCGTCAGTGAAGAGGTTATATAGATTAATTCCTTGTTCTAAAACCGCCTGTAAAGATTCATAGTGCAATGCATGGCATGCCATCAAGGCAAAAACCCCTTGCTTACAAGGCGTTTCGGTACACCCTAAAAACTCATCATTCAATTTATCCCAAGTCATCTTCACCAACTGAGTGACTTGCTCACCATATGCCCTAGCCTCAGGTTTATCCAATAGCTCTGGCGCGATACCTATCTCTTCGATAAGGGCGTCAATTGCATGTCCTTTTCTCTTACTGCAATTAAGCAACGCTTTTACATAATGTATATCAACAGTAGCCATGCTAACTCTCTACGACAGAAATCTTGTTACTCGCTAGGGATAAAGCATCGAACCTTAAACTAAAGGCTTATGCAAAACATAAATGTAACATAATGTGATTTTTATAGTAATCTAATGTCATTTTATGTCTACGGGTTTTTCTCTATATTGTCTGTTTGTTTGTGCAATTTATGGATACACTCAAGCATTGAGCGGCACCAAACGAATAACACTTTCCAGATAAAATAATTAAGAAGGTTAGGCCTGGTTTTAAAGGGCTTCCTTTTATATAAAGAGAGAGACGTGATGGATCTTACCTTAACTGAAGACCAAGCCATGATTCAGGATATGGCGCGTAAGTTTGCTCAAAGTGAACTCGCCCCTGTTGCTGAAAAACTCGATCAAGAAGGTGACCGCGAGCTGTTCCTAAAAAACCTTAAGCAACTTGCTGAACTTGGCTTCATGGGCCTTAATATTGATGCCGAGTATGGTGGCACGGAAGCTGGCACCGTTGTTTTCAGCCTCGCTATCACCGAAATTGCCAGAGCTTGCGCATCCACAGCCGCGACTATGTCTGTTAACAACATGGTAGCTGAAGTTATTCAAGCAGTAGCATCTGAAGAACAGAAAAATACATACTTACCCAAGCTTTGTAGCGGTGAATATCCAGCAGGCGGCTTTTGTTTAACTGAAACAACGGCAGGATCAGACCCTTCTAATATGAAAACAACTGCCGTTCTTGATGGCGACGAGTGGGTCATCAACGGTGCTAAACAGTTTATTACTAGTGCTGAGTTTGCCGGTATATTTGTTGTATGGGCAGTTACTGATAGCAGCCTACCTAAAGGCAAAGGTATCTCCTGCTTCTTAGTAGAAAGCAGTGCTCCTGGCCTTGAAATATCTAAAGCAGAAAAGAAATTGGGACAGCACGCGTCCTCTACTAACGAAGTTCTCTTTACTGAATGCCGTATTCCTAAAAATGCGCTTATGGGTAAACTCAACCAAGGCTTTAAAATTGCTGTTGGTGAGTTAGCAGGCGGACGTATAGGTATCGGCTCTGTTGCACTGGGTATTGGTTTAGCTGCCATGGATTATGCGCGCGCTTACACAACAGAACGCCAGCAGTTCGGACAGCCTATTTCTAACTTCCAAGGCCTGCAGTGGATGATGGCAGATGCTTATACTGACCTAGAAGCTGCCCGCCTATTATTAATGAACGCCGCTGACAAAAAAGCTAAAGGTATGCCATTTTCAAAAGAGGCATCGATGGCAAAATTGTTTGCTTCTGAAAAAGCTAACAAAGCCTGCTATACAGGTTTGCAGCTGTTAGGAGGTTACGGCTTTATCAAAGATTACCCACTGGAGCGCTACACGCGCGATGTGCGTATCACTTCACTTTATGAAGGTACTAGCGAAATACAGCGCGTTATTATTTCACGTGAACTACTTCGCGAAATTGGATAGACAACAAGGTCGCTGGTAAAGAGTACCAACGACCTAAACCAATATTCTGTGTTAGGTGTTACAGCCAACACACACTGAGAGAATAAAAAATGGATCTGAATAATAAAGTCGTTGTTGTTACCGGTGGTGCTTCTGGGTTGGGTTTAATTACGTGCCAAGAGTTAGTGAAACAAGGTGCAAAAGTTGTCGCCTTTGACTTAAACGAAGAAGAAGGAAAAGCACTTGAAACTCAGCTAGAAGGAAAAGCAATTTTTGCTAAAGTTGATGTCACAGATGTCGCATCTACTGAAGCAGGTATCAACGCCGCTGTTGATGCTTTTGGTAGCATCGATGTATGTATTAACTGTGCAGGCATTGCTCCTGGTGGTAAAACTGTTGGCCGTAAAGGTGCCCTACCTTTGGAAAAATTCTCTCAGGTAATCAACATTAACCTAATCGGCACATTCAATGTTTTACGTCTTGCGGCAGAGCAGATGGCAAAAAATGAACCAAATGCCGATGGAGAGCGCGGAGTAATCATCAATACAGCGTCCGTGGCTGCTTTTGATGGGCAAGTTGGCCAATCTGCATATAGCGCAAGTAAAGCAGGCGTTGTTGGTATGACATTGCCTCTAGCAAGAGACCTAGCCCCACTAGGTATCCGTGTAATGACCATTGCCCCCGGCATTTTTGATACACCAATGATGAAAGCCATGACAGACGAAGTACGCGAGCCACTCATTAAAATGGTGCAGAGCCCAAAACGTTTTGGCGAACCCGACGAGTACGCGTCTTTAGCTATTCATATCATTAATAACGGATATTTAAATGGTGAAGTCATACGCTTAGACGGCTCAATTCGAATGGAACCTAAATAACTAAGCACAATTAAGTACCTCTAGGCCAGGAAAGGTCTGCGTTCAAATACGCATGAATATAAAAATATAATTACTGAGACGAGGTGTAGTAATGCAAAAAATTAATTATGACGAATTGATCTCACAATTTTCTGCCGCCAAGATTGATGATCAATTTTCTGGAAGTTTAGAGACGGGTATTAACGTTTGTGTTGAGATTTGTGACCGTTATGCTGACACCGATAAAATAGCGTTACGTTATGAGCGAGCAGACGGATCACGTGGAGAGCTTAGTTTCAAAGAGTTAAAACTTCGATCTGCACAGTTTGCTAACTACCTTCAGTCTCAAGGCATCGGTAAAGGTGACCGTGTCGCTTGCTTGTTACCACGCACACCAGAACTACTGATCACGGTACTAGGTACATTAAGAGCCGGCGGTGTTTACCAACCATTATTTACCGCATTTGGTTCTGGCGCTATTGAATACCGTTTGACTAAAGCTGACACTAAACTGATAGTGACCAATACTGACCAATGGCCGAAATTAACGGACGTTAGTATTCTTCCTAAAACACTAATAGTAGCAGAGGCTGGCAGCCAATATGCTTCAGATGCTGACGCATTATTTAGCGACGCACAAGAAGCGCAATCAGGTAGCTTTGAACCGGTTCTAATTACCAAAGAAGAACCATTCCTTCAGATGTTTACCTCAGGAACAACCGGTAAATCTAAAGGTGTTACCGTGCCCGCTAAAGCACTGATCTCTTTTTGGAACTACATGAGCTACGCTATTGAAGTACTTCCTGAAGACAGATATTGGAATGTTGCTGATCCAGGTTGGGCTTATGGACTGTATTACGCAGTTGTAGGGCCACTATTACTTGGATGTACAACTCACTTTAATGAGCAAGGATTCACTGCTGAGAATACGTTTGAGTTTTTACAAAATTATAAAATCACAAACTTAGCAGCCGCCCCAACAGCCTATCGCTTATTAATGGCAAACACAGAATTGCGTGCTGAATACGATATCAATCTTAGAGCGGCTAGCAGTGCCGGAGAGCCTTTAAACCCTGAAGTGGTTTCTTGGATGGATGAGATATTCAATTGCCCTGTATGTGACCAATATGGCCAAACTGAAACGGGAATGGTTGCTGCAAATTTTCATGCAGTTACACATGAGTATCGTACTGCATGCATGGGCTACCCTCTACCAGGATATCGCTTAGTTGCTTTAGATTCTGACCTAAATGAAGTAGCTGCAGGGCAAACCGGTGAACTTGCGATAGATGTTGAACAATCGCCACAGTTTTTCTTTCAAGGATATACGTGGGAAGAAAAGAATCCCTTCAAAGGAAAATACTATCTAACTGGGGATATCGTTATCAGTAATGGTGATGGGTCTCATTCCTACACCGGTCGTGATGACGATATTATCGCATCTGCAGGATATCGAATAGGACCTGCCGACGTGGAGAGTACGCTACTAGAACACCCTGCTGTTACTGAAAGTGCGGTTGTTGGTAAGCCCGACGAAAAAAGAGGCAGCATTGTAAAAGCTTATGTTGTGATCCGGTCTGAATATGAAGCAGGCCCTGCTCTAATCGAAGAGTTACAACAGTTTGTTCGTAAGCGTTTATCGACTCATTCCTTCCCACGAGAGATTGAATTTATAGAAGATCTTCCAAAAACACCCAGTGGAAAATTACAGCGATTCTTACTCCGCCAACGTGCTGTTGATGAAGTAGCGTAAAAAAACTGAGAAAGGGAATGAGCAATGGTTCATTCCCTTTTTTGATTATATTTTTTATTAACTAACTTGCTTTAGCTGTTGTATTAACTAGCTTTTCCCCACTCAGACAATTGCAAACATGGCCCTCGATATACAATTTTTTTGCCTAAGCTAACTTCTAACTCTGCACTATTTTTTATTTTCAACCATGCATCTTTTGTTAATGCATTATCTGACGTTAGTGATGATAAACGCCCTACTTCAACCCTCTTTCCTGTATCTCGCTCAATAGCCCACAGCGTTAGCTCATCTTGGTTAAACGTGGTTTGATCCTGCACAGGGTTTGCCTTCTCCCACTGTAGCTTCAAAACAGACTGACCTGCCTTTTTGCCCTGATAAGCCGATAATACAAAGACTATCACTTTAGGCTGCTCAGGCGCACTCATAACAGCTAAATAGCTCGGCGAGCTCTGATGTGATACTTGAGGCATTTGCAACTGCTGCCATAGCAGTAAACTAACAGCACAGAGCATGACAAAAGATACTGCTCCGACAGTACGCCATATTATTGCAAACCAATGTGAAGGTGCAGTAACCTGCCCTATTTGTCTCTCTAACGCCTTCCAAACATGTTCTGGTGGTTTTTCATCAGTCACAGACTGCATTAACGCAGATAGATGTTTTTGCCATTCATACATGACTTTTTCAAACTCTTTATCATGCTTAATTAACATCTCTACTCGTGTTTTAACACGATGAGATAAATGCCCCAATGCATACTGCTGAGCAAGATGAGTTTGAATATTTTTACACTTATATCTCATGCACCCAGACATGCTTCAAGCTCCTTCATACCGCGCCTAATCCATGATTTTAATGTTCCTAACGGCTGTTTCAGTTGTTCTGATAACTCTTTATGTGTTAATCCATAAAGATAAGAGAATATAATCGCTTGGCGAGGTTCTCGTTTCAGCTTCCCTAAACAACGGCGCATATCATAACTATCTTGCCAAAGATGGTTACTCTCATGAATTTCTTCTACCCACTCGACATCTTCAAGACTGAGCGGATAGCGCTTCACTTGCCTAAGCTTATCTAGCGCGGTATTTCTTGTTACTTGGCATAACCAAGGCCACGCCTCCCCCATAGATGAATCATGCTGAGCTGCATTCTGCCAAATTTTAGCATAGGCATCTTGGAGCACATCAGCCGCTAACTCTTTATCACCCAACATTTTAATGAGTAACCCATACAGCTTACCGCTAGTCTGCTCATACAACTTTTTAAAAGCGGGTGAGTGTTTTAGTTTCACCTGAGCCATCAGAATATCTACTTCGTGATTCCAGCTCACATTGTTCCCTTTTCATTAGAAATGGCGAATGATGAATCTCACTCGCCTTTAAAACTACTGTACTGCAGGCACAATATGCCAAACACCTTTTATACCATCGCCGGTAGTATCTCCTGGTTTCTTATCGCCAACCCAAAGATAAAGAGGCTGGTTTTTATAACGTACGTGTAATGACCCGTCCTTGCGCAATACCGTTGAGAAACCCATTTCATTAACCTCAGTCTTACTTTGCAAAGGTGGCCATTTTTGCTCACACGGTCCGTAGCATTTTGAAATACCCTGAACATCTTTATCAAAGGTATACAAAGTCATTCCTTTTGTATTTGCCAGTATACTGCCAGCAACTGTTTGCTGTGTAACAACACCTACTTTAGAAGAAGAGTATCCTTCGTTTTCGTAACTACTTTGATAAGCGTTAACACATCCTACATTCAACAAGCTCATTGATATAACTATCGCGCCAGCAACTTTTTGTTTATTCATTTTTTAGCTCCTTCGTTTATAAAAATGTATGTCTTTAATATAGAAACGAAAGAAAGGATGCTTTTGGATGCAAATGATGAATTTTTATTACTGTAAACGTAAACATGCCCACTCTATCGATATGAGTCTCATGTAAATCTACATAAAATTTATTAAAATTATGCGTTATTCTTTACTGGCAGATAGTGGTGAAGAACTGTAAAACCAAGAATACCCGAAACAATAGATCCGAGAAGGGTGCCTATACGTTGATCAAACAACTGATTCATTATTGTTTCATCAAATGCGAGTGAACCGATAAACAGGCTCATTGTAAAACCGACACCACAAAGAGCGGCGGTTCCATACAAACCACCCCACGACATACCATTGGGTAAACGTGTCCAGTTAAGCCGGATAGCTAACCAACAAAGCCCGAATACACCCACCTGTTTGCCGAGAAATAAACCCAACGCTATCCCAAGCGAAACAGAGTGTAATACTTGCGCCAAACCGATAGCAGTAAAACTGATACCTGCATTAGCAAATGCAAAGATAGGTAAGATAAAAAAAGCGACGGCAAAGTGTAAATCATGCTCCATACTTTTTAAGGGTGAATAGTCACTATCAGGGCGGGATTTCATAGGAACAAACATTGCAACAATAACGCCAGCTAGCGTCGCGTGAATTCCTGATTTCAGCATGGCTACCCACATAATGATACCAATCAAGATATAAGCAGTTTTGGATTCAACACCCTTCTTGTTAAAAACAACTAATAACGGCAAACACGCAGCGACGATCAATAGCGCTGTGACTGAAATATTTTCAGTATAAAAAACAGCAATGATTAGAATGGCCCCCATATCATCAAAAATTGCTAATGACGTAAGGAACATTTTAATGCTAATCGGTACCCGAGAACCCAGTAACATTAAAATACCGAGTGCAAACGCGATATCTGTTGCTGCGGGAATAGCCCAGCCTTTCATAGCAGTTGTATCGCCAAGATTAAAAAAAGTATAAATAAGGGCAGGAGCGGCCATCCCTCCAATCGCACCAATGCCTGGCAATATGATATTGCGCTTATCTGCTAGTTCGCCCTCAATCAACTCGCGCTTGAGCTCTAGCCCAACCAGAAAAAAGAAAATGGCCATTAGGCCATCATTAATCCATAAGAGTAATGGTTTTGCTATATGCAAAGTGCCGACTCGAACTTCAACAGGGGTCGATTTTAAAAGATCGTAATAGTTTTGGTAGGGGCTGTTAGCTAATATCATGGCGAATACAGCAGCTAGCATCAAGGTGATGCCACCTGCTGATTCTAATTTAAAAAAACTAGATAAAGATGAACCATGCGTCGATAAATCTGGATAATTCGGCATAATTTCCTTTATTTACAAACATTCAACATCGCTAACATTAACAACTTTTTAGCAAAGCTATCAGAATTATCTGTTAGATATGTACTGCAGATTAAGGGTAATTATGCTCGACTACTCTCAATTTGCTGTTCGCATTAGATAAAGAAAATTAACTTTAGTTCATTAGCTTTCTGCAGTTAGGCTGCAGGCTCACTGCACTTAGAGGCGTCTAGCGCGGTATGAGCGACCCTTCATTTTTCCTTCACTGATCTTTTTCAGTGCCGCTTTAGCAATATCCTGCTTCACCGCAACATAAGATTTATTATCCATAATCTGGATTTTACCAACTTGCTTGCCATCAATACCATTTTCACCGGTAAGCGCACCAAGAATATCGCCCGCTCTAATTTTTTGCTTTTTACCACCATCAATCTGTATGGTCGACATTTCTGGTTTAAAGACAGGTTTATCCAATGCACTATCTGCAGGTAAAGACTCAACTGTAATGCGCTGACCTATGTAATCTTCTAAACGCGCAACCCTGTGGGTTTCGTTATCACTAAATAACGTACAGGCTAAGCCCTTACGGCCAGCACGGCCAGTACGGCCGATCCTGTGGACATAGACCTCTATATCACGCGCGATTTGGTAATTAATAACAGCATCAAGTGCTTCAATATCCAAGCCTCGTGATGCAACATCTGTGGCAACCAATATCGAAACACTTTTGTTGGAAAATCGAACGAGTGTTTGGTCACGATCTCGCTGCTCTAAATCACCATGAAGCGCAACAGCGCTGAACCCGTAATTACAGAGCTCATTTGCAACTTCCTGTGTCTCAATACGCGTATTACAAAATACTACAGTCGATTCAGGACGGTTTTTCAACAAGAGCAACCGCAAAGCAACCATACGCTCAGCATCGTCTTTTACCTTAAAAAGATGCTGCTGAATACTTGAGTCATCATGAGTAGATGTTACTTGAACCATTTCAGGTTCTGTCATAATACGCTTGGCAATCGATTCAATTTTTTTCGGGAATGTTGCACTAAACAATAAAGTCTGGCGATCCAAAGGAATCTGATCAATAACAGCATCCAGCGCATCTTGAAATCCCATATCAAGCATGCGGTCAGCTTCATCCAGTACCAGTGTTTCGACATGCTCAAGATTAAGTGTTTTACGATTGATATGGTCTTCAATACGCCCGGGTGTGCCCACAATAATATGTGCGCCATGCTCTAGCGAACCGATCTGCGGGCCTAAAGGAGTACCACCACACAGTGTGAGCACTTTGATATTATGGATAGTACGCGCCAGTGTGCGCACTTCTTTAGCCACTTGATCAGCTAACTCACGTGTAGGGCAAAGCACCAACGCCTGAATTCTAAAGCGCTTCACATTTAGCTTTTCTAGCATCCCTAAAACAAAAGCAGCGGTTTTACCTGAACCTGTTTTCCCCTGAGCAATAACATCCTTGCCTACCAAAATATGCGGCAAGCTTTGCTCTTGTATGGGTGTCATTGATGTATAACCAATGGAATCCAAGTTTTGAAGTAGTGCAGGTTTTAATTTTAGGGTCGAAAAATCTAAAGAGCTCAATGTGTTGTCCTGTGCGTGGTCTGTTTCAAAGTAAAGATGACCAAAATGGCGCACATAATAGCAGATTTAAGGATTTTACGCTGATTTATAAGTACTGCTTTGCGACAAGTAATTTCACTTATTTGATACAAGAAGCACACCTAGGGCACTAATCCACACGTATGAATAAATACTCATCCATAAAATCACCACCGCGCTCTAGTGAACGGTAATATTCAACACGAAAATTGGATGTCACTTCAAGATATTCACCTGGTACTAAACAAAATCGCTCTGAAAAACCTTTTTCTTGATGCTGTTGCATATTAAAACTATTGAGCATTAACTTACCTTGAAGGGTAAGTAAGTCAGGCAAGCAAGAAAACAACATCGCGGACGGTCTAAAACGGTTAATTACGATGTTATCATACCGGCCTATTTGTTTTAATGCCCGCACATCATCCAGATCACATTGCAACGTGCGAATCGATAACTGATGCTCTTTCGCACTAAGTGCTAACCGTTTTAGTCCCTCCTCAGCGATATCTACAGCGGTAACTGCAAAGCCCTGCCGCGCCAGAAATAAAGAAGAACCTCCATCACCTGACGCCAAATCCAATACTGAACCAGGTTTTAGCTGCTGCCACCCTTGTGTTATTGCTGCAGGTACAGATGCTAGTGCTCCGGTTTTTTCAGCATAACGACGATTCCATTTTTCACGTACTGACGACATATCAAACCTTAATGTATAGACGAGTTTGGAGATGCATATGCTTTTTTTACTTTTTTATTAATCAAACTACCCAGTTGCATAGTAGCAGGCCCAGCATAACTACCTTCACGATATATAAGGTAGAGTTCAATCAAGCGCTCTGAACCTGAAGCTAAAGGCAATGCCTTTAATTGCCCACTATCTAACTCACTTTTGATTTTTAAAGCAGGAAACCAAGCATAACCCAACCCCATCACAGCACTGCGTATAGAAGTACCTATATGGCTGAGCGTCAAGCGTTGTTGCGCCCCCAACCAACCAGAATCGGTTCCACGACTACCTGAATCCTTTACAACTAGCTGCCTATGCAAGCGCAAATCCTGATAATCTAAAGTGCGGTTTAACTGATGTAAAGGATGGTTGGGAGCTGCAACTGCACGAAAGGTCACTTGCATTAGCGGGTCTCCTAAAAAGCCTGGAGGCACATAGCCACAAATAACAATATCCGCTTCTTTATTAATTAAAGCCTCGTCAGCCCCGCTTAAGACCGTTTCTTTTAGCTCAATCCTTGTCATCGGATGATCACTCACGAAGTCTTGTATTGCGTCCAGCAAAACCCACTCAGGAAATAAGGTATCAACTACTATTTTTATTTCAGCCTCTATGCCCGATGAAAACTGCTGAGCCATAGACTCCATTTGCTGTGCTTCTTCTAGCAGCACTTTGGCACGCCTATATAACGTTCTTCCGGCGGGCGTTAATACCGCTTTACGCCCTTCTATCTTAAATGCTTGAATGCTCAAACTAGTTTCAAGCTTCTGAATAGCGTAACTGATTGATGACTGGCTTTTATCCATGGACTCCGCTGCCGACGCATAACCACCACTATCTACGACGGCCACTAACGCTTGCCACTGCTCTAAGGTAACGAGTGTATTCATTCTATTCACATCTAATTTTCAGATAATAATGCACTAATTATACCCGTTTATAATCTTTTTAATGAATATAAAATCAATCCCATCAAACAAAACATTTTTCAGATATCAATAAATAGGAACACCCAGATGACAACACTACTACATATCAAGAGCAGCCTTTTTGGTGACGATGGAAAATCTAACCTGCTAGCAACTGAGTTTATCGAACAATGGCAGAACAAACAGACCGATGGCCAAGTGGTTGTGCGTGATGTCATTAGCAATAGCACTTCTCATCTTGATGCCTCTATCCTAACGGCTTTCATGACACCTGAAGCGGAGAGAACTACAGCGCAACAAGTCATAACCGATCATTCTGATGCTTTGATAAATGAAATCTGTGAAGCCGACTTAATCGTCATCGGTGTGCCTATGTACAATTTCGGCATTCCATCGCAGATGAAAGCTTATCTGGATCACATTGCACGCGCTGGGATCACGTTTAAATACACTGATACTGGCCCAGTTGGCTTATTGGAAGATAAACCTGTTTATCTGTTTGCAACGCGTGGTGGCATGTATCGTGATTCGGGGATAGATTTTCAGGTCCCGTTTATGACGCAATTTCTTAATTTTATCGGCCTCAGCAGTATCGATACCATCTATGCAGAAGGCCTTAATATGGGCTCCGTTGCTGAGACATCCTTAGCAGCCGCTAAAACTCAAATTACTGCCGCTGTTAATTAAACAGCGTAAAACTTAACAAGAAGTAGCCGGGAGTAATCTGATGGGACTGTTAATTAATGGTGAATGGCACGATCAATGGTATGACACTAAAACGAATGATGGTGAGTTTATTCGCCATGAGTCGCAGTTCCGAGATTGGATTACCAAGCAAAACCAGGGAACAAATACAGATAATGCAAATGCGGACGCTCCTTTTATAGCAGAAGCAGGACGTTATCATTTGTATGTTTCTTTGGCATGTCCTTGGGCACACCGCACATTAATTATGCGTGCATTAAAAGGATTAGAAAATATCATTAGCGTCGACATTGTTCATCCGTTAATGCAACACAACGGCTGGACCTTTTCTAATGACACATCGACAACAATAGGAGACTCACAACTCTCATCTGATTATCTTTATCAGCTTTATACCCATGAGCAACCTAATTATAGCGGCCGAGTAACGGTCCCTGTTCTCTGGGATAAGCAACAGCAGCGTATCGTTAATAATGAGTCATCAGAAATAATACGTATGTTCAACAGTGCTTTTAATGACTTGGGCGCAACACAGACAGACTATTACCCTTCAGCCCTTCGCCCTGAAATTGATCAGCTAAACAGCTGGATATATGACACCGTTAACAACGGCGTTTATCGGGCCGGATTTGCCACAAGCCAACACGCATACGATAAAGCAGTAACCCTGTTATTTGCGGCTCTTGATGATTTAGAGGAGCGTCTTAGCACACAACGATATTTATTAGGCAACCAGCTAACAGAAGCAGACATACGTTTATTTACAACGCTCATACGATTTGATCCTGTCTATGTCAGCCATTTTAAATGCGACCGTAAGCGCATTGCCGACTACCCAGCACTCTCTGGATACGTAAGAGATATTTATCAAATAAATGGCATTGCAGAAACCGTCAACTTTGACCATATCAAACAGCACTACTTCACCAGCCACAAAATGATTAATCCGACAGGCATCATTCCTGTTGGACCAGAATTTGACCTAAACGCACCCCATGGGAGGGATACTCTATGAGCACCTCAACACAACAAAGAACGATTACTCGTATCGTTGCGGCCGTAGATAGCCAAGATGGTGCAGGTGTAAAACTTAAGCGTAGTGTAGGTAAAAACTCAGCATCGCGTATTGATCCTTTTTTGATGCTTGATGCTTTTTCTTCAACTAACCCTGATGACTACATTGCAGGTTTCCCTCCTCACCCCCACCGAGGCTTTGAAACCGTCACCTATATGCTAGATGGACACATGATCCATAGAGACCATATGGGCAATGAAGGAGACTTACGTGCAGGTGGTGTGCAATGGATGACAGCTGGACGAGGCGTTATTCACGAGGAGCGCCCTCAGATGACAGAAGGCTTAATGCGTGGCTTTCAATTATGGATTAACTTACCGGCTAGCGAAAAAATGAAGCCGGCCGCTTATCAGAATATAGAACCCGAAGAAGTCCCGGTCATAACACTTGGTAATGGTTGCACCATTAAAGTCATTGCGGGTGAATATCAGTTAGAAGATAAGCTTGCTACCGGGCCTATTGCTGCAGGCAGCACACAAGCTATCTACCTTGATATTCAAATACCAAAAGGTGAGCACCTTAGCCTACCTGTTAGCAGCAGCTTAAGTGCCTTCATTTATCTGTTTGAAGGACAAGCAGAAATCAACAAACAAGCGCTCAGTCATAACAACGCAGCCGTTTTAGGGTCAGGAGACAGCGTGACTATTCACGCACCAGAAGTTGAGGCACGATTGCTGTTAATAGCGGGTAAAGCGATAGGCGAACCTATCGCGCAGTATGGTCCATTCGTGATGAACACCATGAAAGAAGTGGATCAAGCGATTGAAGATTATCAAAACAATACACTAACGGATTAACGATAAACTCAACGGTAGCAAGCACTCATCTAATCCGTTTGCCATTCTTCATAGGCTGGAACATCTTTATATTCCAGCCATGATTTATCATGCGATTGCCAAATATGGGACTGCGGTTTTACGCCAGGATCATTATCTAATGTTGCCACACGAAGAATCACATGAGGTGCACCTTCGCGTTCAGCCATAAGATGTGAGCCACACTGAGAACAGAAATGCCGGTATTTCCCTTTAGATGACTCAAAAAAGGCTCTAACCTCTTCTCCTTTACTCCATCTAAAATGCTCCCTCATTACACCGGCTGTGGCTACAAACGCGGCAGCATGCGCTTTTTGACACGTAGAACAATGACAATGGCTTATCGGCATATCCAGCGAATCAACTTCGTAAACTACCGCCTTGCACAAACAGCTTCCTTTCATTGTCACAAGCTTTGCTCCTTCTTAATGCGTTGCTTTATCACCCCAAATTGTCTTTAAACGCTGATCACGGCCGCAATTCCAACGATACGCTTTATATCGTAGCGGATTGTTTTTGTAGTAATCTTGGTGATAGCTCTCTCTCCCTTGAATTGGGTAAAAGGTGGATGCCGCAAGAATGGGGGTTACTACTTTTTGATTGGGAAATTGTGCAACGACTTCTTCTCTTGATGCCTCAGCCAATGCTCGTTCTTTACCATCTGCCACAAATATAGCGCTCAAATAACTAAACCCTTTATCGCAAAACTGCCCTCGTGAGTCGAATGGATCAATATTTACCCAATAATGTGCCAATAACTCTTTATAGCTAACCTTTTTAGGATCGTAAGTGATTTCAACAGCTTCATAATGTCCTTTATGATTACCATTATACGTTGGGTATTTTAGCGTCCCACCAGTGAAGCCAGAAACAACATCGGTCACACCTTCTAGCTTCTCAAAATCTGATTCCATACACCAAAAACAACCACCTGCTAGTACAGTTTTATCTGCATTTACATGTGCCCCATATGAAAGTAAACCCGTCACAACAGCAAGTAACATAAGATTGTTCTTCATGTAACATCTCTCTTCAAAGTTTCCGGTGAGATACCGCCATTACAGCGATATCAATATAAAGACTCGGACAACAGTTTGCTTACGATGTTACAAATGTTGTTACAAAACCTTCCCTTTCACTGATTATGCAACAGCATAAATACTGAACGAATGATTTCCATGTGAATTTTATGTCAATCTTATTTGGCTGTTATTTAAGCTTATCTATAGCAGATTGCATCAGTACTTTTATATCTTCGTTATTCACGCATGAGCCCTCAAGATCAAAATTTTCATAAAAGCTAGGTAATGAATAACTGGCTTTCACATCACCGGAAAAAAAAGGTGCAGAGTTCTCAGCCAACGCTAAAACACCGGCCCCACCACGCGCACCAGGTGAGGTCGATAAAAGCACCATAGGTTTATTTTGAAATACTTTTGGATTGATTCTAGAGCACCAATCAAATAAATTTTTATAGGCAGCGCTATATGATCCGTTATGTTCAGCAAAAGATACAATAAGCGCATCACTAGCAGCTATGCTATCTAAAAAATCTTGGGCTAATTTAGGCTTTCCCAACACTTTCTCTTTATCTTCACTAAACAATGGAAGCTCATAGTCGTTCAGATCCAAGATTTCTATCTCTGCAGATGCCATCAAGGTAGTCGCATACGTGACTAATCGTTTGTTGATTGATGTTGTACTGCTGCTGGCTGCAAATGCTAATACTTTCATGAAGTCTCCATTTTTATTCTTAATGAGAATACTCATATATACATTATCGACAAGGTAAAACAGTTAACCTGATTAAATAATCCGAGCCTTACTTAGAATAAAACAAAATCGCCATTAATTGATACCGCAAGGTTTTTCAGGGTATGCAATGGACTGGCTGATATGCGTAAAGACATTATCAATAATCTCAATCGTTCCCCATATTTCCGTATATGTTGACACCCCTTTTTCAGCTAACTGCTTTTGAATATGCTCTTCTCGGAGCATGGCACTGTCGGGCCATTTCCTGCTTCCACAAAACTGATGATGCCAATCATGAGACGGCACAGTACCCTGAAACACGGCTATTCTGATAGGCAACTCAATTAATATATTACGCAGTAACCATATACAACAATCAAATAAGAACAACGGGGTCCATGATTTAGTAGAAGGGAATTCAGTGCCGCAATATCGGCCGTTCGTTAATTGAACATGACATTGCTTGGGCGTAAGTGTCGTTGAGATCCAAATATGTTCACATATTAATTGGAGTAAAGTCGCAATTTGGCATAAGAAAAGCACGGGGAATAGGTAGGCCCAAAATAACCACTCAAAACCAATATAGTCAGCACCTATTCCTAGTATCAGAAGCCACGAGACACTCATTACTTTTCGAGTGTTACTACAAAGCCAAAAGTTATCAATAAAGCGACTCTTGAGGGATTGAAAATGGAACAATGGGCTTACACACAAGACCAGAAGATGGAGCCAAAGTTGAGCTTTGCTTTTCCCGGAGACAAACCCTAGATCAACCACTTGTTGAGCATCACCATCCTCGGTAGAACCAAAACTTTTCCCATGGTGGTTGAGATGATCTGCTCGATAATTTTGACAACTTTGTACAAAAAAAACGGTCGTGAGTACTTCACAAAAAATAAAGTCTATTTTTTTTTTATTGAAAAAGACACCATGAGACATCATATGCATATTTGTAGTGATCATGTACCGAGAACCACCAACAATAAATAGTTGAGATAATAGTAAATATACAATATTTTTTGATTCTAAAAACACTGCAACACCTATAGCGCCCACTGCCAAATAAATAAAAGCTGTCCACAAGTGTGTAATACTGCTGGGCTTAAAAAAACGCTTACGATTTATAATTTCTTTTCCGGATAAGAAAACCCAAAGAAATTGGAAGGGATAGTTTTCAAATCTATGTCTGTTAGTAGATACATATCCACCAATACTCTTATATTCATCCATAAAAAATCTCCGAGCATACCTGCTACAATGTCATGTGATTTAATAAATTCGTAGGAAGTTAATAGCTACTAAAATAATATACAAAAACTGCTATTAAAATCCATTACTATATTAAAAACGAGACAATAAAAAGCGCCATAAGTAAAATCCTTATGGCGCTCACTGTTACTAAATTGTATCTGTGTTTAGATTATCAACTTACTTTTGAACGCGTGTACCTGTTCCATCAGCATGCCATTCGTAAACACCAAACTCAAATCCATTCAAGTCCCCTTTCTCATCCCAACTTATAGGCCCTATAACCGTATCGATTGTATGAGAATGAAGCGCTTGCGCAACCTTTTTAGTATCTTGCTCTCCTGCGCGTGTCATGGCATTGACTAAGGCTTGCACCGCTGCATAACTCGTCCAAATAAACGGACCTTTAGGATCAATTCCTTTTTCTTTTAGGTGTTGAACTACAGGTTGATTCTTTTTCATCAAATCATAGCGCGCTGGTAAGGTCACTAATAAACCTTCTACAGCCTCGCCTGCTAGATAGGCGATATCCTTATTACCAAGCCCTTCGGGCCCCATGTAAGTGGGTTTAAAGCCAACCTCATTCCCTTGGCGCATAATGAGTGCCAATTCAGGGTGATACCCGCCATAATAGACCAGATCAACCCCCTGACGCTTCAATTTACCAACAAGAGCAGAAAAATCTTTCTCACTATGATTTATGCCATCTACACTCACTACATTAACGCCATTAGCTAGTAAATGATCGCGTACAATAAGAGCTACGCCTTTCCCGTATTGTTGTTTATCATGAATAATGGCTACGCGTTTAGGTGCTAATGTTTCTGAAATGTAATCAGCTGCAGTTTTACCTTGCTCTGAATCAAGTCCTATAGTCCGGAATATATTTTGATAACCACGTCGTGTAATACCTGGGTTAGTAGAGCCGGTTATTACTATGATATCTTCATCTTGATAAACATCAGTTGCTGGTTGCGTTGAACTTGAACATAAATGCCCTACAACATATTTAACACCATCTTGAACAATTCTGTTCGCAACGGAAACGGCCTGTTTAGGCTCACAAGCATCATCGTATTCAACGGCTTTAATCAGCTGACCATTAACACCACCAGTATCATTAATCATTTCTATTGCTGCGTAAGCGCCTTGCAGCTGCATCTGACCATACTGAGAAACAGGGCCCGAAAATGGGCCAGCAATACCAATTTCGAGCATTTCTGTGGCCTGGGCCGAAACACTAATTACGGTGCAGAGTAAAGTTGTACAAATATTTTTAGCAAGCTTCATGGGTGTTTCCTTAAAGCATGAGGCAAGCAGGATAAGCTTGCCTTCGTTAATAATCAGGAGGCTTGTGGCTTCCCGGTTACATCTTTGTAATGAATGCAGAGGATAATGTACTTTTCAAGAGAAAAAAACACTGATTTAACGCAATTTTTTTTATGAATCAAACAACCATAGTCATTGTCTTTCATACCGCAACAATCAAGATCAAAGTAGTAATCACTCATAGGTCGTAGACGTTTAAAAATGTAACCCTATCGAGAATAGGCAATACGATTCTTTAGAAAATAGATCTCAAGAAGAGGCTGAACTTACAACACTCTGCTTACATGGCATGTTAGATCTCTTTACTATTTAACTTAATTCATTTTCTCTGTTTCGAACAACCACAGTGCCAGCTAGTTTGTCGTGCCAACCCTGTTTCTTTTTATCAATACCAACCCAAATAAACCCTAACCCTAAAGGAATTGCCGCTGGTATATAAGCAAAGTAGCGAATAGTTGCTTGGGTCGTGCTCATTTTTTGTCCACTAACCGCATCAACAACTTTTAATTTCGTCACTATTTTTCCTGGTGTCGCCATATATTTAAGCCAAAACCAAATGGTTGCAAAAATGGGAACTACGTACCCCAACAGAACATCCCAAACACCATGAATCAGCTGATCTTCGTTTCCATATTGGTCACCATAAATAAGGCTCAACGGTACATATATCACGAGCACCATAATAACCATATCAATAATCGATGCACCAAACCGTATCCAAAAGCCCGCGTAATTATTATTCAATGATTTCATTACTTATACAAAACCAAGCTCTTCAAAAGTTTTATTAAAGTCCCTTAGCTGATCATCCCCACGGTTGTATTCCGCTTGCCACAGCACGTCTTTATAATCTTTTCTCGCAAGCTCTATAGTGCTTTTCAATAATGTGAAATCACCCTTGGCCAAATAGATAATTGAACGAATCATTTTGTCGCTAATTTGCCAGTTTGTAGCAGCATACAGCGCTTCAATTTCATCTTTAGCGAAAGACAATTCTGAGCCAAAATCAAGCTCAAGTTTTTTTTGGATATCTATGGCAATTTCCATCATCTAAACCTTATTATTTACTGCTTTATTAAAGTAACGCTGGTATCCAGCGCCATGTACCCGCCACAATACCACTCATCCTTGTGTGGGTGAATGGTCAGCAGTTCAGTTCCTTTCTCATTGATGCTAAACAAAGAACCTAAGCATTTCATCACAAACGACAACCGGCGCTTCCTCTGGCAAAAAGTGACCGCAATCTATTCCCTTTCCTTCAACGTGCTGAGCCTTAGCACGCCATACATTCAGCACATCATAATGATGGTGTACAAACCCTTGAGTGCCCCATAAAACAAGAAGCGGACACATAAGCTTGATATCACAATCATTTTCGTCATGTTGTAGGTCAATACTCGCGGCAGCACGATAATCTTCACAACTGGCATGAATCGATTCGGGTGAACTAAAACAGCGAATGTATTCACCCATTGCCTGATCGTTAAATACGGCTCCTGGGGCACTCCAGCGTTTCATTTTTTCAGTTAGGTAGTAAGCGGGATCAGCACCAATCATATGTTCAGGAAGTCCGTTAGGCTGAATCAGAAAAAACCAGTGATAATACCCCGTTGCAAAGGCTTGATCAGTATTTTTAAACATATGATGAGTCGGTGCGATGTCCATTACGCATGCCTTTTTTACTTTCTTAGGATGATCAAGTGCAAGTCGGTGAACCACTCTCGCCCCCCGGTCATGACCTGCCACAAAAAACTCCTGATATCCCAAAGAGTCCATTACTTCAACCATATCCTGAGCCATCACACGCTTTGAATAAGGCAAGTGATCATCTGCGCTTGGCGGTTTTGAGCTATCGCCATAACCGCGCAAATCAGGACAGATAACATGGAAATCATTCATGAGGTTCTTAGCAATATCTCGCCAAATTACATGGGTTTGTGGGTAGCCATGTAAAAGAAGCAAAGGAGCGCCGCTCCCTCCTTCAACTAGATTAATCTCAGCTGAGGAAGTTTTCACACGCCTTTTAGTAAACCCTTGTCCAAATATCATCTATATTAATCCTTTCATTTCGCGCAATGGACTTTAGGCTAATTCTTCCAGTTTAGAATTCCAACCACTGGAAAGGGAAATAATGATAAAAGGGGCTTCTCACTGTAATATTTGTTAGGAAAAGTACGGTGCATTAGACAAAAAGCATGGCCTATTTCAATCCCATACGATTACAGAACATTTAAAGCATTATCGTAAAAGCCATCTATTTTCTGATACTTCAAGTTGAAATAGTGCATCTATCAGTGCAGTTATTTTCTAACCAATCTATGAAGTCTTCATTGCTTAATGCCGATGCAAAATAATAGCCTTGAACCATATCGCAGTTATGTAAAGTAAGAAAATCCAACTGTTGCAGATTTTCAACCCCTTCAGCCACAACGGCTAAATTCAATGCCTTCGCAATAGAGAATATAGCCGTAACAATCGCTATATCACCTTGATGACTGGGTATCGTTTGAATAAATGAGCGGTCAATTTTCAGAACATCGATAGGAAGTTGTTTTAAATAGCTTAACGATGAGTAACCAGTACCAAAGTCATCCATTGCGATAGACACTCCCAATGTTTTTAACTTTTCGAGCGTTTGAAGTGATTCTTCTATATTTTCTATCACTGCATGCTCTGTAATTTCCAGCTCTAGCATCTCAGGACCAATATCAAACAGTGTCATTTGCTCTAATAGGTAATCATATAATTTCTCATCTCGTAACTGCCGAGGGGATAAATTAATTGCAATTTTTAGATTATCAAACCCTGATTTATCCCAAGTAGATAACTGCTCACAGGCAGTGTGAATCACCCAATAACCGAGCTCGCAAATTAAGTTAGTTTGTTCTGCAATAGCGATAAACTGATCGGGAGCAAATAACACCCTATCATTTTCAATCCATCTCACTAATGCTTCCGCACTATTACATGTCATCTTACTTTGACTACAGATTACTTTTGGCTGGTAATAAAGTTGCAGACGATTCTCAGCAATGGCGACCTTAAGTTGCTGTTCGATGCTTTGCTGTTCCTGACGTTGCATATCCAGTTCAGATGAAAAAAAATGAACTTGACCACGCCCCGCCTCTTTTGCCTGATACATAGCAGTATCCGCCTGAATAATGAGATCTTTAGCATTATCTGAATCTTTAGGAAAAGTCGAGATACCAACACTTGCACCTAAATTAATGGACTTTCCTTCAATCAAATACTCTTTGCTTGCTTGTTTAATTAAATCCATTGCTAAACGTACAAGCTGATCCTCATTTTTATAATCAGAAATAACTACTGTAAATTCATCGCCACCAATACGGTAAAGCATATCAGACTCACGCAGTCGTTCCTTAAACTGGCCTGCCACACTTATTAAAAGTTGATCCCCTACTGCATGCCCATACTGATCGTTAGCCCATTTAAAATTATCAAGATCTAGGTACAGTAAACCTACTCTATGTTTATCACGCCTAGCTAACTCAAGTTGCTGATCAAAACGCACAAGAAAAGCATGTCGGTTAGGCACATCGGTTAATGAATCAAAATAGGCAAGTGTGTGCAGCTTGTCTTCTGCTGCTTTTTTCTCAGCAATATCAGTTAACACACCAACATACTTAATCGTCTTACTTTTCCTATCAACACGGTTTAAGCTTAGCCAACCAGGAAACTCAGTCCCATCCTTTTTCTGCCCAATAACCTCTCCAGACCAATTCCCTTTACTTATAAAGCTATTGGATATCAGCATCGTAAAATCGATAGACGTATCATTGCTTGAGTGAATTGCAGGAGTTGAACCGATGAGTTCATTTTCAGAATAATAGGTGATTTTACTGTAAGCAGGGTTAACATCGAGGACTCGGCCATATTTATCAACCACAAAAACAGCTTCATTAATGGCATCGAGTGCTTGTTCAGCTACCTGTAACGATTGCATTGGGGTTACCAAGGCAAAACGCAGTAAAAGATACAGGGAACCTACAAACATTAAACTAACAATAGCAACCTGAGTAATCTCAACGATCAAGTTACGGTACAAATTATCGGTAAATACCTTATCGCTAAAACTGATTTCTACATTACCGATACTAACCTCACCCGCTTTTATCGGTAATTTAAGGCGGTTAGGGCTGTCTATCCAAATACGAGAATGCAACACTTTATCAAAGCTAACAATCTTGTCATTGATTTTAATTCGTCCCATATACAGATGGCCAAAGTTCCCAAAGACTTTGATTCCTTCCACAAATGATGAAGACATCTCTGAATCTAAAATAGCTGAGGCTAATTCTACGGTGTAAGAGCGATCATAAGCTTTCTTATAGATATTCCAAATCGTTGGCCGCACTGAATTTGCGACGCGTTCAGCTACCGCATGACTCCGTTCTTCCAAGTTGCTTTGCATTAAGCTAGATGCAGCATCAAACCGCACCATAACGAAAGCTGTCATTACTAAGATAGTAATAACGCTTAGAATCAGTAATAAACGAACCGTCAATCGGCTAATCATTACCCGTTACCGTTTTTCTACTTTAACGCAAACAGACAATTTCTCAATTATCATAAGGGCCAAACCATTGATAATACTCTCTATATTCTTTCTTAAATGCCCTCTTACTATCTATAATTCTTTTACTTAAAAGGTCTCGTGACCCATATTCATCTAACACACTTTTTGAAACGACTCTCCAACGCTCTAAGTCCTCTTGGCTCCATGTGTTAATCTTAACGCCATTTTCGATGAACAGATTTAGTGCCTCAAAATCTTCTACCTTAGCCTTCATCGTAGTTGTTAATGTATAAGATTTTATTGCGGTTTCAAGAATAGCCCGAAGATCCGAAGGAAGTGCATCATAAGCTTGTTTATTGATTAAAAAATCGGCCAGTACGGATGGCTGCCAAACAGCAGGCACAATTGCATGCCTACTAATATCATTAAGTCCTAAGTTCCACGCACCTCCAGCAGTCGTCCATTCCACAGCATCTAAATCGCCTTTCTCTAATGCTGGACGAATTTCTTCCGGCACTGTTGGGAGCGTATATGCACCGGCAGCAGCGGCCAAAACTTCGCTTGGCAGCCCTGGTCCAATTCTAACTTTTTTGGATTTAAGGTCTTTTAAACCTTTGATCTCTGTTTTAGATAGTAAACCGAACTCCATACCCGGCCACCACGCAGGCCGCCAAAGAATACCATCAGGCAGTGAGAGCTCATTGGCTAACGCTGTTCCCTCTCCGGCAAGGAAGAACATCATAGAGCTATCTAAATTCATAAAATCAAAAGGGCCTGCATTCATTAATGCCCATGCTGGGTTTACAGCCGACCACCAGTTAGGCCAACCGTTGCCCATTTCAACTCTGCCTTCTTTTACTGCATTATAAATATCAGGCCCACTTGCCAGTATGCCAGCGGGGTGAGGAGTAATCACCAAGCGTCCACCGCTCATCATTTTTATGTTGTCGGTAAATATTTTTAGTTCTTTGTAATCAATACTATTTTCAGTCGCCTGAGATTGTAGTTCCCAAGCAATAGCTTGAGGTTTGTCATCTTGAGTACAGGCGGTTAAGTTAACCAACGCAAACAATGTAAATAATATCGATGATTTAATTAGCATTTTTAACTCCGACTCAACATACTATTTTAAGAATCAAAATATACCGATTTCGACTCCTACATCTATGGGTAACAACACTTATAAACCTCTACAACTAAACGCTATATAAAGCTTAGCAGTGTTTTTCCTTTAAGCTGAAGGGCTCCGTAGTTTTTTGATGTCAACATTGTTAAGAGGATCTAGAGATAGATGCTTGACGTATTACGTGTCAGTATCAAAATACACGGATGGGTCGTATTTCGTGCAGGTGAGCTCAGGTAGTAATTTACTTTTAAATCAAATTCAACTTAACAAACCAAATACCAGAAGCTAATATCGCTAGCAATAAAGACTGGGGCCTTCTATCTGTATGGCCCCCTTCGACTACTATGCTTTTGGGCTTAGCTGATAGGGCCTTTATTGATTTTTGATAAAGTGGAGTTCACATCAAAAATTTGCCCTCTTATATCTCTAACACCCATCTCTTTTAAGCGTGCGGTATGCATTGCTAAATAAGAGCTGGCAGAAGTATTGTCTTCAAAAAGATAAATACCGCCACCTAACTGGCCCTGCTCGCTTTCAGTCCAAATTTTCCAAATGATGCCCGGCTCTTGGTTAATAGACTCTGCCAAGCCATCTAGCATACCCGCCATTGTCTCACCAAACGGGCCTGCGTAATCAAAATCTACTTGTAATAATACATTCATTTTTTTCTCCCATTATTTAATTACCCCAAGCCTCCAGATGTGTATCACATGCTTTGTCCGTGGGGTTATGCTCTATAATATCCAGATAAATTGAACATTAAAGTTCATAAAATTGCGCATTACTGTGAGTTAATTAGACATATGAGACTTAAAACAACATTAGAGCAATGGTTAACTTTATTTGAAATAGATAAAGCTGGGAGCATTCAAGCGGCGGCAATGCAAATGAATAAAAGCCATACCACCTTGATTTATGCCATAAAAAAACTAGAGGACCAGCTTGATATATCCCTTGTAAAAGTAGAAGGGCGTAGAGCCGTACTGACTGATGACGGAAAATCTTTATTACGAAGAGCTCAATCGATGCTTGAGCAGGCAAAAGTGCTGGAAGAAATCAGTACTCAACTATCACAGGGTTTTGAGTCTGAGATCCTTATTGCTATTGATCACTTGTGTGACCGAAAGTGGTTATATGGACCTCTGGCAAAATTCCTTGAACATAACAACACGACATCTATTCAAATTGTAGAAACATCTCTATCAAAAACAACTCAAATGGTCACAGACGAAATCGCTGACATTTCGATTATTACCCTCCCTATTACTAACTACCCCTGTGAAGCATTTGGCATTGCTAGTTTGCTACCAGTGGTAGTTAATACTCATCCATTAGCCAGTAAGCCAGAACCTTGCTTAGCTGACCTAGCTATGAATAAACAAGTTGTGATTCGAGATTTAGGAAACTCAGGTAACAGGGATGTAGGATGGTTAAAATCGAACCAACGCATAACAGTAGATAACTTCGATCATGCTTGGCAAGCAACAAAACAAGGACTAGGTTACTGCCGTTTTCCAACGCACTTTATTGAAGGTCGCAGCAACTCCGATATGCGTACCCTAAATGTGGAGCACTCAAGTTCTTATCAAGTTCCATTGCATCTTACTTTACCTAAAGGTGCAAAAACGGGACCCGCTGCTAAGAAGTTATATCAGTTGTTACTGTTATCAAAAAGTGAGAGGTAGCTTGTTTTCTACATGACTCAGCACGTCCCTACTTTATTAGTTCAAAAATTTCTTGCGCATACCGATCTGATTCGTTCTGCTGGTACACGTAGCTGTGTGATTAAATAGACTTTAAAGGCTTCCTCATACGGCTGCACATCAATAGCTTTTTGCATGCAATATAGCCATGCTTCACTCTCAGCCTCCCCTACAAGTAAATGCTGGTGCGATGCAGGAATACTCATTCCGCCAAAATGTTGCGAGTATAACCTTGGGCCGCCAAGCCAACCTGACAAAAAATAAGCCAGCTTTGTTCGCGACTCACCTAAGTCACTAGGGTGCATATCCCGAATCCTTTTAGATTCTGGGAATTCACTCATATTATCGTAAAAGTCATCAACCAGTTGTGTTATGCCTGTTAACTCCCCTGCCATCTTGTATGAATTATCATCTACTCCATATTCGCAACTTTTTGTATTCATTTATATACCGCGGCCTGTTCAATTTATGAGTTAACGTCTGCTAGTGCATAATATCCACCAGCAGAACGCAACGCTACTGAATAGCTAAGAAGAAATTTGAATATCGCAAACTATGAGCACTTACTATCTCCACAACTCAAACAGGTATAGCAGCCGTCCATTAATATAGCGGCCTTTGTATGGCATTTATTACACAGCTGAGCGTTAGCAGGAAAACCGCCATTATCATCATTTACTGCACTGCTACTTACTAATTCTTTTTGTGTGGCATTTCTTCGATCAAACTCTGCACGTTTTTCATCTAGAATTTTTTGCTGATGCGAGTCGATTGTTGGATCTTTTATTAATCCGATCATTTTTAGGTGGTTTTCAATTGATTCGCCGATCTCTGCTACTAATGAAGGCATAAACTTCCCTCCTTTCTTGAAGTAACCTCCTTTAGGGTCGAACACCGCTTTTAACTCTTCCACCATAAAAGTGACATCACCGCCTTTGCGAAAAACAGCAGAAATGACACGCGTTAATGCAACGACCCACATAAAATGATCCATATTTTTAGAGTTAATGAATATCTCATATGGATGACGCTGCTCATGCGGTGTGTCTTGATTAAGAAGTATATCGTTGATGGTGATATACAGTGCATGCTCAGACATAGGCGTTTTAATTTTATAGGTTGAACCCATAAGAAAATCCGGACGGCTTAGATTTTCATGCACCGTTTCTAGGCTGGGTTCAGGTTGCTGCTCTATCATTGGCCCTGCTACTTTGATAGTGCTCTGAGCCTCAATTGCGGCGGCATCTTGTGCAGTAATTACTTTATAGCCAATGATCGCTTGATCAATCTTGATGGTTTTATTCTGTTCTGTTGATGACATTTCACATCCTCTTAGTAGCTTGCTAGTAGAGATTTTTTATGCAAGCAACTCATGTTTACAAATGGGCTTTTAGCATTAATCTAGCAAGCTAACAAAACCCATCAAACTATTGTTTTATCTAGTTAAAACATTTAAAACTTACCGTAGTAACCTTCTTTCAGCGCATCAAAAAGATTGGCTGCTGTGTGAAGTTCACCGTCATACTCGACCTCTTCATTACCTTTCAGCTCAACGGTGCTGCCATCTTCCAACGTAAACTGATATAAGGTTTTCTCAAGGTCTTGCTCTTTCACCAAGACACCTTGGAAGGCTTCAGGGTTGAAACGAAAGGTAGTGCAACCCTTTAGCCCCTGCTCATACGCATAAAGGTATATATCCTTAAATTCTTCGTAAGGATATTCAGTGGGTACATTGGCTGTTTTTGATATGGAGGAATCAATCCATTTTTGGGCTGCGGCTTGTATATCGACATGTTGTTTTGGGTGAATATCATCAGCACAGATGAAGTAGTCTGGGAGCTGCTTGTCTTTATTCTCACTGTAAGGCATTGCTTCTGAATTAACCAAATGGCGATAAGCTAAAAGCTCATAAGAGAACACATCGACCTTCTCTTTAGTTTTTTTCCCTTGGCGAATGATATTACGTGAGTAGTGATGTGCAAAACTCGGCTCAATGCCATTACTCGCGTTGTTACCGATTGATAAAGCAATGGTTCCTGTCGGGGCAATCGAACTATGGTGCGTAAACCGGCAACCATGCTCTGCTAGTTGCTTCACAAGCTCTGGTTCACTTCTCGCTATCTTTTGCATATAACGGCTGTAACGGGCATGAAGCACTTTACCAGCAACGCTATCCCCTACTTTATACCCGTCATCAAGCATCTCAGGACGTTTGCGTAACATTTCGCCCGTTACTGCAAATTGCTCATCCATGATAGGCGCGGGACCCTTCTCTTTCGCTAATTCAACCCCTGCACGCCAACCTGTAATGGCTAACTCTTTAGTTACTTGTTCAGTAAAGGAGACTGATGCGGCATCCCCATACTGCATTTTAAGCATAGTGATAGTAGAACCCAGTCCAAGGTAACCCATACCATGACGGCGCTTATGATTAATTTCATGACGCTGTTCCTCTAACGGTAAACCGTTAATTTCTACAACGTTATCCAACATACGAGTAAATATAGTCACGGTGTGTGTGAAATTTTCCCAATCAAATCGAGCTTGGCTGGTAAACGGATCTATTACGAATTTTGTAAGATTAATAGAACCTAGCAAACAACTGCCATATGGCGGTAGTGGCTGTTCACCACATGGGTTCGTTGCGCGGATATTTTCACAGAACCAATTATTGTTCTGCTCATTTACTTTATCGATCAAGATAAAACCGGGCTCAGCAAAGTCGTACGTGGAACTCATAATGGCGTTCCATAAATGAGTAGCTCGCACTCTTTTACTAATTTTACAAGCAACCAGTCCTTCGTTATTAGTAATATAGCCTTGTTGAACCGGCCATTCACGCCACAGTACTTGCTGAGAATCATTAAGGTTGATGCAGTCTCTTTGCTGCTCTTTTTCTGTCATTGGAAATGCCAGTGGCCAATCATTATCCTCATTGACAGCATTCATAAACTGATCAGTAATAAGTAGTGAAAGATTAAACTGTCTTAAACGCGCATCTTCACGTTTAGCTTTTATAAACTCGAGTACATCCGGATGACCCACATCAAACGTTGCCATCTGTGCTCCACGACGGCCACCCGCTGAGGATACGGTAAAACACATGCGATCAAAGATATCCATAAAAGATAACGGCCCAGAGGTATAAGCCCCCGCACCAGACACGAACGCGTCTTTAGGCCTTAATGTAGAAAATTCATACCCTATCCCGCAACCTGCTTTTAGCGTAAGTCCTGCTTCATGGTTCTTCCCTAAAATATCATCCATTGAATCGTAGATAGTGCCAGAAACCGTGCAGTTAATTGTAGAAGTAGCAGGCTTGTGTTGTTGTGCGCCGGCATTGGAAATCACACGCCCTGCAGGAACAGCACCATGGCGTAATGCCCATAGAAATTGCTTATACCAATATGATTGATTTTTCTCATCACTCTCTACGGCTGCCAAAGCTTTAGCAACACGGATAAATGAATCATCAATGGTGTTATCAAGCATAACTCCCTGTTTCGACTTCAAGCAATATTTTGTATCCCAGATGTCAAGGGAGGTATCTTGTAGGGCAATATCTACTGCTGAAGGTTCTGAGCTCTCTAACGTGACGGCCATGCATTGTTCCTCTGATATAAAAGACACCTTTAATAGACAACAGGTGCGCACAAATAACTACATATTGACCTTAATCCTATTAAAAACACTACATGTAGTATTTGATTTGTATCAAGAAGCGATAATTACACTAGCTATGCAATCTATTATCAAACAAAATCAGACCTATCCAACTCATGTTGTTATTCGTCATTGAATACATCTCTCTCATGTTTTACTAACACAAATTCAATGAAGGGGTTTCGTCTTGCGCTTGTGCGGTTATGATAAGCAGATCATTCGTCTTTAAAGATTGAGTACTATGCGACTGCTGCAACGCTTGCGCCAACTTCGCCATCAGAAACCGCTAGGAATACGCTTACTTACGGCTATTTTGCTTTACAGCTCGATCATCACGCTAATCGCTACTGGCACACAACTGTGGCTTGATTATCGTTATGAGCTATCGGCTATTGATGAGCGCTTATTGCAGATTGAAGTCAGTTCTCGAAACAGTCTTGCGAATAGCTTATGGGAAATTAGCCCAGCACAAATCCAAGTACAACTTGATGGTTTGTTGCAATTACCTGATGTCCGATATTTGGAGATCAATTCATCCTTTAATGATTTTTATGTTGCAGGTAATAAGCCGACATCTGGTGCTATTGTCGAACGCCACTATGCTCTAGAGCATCATGATTCAGGCAGAGGCACTATCTCGGTTGGTGAACTTACGTTGATTCTAAGTTTAGATGAGGTTTATCAACGCTTAGCTGATAAAGTGCTGGTTATACTTGCCTCTCAGGGCATTAAGACTTTTCTGGTCTCCATTTTTATACTGACTCTCTTTCACCGGCTTATTACTCAACACTTAGGCAGTATGGCAGCTTATGCACGCCGTCTTAAATTAGATCATTTGGATACGCCGCTTGAACTGAAACGAAACAGCAAGCATCAAGATGATGAACTAAGTCAGGTGGTTGATGCGATGAACACTATGCGCCGATCTATGCTACATGATATGAGCAAGCGTGAAGATGCAGAGCGCTCTCTGGCAAAACTTAATACAGAGCTTGAGCAACGCGTCATTGACCGTACCAAAGAACTGGAAGAACGTAACCAAGAACTACACGACACATTGGCCACTTTACGCTCCACTCAGCAACAATTGGTTGAATCTGAAAAGCTGGCAGCATTGGGCGGTTTAGTTGCTGGGGTTGCACATGAAATAAACACACCGATCGGCATTGGATTTACTGCGGCATCATTTCTGGCCGACCAAGCTAATCTATACCAACAACATACGCCAAATGACCCATTAGCCAATACAGCAGTCGAAAGCAGCCGTTTAATTTGCCAAAACTTAGAACGCGCGGCTCAGTTAATCAATGCATTTAAGCTAGTGTCTGTAGATCAATCAAGTGAACAATGTCGTCACTTTGATTTGATCCAGTACCTTGATGAAATTCTATTATCACTCAACCCACGCCTTAAACAGTGTAAGCCCGAAATTATTATTACTGGCCCTAAACATCTCATGATTGATAGCTATCCGGGTTGTTATTATCAGGTGTTTACCAACATGATTCTTAACTCTTTAATTCATGGGTTTGAAGATAGTCTCGGAGGGATTATCACTATTGATGTTAGCCAAGAAGCTGACCGCATCATAATTGATTATTGTGATAATGGTATTGGTATACCGCAAGACTGGAAACATAAAGTTTTTGAGCCTTTCATGACTACAAAACGAAATGAAGGCTGTAGTGGCTTAGGCATGCATATCGCATTTAATATAGTAAGTCAGTTACTACAAGGTCATATTTACTGTTTAGCTAACACCCATGGGGCACATTTTCGTTTGGAGCTTCCGATAGTACTTGAACAAAAAACCTCTGTTATTACTTAGGCTCCCGTTGCAGAACTTCCTGAAAATATTTAGCCGCACCCGGATGCAATGGCAACGGCAAATGAGATGAGCCCATCATCTGTTCGGGGTTAAGAAAACGAAATGCAGGATGGAGCTTTTTAAAGCTATCAAATTGCTCAAACAGTGATTTGACTACCGCATAGGCTACATCATCAGGTAAGTCCGCCCGGCTAAACAAGGTAGCATTTACACCAACGGTTAATACCGCAGGGGCATCTTGAGAATACACATCACCTGCAACGCTCATCTCCCGGTAGTGAGGGTTATGATGAATCAGTGTGTTTCTATCTTGCTTTGACAATCCGATGAGTTGGCTACGACAATCTCTTAACGCTTCTTTTATTGTTCCACTTGGATGACCTACCACATAGAGTGTTGCATCAATGCGATTATCACAAAGCGCAGTAGCCTGCTCGGAAGGCTCTAACTCAGTCACCTCTTTAAAATCACTAACGCGTAAACCATGAGCTTTCATTAGCAGTTCGATAGTATAACGCTGACTGGTTCCCAGTTTTCCAATATTTATTCTTTTATTCTTCAGGTCTCCAAAGTGCTGAATTCCTGCATCAGACCTTACCAGAATCGATATGTACTCAGGATATAAACTAGTCAGTATGCGCAAAGGTACCAAAGATTTTCTATCACGGCTTTTTGCTGTTTTTTGTTCTGCTTTATTCACAAAACTATAGAGCTGACCTGCTTCTGCAATGCCCATATCGAGTTCGTAATTAGCAACCTGGTCCAGATTAGTAACAGAGCCTAACGTACTACGCACCGCACAGCGGATACCATGCTCTTGACGAGTTTGATTGATTAACCGACAAAGAGCGCCACCGGTAGGATAATATAGGCCTGTTACTCCACCTGTTCCTAGGGTGATAACTTGATTTTCAGCGTATACAGGTGAAATAGCCAAGGTAAAACCCAGTAACAGACAACACCCAAAATACTGCAGCTGATGCATCATTTTCATTCTCAAAAACGCGAAAAATTTTCGATCGAAGAGTGTATCAGATAGATAACTTAAGTAGTACACATAGCCGCTCAATGACATTTCTAACTATTTTCATTCAGTTTAAACTTTAGATTTATATACCCTCCCGTCAAACAAGTTTCTTATAAATATGTGACAACTGCATCCTAATAATCCGTTACACTAGCGCTATCTTTAGACAAGGATGGAGGCTTTCATCATGCGTAAATTAACAATAACCACTCTATTGCTTAGTGCTGCCATCGCTACAAACAGCTATGCGGGCTGGAACGATTTAGTTGAAAGTGCCAAAAAATCTGGTGCAGAACTCATTAAGCAACCCTCGACAAGCAATTCAGCAGTTAGTGGCTCATCACTTTCATCAGACACACTGATTAACGGCTTAAGAGAAGCGTTAGTCGTAGGTAGTGAGCGTGCTATTAAACTTATTTCAGCTGATGGTGGATTCCTTAATGATCCACAAATACGTGTACCTATGCCTGCTGGGCTAGACCAGCTAGCAGGGCCATTACGAAAGTTCGGCATGAGCAAACAAGTAGATCAATTTGAGCAATCCATCAACCGTGCTGCTGAGCGCGCCGCTCCTCAAGCAACAGCTATTTTAGTTGATAACATTCGTAATATGAGCTTTGAAGACGCTCGTAAGATTTACGAAGGCTCTGATGACGCGGCTACTCAGTACTTTCGCCAAAAGGCGGGCCCTCAAATAGCTGCTTTATTTAAACCCGAAATTGACAGTGCTTTAGGTGAAGTGGGCGCCACTAAATACTACAACAACCTAGCTACTCAAGCGGCAGAGTTACCATTAATTGGAAAGAAGGTTGATGGTGACTTAACTAATCATGTAACCAATGCAGCATTAGATGGATTATTTTTGAAACTGGCGACTGAAGAAAAACTTATTCGCGAAAACCCTGCTGCCCGCACAACAGACCTACTAAAAAAACTGTGGAACCACTAGTTTCCAAAGATACAAACAGAGAGGTCCCTCTCTGTTTATAGGATGTGTAGCATAGATTTTTTCACTTTACAGTACCCCCCTTTACTCATATTACTATTTTAAATCTCTTAATCATGAACACAGAAAACCTTCAGTCCAATTTTTACAAACTGCGACATAATCGTTTTTTTGAATTTTTTGTCGTTGCTGTCATTTTATTCTCTGCTCTTGTCATCGGTGCAAAAACTTATGACATTCCCGAGAATGTTCTATTGGTAATCGGGTGGCTAGATATCGGCATCACTCTGTTTTTTTTAATTGAATTGTCTATTCGATTTATAGGCGAACCACAGAAAAAATACTTCTTTAAAAATGCTTGGAACACCTTTGACTCGTTAATTGTGACTATTAGCCTTATGCCTGTTGAAGACAGCGAGCTAGCGCTTATTGGCCGTTTAATACGTATCTTTCGTGTTTTACGTATGGTTTCAGTTATTCCGGAACTGCGCCTGTTGCTTAACTCTCTAATAAAGGCGTTACCTCAGCTAGGTTACGTTATCTTACTGATGTTTATAATTTTTTATATCTACGCAGCTGTTGGGTCATCTTTTTTTGCTTCTATCAATGCGACATTGTGGGGCGATATTTCAATTTCTATGCTCACTCTATTTCGGGTAATGACCTTTGAAGACTGGACAGATGTCATGTACGAAACAATGGTCGTATATTCTTTTAGTTGGCTCTACTATTTATCTTTTATATTTCTAACCACTTTTGCTTTTTTAAACATGGTCATTGGTATTATTGTGAATGTGATGGAGGAGGAGCACGCACAAGAAATAAAAGAACAAGCAATAGCCGATGGAGAGCCCACGATCCAAGATTTATCAAACCAAATACAAGAACTAAAAGAGATGCTTAAACACAGGCCATAGCCATATAAGAGAAGTGTAGCTTCGTTTCATGATAGAAAACGTAGCTAGATTTAAAGCATTTACAGCTGCATTATTAGGTATGCTGCAGCAACCTAATAAACTTATTCATCTATTAATTGCAACAGACATAGTCCGTCTTCATCACACAAAACATAATCCGCATAGATACCCGTCGGAATATCAGAAGGCATGCAGACGATATCTTCGCATACTTTGCACCATGCGTTGTTTGAGTGATCACCTAACAACTCAATCACTGTAACTGCCTCGGCGGCTCCCTGCTGTAAAAGTCTACTTTTACACGATTCACAATCCATAGTTTTTCCCTGTATAGCATTGCTGTCCTAGCAATGTATTAACTCTAGCAGGGATATTCATAGATTGCTTGTAAAGCTTATACGTGAATTTCCTTCCATTGAGGGTGCTTTTGCATGACGGTAGTAAAGAGTGGGGAACCAATAAGTGTATCTAGCCAGGCTTGTAAATGTATGTAAGGAGTTTGAAGGAACCATTCCCGATCTACATGTGCACATTGACGAACAAACGGAAACAGCGCCATGTCAGCCAATGTATAATGATCTGCCAGTAAAAAACCTTTATTAGTCACCAAAAGGTTCTCCAACTTAACAAACCAACATTCACAATGGGTTCTATAAAATTCAGAAGAGTGCTCGGGATGGCGATCTGCATATTTATAGCGGTCTAACCAAAACTTAAACTCGTCATCATTCTCTTGAATGAGGGCCTTAATTGATTCTATGAGTAATGGCGGCAACCACTGATCCGGATCATGATGCTGTAAAGCCCAATACATAATATCAATGCTCTCCTCTAATACTTGTCCTTCAACCAATTGTAAAACCGGAACAGTTCCTTTTGGGGAGAGCGCAAGGAGAGCCGCTGGTTTGTCTTTTAATATAACTTCACGTAGTTCCACATTAATTTTACTGTTAGTGATAGCTAAACGAGCTCTCATTGCATAAGGACAACGCCGAAAAGAGTATAAAATGGGTAAAGTAGTTACATCATGTGATATTGGCATAAGCTCGGATTCTTTCATCTTCTACTAACATGGACTGGAAACAGGCGCGTGTTCGTAGCATTATACGCATCCAAAACTTGATATGCGTCTTTATCAAGTCGTTAACTCTCTAGTCTTGATGAATCATATCGGCCGAAGAAGAAGGATTCCGTCATGTTAACCACCCAATATCCACCCGTTCCTGAAAGCTATTGCGATTACAACGGGCACCTTAACGAAGGTTATTATCTCGTCATGCTGTCATTGGCAACCGATACAATTTTGGATGCCGCCGGTCTGGATGAAGCAGGACGGACACACCATCAATTTAGTGCTTTCACAGTGCAGAACAATTTACGTTATTTAAAAGAAGTGCAGCAAGGCCAAAAAGTGGTCGCGCACTCCCAATTGCTCTCCAGTGACAAAAAGCGCTTACGGATCTGGCACGAGTTACGAAATGAAGACAGCACTGAAATACTCGCTGCCGTTGAATGCTTATTGGTAGGCGTAGATATGCAAACCCGCCACAGCGCAATATGGCCAGAGCCTATTCGTAAAGCCATAGAAGCATTGCAATTAAGCCACTCCATTATGGACTGGCCTAAAGGGGCGGGTAATTCTATTGCTATGCCCGAGCAAGGCTGTTCCGCTTAACGTCAATAAGATATTCTTAAAATAGAAACGGCCATCAATGAGCACATTGATGACCGTTTTAAATACTTTTATATAGCAAAAAAACGCAAAAACCTACATCTATTTCACATGAAGAAATCAATGTAAGCAACTGATTAGTCGAATCTATTTCTTATATTTTTCGACCAAATCAAGCGAAAATGCTAACGTTGCTTCTCCTTCTTTCCATGTTGCAGGGAACACTTCTCCTGAATGTGTAGCATAACAAGCCTCCCACGTTCTGCTAGCCCTATAAAGTGGGTATCCGTTGAAGCTGAATATACTTCAACGCCTATATCCCACATCTGTTCGTAGTAATCAGCAAGATCACCTAGTTCAGTTCAGTGGGACATGCGAAAGTAAAATTCGCTGGATAAAAGAAATATCTATCACGACAAAATAAACACGATGGCCACTGAACACTCGATTTACTAAAAGCACCCTTACTATATCCAAAGAGACAAATTTAATGATAAAGTATCACCAGATACAGAGGAGTTACTATGCTTAATTTACAATCATCTGCACCAGATAAAGCGATGGCAGCAACAGGCTTAAAAGCAGCGGTTACAATTATGGAAAAATGGGGGGCAAGCGGCGAGCAAGGTGAAGCTATTTTGCGCGTTTCCCACAGCACATATGCACGCGCTAAAAAGAAAGCGCAAATGCAAGAAGTAAATTTAGACCGCGACCAAATTACTCGCATTAGCTTTATTCTCAACATTCATGCAGCATTACGACTGATATTTGATAACCCTGATAACCTGTACGGCTTTATGAGCATGATTAATCATAACCCTTTTTTTGCAGGCCGCTCACCGCTCCAAGTGATGGGTAATGGCGACTTTGTTGCGGTTTATGAAACATTTCGTAGAATCGATAGCATGCGAGGAAGCCAATGGTAAACATTGAACAACTGCCCGCTTTACCCAGCAAAAAAATTAAAAGCTACCGGTTAATTAACTCAAAGTTTCCTCCTATTAGTCTATTTGATGATGTTGCCGACGCTAATGAATTCAATAGCCTCTATGCACTGCAAACATTAACTAACCCACGTCTTAAGAATGAAGTAGGTGACTTACAGTTAATCCCCCGCACTGAAATCCCATTCGGCATTCCTGGGTGTTCATACGCTACAGCACCGTTTACCCATGTAAATCCGGACGGCTCTCGTTTTAGTAACGGAGCATTTGGAATACTGTATTTAGCCGATAGTATGGAAACCGCCATCGCTGAGGTTAAACATCATCAGCATGCCTATTGGAGCAGAGTTCCAGAGCTAAACTATGAACGTTTTGTTTTTCGTGGATTAATTTGCCATTTTGATGAAGTAGACATCCTAGACGGACTGACTCTTTCATCTACTAATCCCATCTATTCTCCAACCGATTACAGCGAAGCTCGTGTTTTAGGCCATGCAATCAAGCATAACAAAAGCATGGGAATCAGGTATCACTCCGTCAGGCGACAAAGCGCCATATGCTGGGCCTTAATGACGCCATCACATGTAACATCGATACAACAAGCTACGCATTACGAAATGGTATGGAATGGATCAATAACAGGCGTCAACAAGCTGTCCTCGACGCTGTAATTGCTTTTCCTAGATTAGTATTTCTTTTTATCACTGAGACGCTTAAACCAGTCATACCTAGGCTCTCCGTTAGCATTATCAATATTTTTAGGCGGTATATTTAAGTCAGTACTACGCTCTGCAAAAGTACGAAGCTCAATACTAAATCTGCAACTCCCACGAGGTGCCTCAGTACTGCCATGTAAATGAGCACTTGAGAAGCACACAAGATCACCTGGAGAAGTTACGATACTCAAAGACTTATTAGACAAAACACTCTGTGTGACTTCAGGCGCATAAGGGTAGTTTATATGCGATAAGCCCTTTTGCTTTGCCAAGGATCGAGCTTTACAGAAATCACTGTACGACCATTCGCTCGTACTGTTCTCAACAGGTGTATCCCAATACTCCGGATAAAACACAAGTGTATTCTCATCAGAGGTAGGATAAAGAGAACTCCACCAATTAACTTGCTGCTGGATGTTACTCCCCCACGTATCCCTGTGATGGGCAATTCTACCCCGGTGGATATTTTTTTTTAGCAAGGGGGCCACACATCGCAAAAATAGTACGTCCGCATAGTTACGCTCAATATCCATACCTGTCTGCTTAAGTGCTGATCTAAACAAATCTGCAAACGCTGGTTCCTTACGGAATCTATTTTGTAACCGCTCTATGTTGACCCCAAAGACAGAACTGTCTTGCTTACTGCTACATTCATTTAACATAGAGCATTTAGACAACCCTCCAAAGACATCTTGGACAAGCCTGTCTAGATAGCCGTTTAGTTCCAGTATGGCGGGTATTTTTTCAAATATAATCACATCACCGTTATAGAGAAGATAATTACGCTCTCTGTCGTCCAGTAGTTGCGAAACCTTAACGATCCTCATTTACTAATACCCTCGTCTCTAAAGCCATCAGAAAATATAAAGACTAGGGCAATTATTTAATAAGACACAGAGCCAAAAAAATAAAAACCAATAGGGACAGAAAAGACACAAAAAAGGCAGCCAAAAGGCTGCCTAAAAAACTACTAAGGGTCTTAGGTGAGGTATTATTAGCTCGTCACGAGGCCGTGACGATCCATAATTTCCTCGATTTCCGGTAAGCTAGCTGGATCATCGATTGTAGAAGGCACTGAATACTCAGAACCATCGGCAATCTGACGCAACAACTTACGCAGAATTTTTCCAGAGCGAGTTTTAGGAAGACGCTGAACGACCATTGCTTTTCTGAAACAAGCAACAGCACCGATCTCTTTACGAACCATCGCTACCAGCTCTGCTTCAATTTCTTTCTCGTCAACCTCGATACCGTTCTTGATCAGCACCATACCAATGGGTTGCTGGCCTTTAAGCGGATCATTAACACCGATTACACAACACTCAGCAACGGCTGGGTGACTTGCAACGATCTCTTCCATCTCACCTGTTGATAAACGGTGCCCTGCTACGTTTATTACATCATCGGTACGACCCATGATGAATACATAGCCCTCTTCGTCTTTATAACCGCCATCACCTGTTGAGTAATAGCCTGGGAACTCAGTTAAATAACCTGTGCGGAAGCGCTCATGATCACCCCATACCGTTGGCAAACAGCTTGGCGGCAAAGGCAACTTCATAGCGATGTTACCCTGAACCCCTGCCGGTAACTCATTGCCTTCAGAGTCTACAACCTGCACATTGAAGCCTGGCATCGGAAGCGTAGACGAACCTGGTTTAGGCTCTTTCATCTCAATGCCCGTTAAGTTTCCACAGATAGCCCAACCCGTCTCGGTTTGCCACCAGTGATCAATAACCGGTTTACCAATTGTTTCTGTTGTCCATACATACGTTGGCGGATCTAGACGCTCTCCTGCCATGAAAATGGTTTTTAAGTGAGTAAGGTCGTAAGGCTTAAGCAGTTCAGAGTCTGGATCTTCTTTTCGGATAGCACGAAAAGCTGTTGGTGCTGCAAACAGAGCTTTAACCTTGTACTCTTCACATACGCGCCAGAATGCACCTGCATCAGGTGTTTTAATTGGTTTACCTTCATAGACAACAGTAGTGCATCCAGCCAATAACGGTGCATATACAATATATGAATGCCCAACGACCCAACCAACATCTGAAGCGGCCCAGAAAACGTCACCCGCTTCCATGTTGTAAATAGCCTTCATACTGTATTTCAGTGCAACCGCGTGGCCACCATTATCACGTACGACACCTTTAGGCTTACCCGTTGTTCCTGATGTATAAAGTATATAGAGAGGATCAGTACCTTTAACAGGTACGCAGTCTGCGGGCTTAGCAGAGGCCATAGCCGTCGCCCAATCAATGTCACGGCCTTCAATCATTTCAGCCTTTACTTGAGGGCGCTGAAACACAATACAGCTACTCGGCTTATGCGCGGATTTAACAATTGCTTCATCAAGCATTGGCTTATAAGGCAACACTTTTGATATTTCGATTCCGCACGATGCAGTAACAACCACTTTAGGCTCGGCATCGTCGATACGCACAGCCAGTTCATGAGGAGCAAAACCACCAAACACAACAGAATGAACGGCACCTAGGCGAGCAACACCCAGCATAGCAATAACTGCTTCTGGGATCATTGGCATATAAATGACAACACGGTCGCCTTTTTCTACACCCTGTGCTTTTAAAATACCGGCAAATTTTGCCACTTCATCTCGCAACTCTTTATAGGTATACCGAGTTTTAGTATTAGTAACAGGTGAATCAAAGAACATGGCATTTTGATCACCACGTCCATTATCTACATGATAGTCCAGCGCAAGGTATGCGGTGTTCATCTCTCCATCAGCAAACCAGCGATCAATACCGTTGTCGTCTTTACTCAGGATCTGCTGAGGCTTTTTATACCACTCAATCCCTTCTGCTTTTTCTCCCCAAAACTGTTCTGGAGTTTCTATCGATTTATCATATTCTGCTTGGTAGGACATAGCGCGGGCCCTTTGTGCTTATAAGTTAATTTTCAGGACTACGTCAATGTGAGCCGTTATAGTTATTGTTGACAGTCGGCCTACAAGATCCATCTACTTTAACTAAAAAAAACACGGATTTAACTACGACATAAGGCGAATATGGCTATTTTACGTAAAAAATCTACTTTTTCATGGGGTTTGATAATCAACAAAAAACAGGATTGTCGACAATACCTCCATATAATGTCTTTTTTTATCGTTTAAAGGTCTACAAAATAGCATATATAGAGTTTTGGCCATCACAAACAACAAACCATCAACTCCCCTCTTCTTTTAGCGGCTTCCTTTGACGCAACCAACAACACCTATAATATGAGTATTGTTATTCACTAAAACAACAAACTATTCATAGGCCTAAGCTTACCAAATGGATTAAAATAGCTATTTTTTTCAGGTTGATTTCAGATTCAAAATATATAGTTGGCTTACTTTTTACAGCCAAGATAGGCGATTGGTTGTAAAGAAAACTTACATGACAAGCTTATAGACTTCGAGGGCACACAAATGACCAACCTACTTTCATATAAAAAAGCATGGGGTTCAATTATCGCAGCAATGTTGATGGTTATGTCTTTACATGCAAGTGCAAAGTCCCCTATCTACACGTCTTACTTCAGCGACCTTGCTGTTGCAGGTTATGACACCGTTGCTTACTTCACTGAAAATAAAGCAGTCGAGGGTAGCAAGCGTTTCACAACAGAATACAAAGGCGCTCAATGGCGTTTTAAAAATGCCGATAATCTAGCGGCATTCAAAGGTAACCCTGAAAAGTATGCGCCTCAGTATGGTGGTTACTGCGCATGGGCTGTAGCCAATAACGATACTGCAAAGGGTGATCCGCTGCAGTGGACTGTTCATAAAGGCAAGCTATATCTTAATTACGATGCCGAAGTACAGTCAAAATGGGTAAAAGACAAAGAAGGCTTTATTAGTTCTGCTGACAAAAACTGGCCAAAAGTCATTAAGTAACTTCATTAATACAGCCAATAATAACATTAAGGATACGGTATGAAATCTCGAATTATTACAATTTTTAGCTGGGTAGTTGTTGCTTGGACATGCAAAGTATTTTTGAGCTCTTTGCCATATAAGTTTTCCGGCCATCCAGACACTCAGCACATATTTTCAACTATCGGTGCGTGGATGAGTAATACCCTATCAAATGGATTAGGACTTTGGTTTGCAGAATACGGCGCTTATGCTGTTGGTAGTGCTGAACTAATAGTTTCAATTTTTTTATTACTTCCTATTGTGTTCTTTATCCTCAAAAAGTTAAACGCCATAGGCAAAGCGCCAGAAAGAGCATTGATTCACAGTATAGGAGGAGTGCTTGCCGCTGGGATTATGAGCGGAGCAGCTTTTTTTCACTTAGCAACACCACTGGGGATAGAAGTGTTGCATAATGGCGTTAGTGACCATGGATCACTGTTCTATGCTGCTGTTTCTATCCTTATTTTAGGATTGGCCATGGCCGTTGTAAACTTTGCGCATTGGCGTACTAGCAATACTAACCGCAACATCACTCTGTAAGTCTTAGATAATTATGATGATTAGAATTCTATTGGTGACTTCTTATATAGTCTCGTGCCTTCGTTTGAGAGTAATGCCCTGGCATTACTTCCAGTTAAACGCTAGTTATTTTAATAAAGGCAAAGGCATATATTCCAAGCAGGATATTAATGATCTGATACCCATAGAATGGCGCTTAGACCAATGGCTGGATTCTGGCGATAAACAGCCAGAATCCTACCCCGTATTTGTTAAACCTGAATGGGGGCAAAACTCTAAGGGAATTCTAAGAGCAGATAACCGTAACGAACTAGATGATATTCGTTGCCAAAGAGCAACGGGGCAGTCTCATTATCTCATTCAGGAAGCCGCTAAAGGAAAAATTGAATTTGAGGTTTTCATTATACCCTCAGATATAGCATCTGACCGTTATGCAATGCTGTCAGTTACACAGGTAATAAACCACAGCAGTGATAACTTCCCAATAAACGGCATTTATAATAAGCAAACTGAGTATCAAGATGTAACCAAGCTCCTTAGCAAAGAAAGTAGCAATGCTCTCTGGGAGAACCTGAGAACAATTGGTGACTTTAGAATTTCACGCTTTGGCGTTCGAGCTGATTCGCTGACAAAACTGATTGAAGGTGATTTTAAAGTTATCGAAATAAACCTGTTTGTTCCTATGCCACTTGTGTTGCTTACTAAAAACACATCGCTAAAGAAGAAACTAAGCCTAGCTACTCAATGTACTTGGTTGCTGGCAAAAGTAACAAGAACTATACCGGCAGAACAAAATGAGCCTTTTTTATTCTTTAAAAAATTAGGTTTCATACAACGCACCAAGTGAATTGATTAAGACGAGCACACCAAATGCAAAATATAAAAAAGATAATTTATAGCTGGATAAGTCAGCGCTATATGAACGGCTGCAGCAGCTATAACAATTTAGAAGTAAGAAAAAGCTGCCGCTCTAAAGAACAAGCTCGTGCTGTGTTTAGTCAAGGTAATGTTCCTCATGCCAAAGGACAAATATTCTTAAACCCAATGGCAGCACATCGTTTTGCCAAAGAACATGGCTTTCCTTTAGTCATCAAGCCCAATGTTAGTGGTTATTCTCGCGGCAGCTACTTTCCTATCAACAATTTCAAAGAACTATGGAAGGCTATTTTTCTAGCAAAAATTTGGTGGCCTACAACGGTAGTGGAGCAGTACTTAAAGGGGCATAACTACCGTGTAGTAGCCATTAAAGGGGAACTCATGTCAGTAATTGAGCGTTACCCGCCAACAATTACTGGTGACGGCATACACACAGTTAGCGAACTTATTGATGAAGAAAATGCTATTCGAAAAGCAATGGAGCTGCACCCTTGCATCTATCCCATTGAAAAGAATGAGCAAACCATTAACTATATAAAGAAAAGTAAATACACGCTAGAAAGCATTCCAGAAGAAGGCAAAGATGTTGTCCTTTTTTACCGAATATCATTAGCGCCAGGCGGCACCGTCCGAACTATTGATAAAGAGACTATTCCAGAAGACAACAAACAGCTTTTTTTAGATGTATTAAATATGTTCGATGCCAACATACTGGGCATCGATGTTATTTTCGAAAAAGGGATCAATCATTCTTATCAAGATCAAAAATGTATTTTTTTAGAAGTAAACTCACGTCCTTATTTGAAAATGCATGATTATCCACGCTACGGTAAAAAAGAAGATTTAAGCCCATACTTTAGTAAGCTCGATCAAATAGAAATCAGCAACGCAGATATTTTCTAATGAAAACCGTATCTTCGAGCTTTTTTCAGTTTGCAGGCGTCCACTCATTTCTGATTGGATTACTGCCCTTCTTTATTCCCGTGCTGCTACTGAAGCAAGGTGTATCAATTGAAGGAATTGCGTTGTTTATTGCTCTCACCGGATTCGGGTTTATTGTTTCACTGAAAATATGGGAAGCTCTATTTAATCAGTCTCAGTGGCGCTGGATTGTTGCTTTATCTTTTATTAGCGAAGTCTTTCTTGTAGGCGTTTTACTCTTTAGTGACTCGCCTATTTCGTGGGCCATTGCTGCATTATTTAATGGTGTATATAACTGCTTCTACTGGACAACACAAAGAATGCTGTTCAGTACCATGACATCGGATTCAAACAAACGTAACAACCAGACCTCACCCACAAACGATACAGGAAAGCAATTTGGTAACTTCCAAATTTTAGTGGTTGTTGTCTTGAAACTAGGGATTTTAGTCGGCGCCTTTATGCTAGAAGACAATCTAAAGCATTCGTTATGGCTAGTCAGTTCTATTATATCGTTAGCAGGCCTTATCTGGTTTTTTCAGCCAAGCCGAATGAGCACTTTCTTTACCATTAGCCAAGTTCTGCCTGTAAAAATAGGCACGACAGAATCAAAAAAAACATCCCTCTTTCGCTTCAAGGACTCTCACAACTCCTCCGTTGTGTTTTACCTTGACGGCGTATTTCTTTTCCTTGAAAGTTATTTTTGGGTAGTCTCTCTATTTTTGATTTCTCAGGAAAACGTTAAAGAATTAGGCGTTATTATTGTTACACTTACCGTTTTGTTGTCCGTTATTTTCTATGTATTAAAAAACAAAATTGATAGCCTTGACCGTAACAAAGTGTATACATTTGCCGTTATTTTTTATGCTTTATCTTGGTGGCTGCGCAGCTTATTAGACCCGTCATTACCAAATCACATGATCTACCCTGCCATCTTATTAATCGCATTTTTAACGACATTCTTCCGGTTAAGCTTTAACAAACGTTTTTTTGACCATGCAAGAGAGCAACGCCCTTTAAACTACTTGCTAGCGAAGAGCTACCTATCTCAAACAGGCATTGTTATATTTTATTCGGTTGCAGCACTGCTTGCTTCTTACTTCTCAGACATTCAGTCCTCATTAGCAACCTTGTATTTAGTTTTAACCCCTATCGCATTGATCTATATGGTTTATACAGCCCCTAAGGAGTCCAGCATTAGCACCAGTGCTGTAGCTAATGCATCATTAAGAACATCCAAAACTTAACGCCCTCTTAATTTATAAAGACTCGTTTAACGGTAGAATTTCATGCAGAAAGTAATTGATAGCAGTATAGAAATATTTGATCAGCTTAATGACTTTATTGAGAGTATTAATGATAGCGTTTATCAAGATAACTCATCGAATTTATTTGAAAGTAGTATTGGTCAGCATCTTAGACACATCCTAGATATTTATCATGCGCTTATCAGAAACATGGAAGATGATGTTGTAGATTATGACATCCGTCTACGAGGTAGCTTGGTAGAAACAAATCGACATAGTGCCTTATGTACACTGAATGATATAAGAGCATGGCTTGTTGCCTTAAGCCCCGAAACAATAAACCGACATGTTAAAATTAAGACAGAAATAGCTATCTCTGAACAACACAGTTCGTTACTAGAAACCTCATTTGGAAGAGAACTATTTTTTGCATCCAACCATACTATTCATCATTTAGCTTTAATGGTGACGATTGCAAAAGTACAGGGGTACAGCATAGGTAACCATTATGGTGTTGCACCCGCTACGGCAACCTACAACCGTGAGCAGGCCCAGTCTTAGTGTGCACCGTTAGCTGGCTAATCAATCAGAATGGTTATCATCTTTTTTTTAACCGTGATGAACAACGAAGCCGTAGCAAGGCACTCCCTCCAAGTCATTATGAGACAAACAATGTTACCGCGCTAATGCCGCTAGACCCCGATGGGGACGGTAGCTGGATTTCCGTAAATGAGTGGGGTTTTAGCCTTTGTTTATTAAACTTTTACCAAGGTGATATACCAAGAGGGCCTTTGAGCAGTCGTGGGCATCTATTGAAATCACTCTCCTACTTAAATACCATTAGTGCATTCACTACAGAAATAGAATGTCTCAATCTTAATTGCTACGCCCCCTTTACAATTCTTGCTTTTGAACGGTCATTTGATGGGGCCGACATTAAACGCTATCAATGGGACGGTAAAAAACTTTTAACGTTAAACGTTAGTAGCCCGCTAACCTCCTCTTCTGTTGAGTTTGAGAAAGTTTCAGCTACACGTATTAATAGGTACACATCATCAACTTCAATGAATACTGCACAACAACACATTGAATACCACCAAGGACATCACCCCACAAAAGGGCATCAATCAGTTTGCATGCACCGGCGTGATGCAAAAACGGTTAGCTTCAGTCACATTTTAGTGACCAACGAATACGCAAGTTTTGATTATCAAAACGGCTCCCCCTGCCTGTTAATGTCGCACACAGAACAGGAAAATGCGCATAACATAAAAGTAGCGTTAAGAAGTACTCACTAGAGAGTCATGTTCAGTCAGAAAATAAGCCCTAAATTTATCATAGGGCTTATTAAATTTTGTTTAGCGAAGATATGACTCAAAGTCGCTTTGAGTCATATTAAGTATGATGAATTACAAAAGACGCGCAATATGTTTTTCACGTGCACCAGATGCCGGGTGGCTAGAGAGCATGCTGCTTTTCCCACCATCCATCTTCTGGAATTTTTCCATTACACTCAAACCTGCGCGCGGATTAAATCCATACTTTTTCATAAACTTAACCGCGTAAGTATCTGAATCAGTTTCTTGCGATTGTGAAAACTGAGCATTGACTAGCTTTTCACCTAGTGCTCCAAGCTGAGAACCCGAAAGTCTTGCTACGTCTCCGCCCTGACTTGCAGCGCCTTTACGCAATGCAGAAGTTGCATATGCTGTGCGCATTGCTTTAAGCGAATGTCCTAATTTAACATGGCCAATTTCATGACCAATAACAAAACGCAGCTCATCATCAGTCAGCTTATTCATTAACCCCTGATAAACTCGTACTGTTCCGTTAGCCATGGCAAACGCATTCATTTCATTACTTCCGTACACTTTAAAATTAAGTGCTAGACCATCTTCATTACGGAATTTCTTAACTAAACGTGTAAGTCGTTTACTGTGCTTACTAGAAGCGGACAACACTTTATTAGTTTGGTCCATTTGCTGAGTCGCCCGAGCTGCAAGTGCTTTCGCATCACTTTCAGAGAGAGTAACCGCTTTAAAAGCATCCATTCCTGCGCCAAGAGATGCCGTGTTTAGATTTCCATTGATACACCCTGTAACAGACCCACTCAATACAACGATTGCTGCGAGTGACATTAACCCCTTTTTCATATACTTCCTTATATTTCGTCCATAAATTGAGCTGCGATTATACAAGCATAAAAAAAATATAAAACCTCGCAAACCCTACTAATTCACCCGAAAGCCAAACCTGTTTTTCACTGGTTTTCAGTTTCATTTCATAAAAGAGTATTAATATTCACCTTAATAATTATTTTTGAGGCTCTATACTTATACAGAGCACGGATTTAGACAGACAAAACAACAGGGGAATAATAATATGAAACCCAGTACCTACCTCAAAGCAGGGTTAGTTCTATCCATCAGCACCTTAATTGTTGCTTGCGCTTCCGCACCAGATTATTCAGGTAACACCGACAGTCGGTGGGCAAATTTCAAAAACTGGACAAAAATTACAGAAAACAGAACCGGAACCGGAGACCCTACTGGTTTTGTCAGCGGCGTCCATAAGGGGCGAGATGGCTACCGAGATGTCTATGTTAATGATATTGGTAAAGCCGTTATTCTAGGTAGCGCACCTTATAACTACCCAGCAGGTACCGTTATTGTAAAAGAGCAATTTGATAACCTTGCCGCCTTTAAAGCACAAAAACCGACAGATTTAACAATTATGGTTAAACTACAAGATGGCGCGACGCCTGATGCTAAAAACTGGGGCTGGGTTGCAGGTTATAATGGAAAATTAGAAGAAACGAATGCTTTTTGTAGCGGCTGCCACTCTATAGCCACACAAAATGATTTTGTCTTCACTAACGAAGACTTCCTTAGAAAACATTATTAAGAGTGACACATTACCTTATTTCGCTAATAGGCCAATGTCTTAACTGGCTTTAAAGTGAAATAAGGGCCAAAAAGCCACTCACGTTACATACTATGCGCTTGAGTCAAAGAACCAATTAAGGATAAACAGGATGATAAAATATTTAATGGCTCTAGCATTAATGTTTGCTAGTTTTGGGAGTATTGCTGCAGAGCCCGTTAGTAAAAGTTACTGGGGATCCAAAGCGATTGGCGGGCACGATACTGTTGAATACCATTCTGATGACGTACGCACCCAACATAAAGAAGTCATTGGTAAAAAACGCTTTGTAGTTAAGTGGAATAATGCTGAGTGGCTATTTGCCTCTCAAGCGTCAGCAGATAAATTTGCAGCTGACCCTGAACGTTACCGCCCTCTCTATAACGGTTTCTGTTCTAATGCTTTGAGCTTAGGTGAAGGATTAATCTCTACCGACGGCACTGTATGGGAGTTCTTTGGCGAGAACCTACATCTTTTTTACGCTGAAAGAGGTCGGCAACGGTGGTTAAGTGGTGATTGGCAAGCTTATAAAAAAGAAGCTGATCATGCTTGGCTAACTCTAAATACGCAATAAACAATATTTACTTGCTCTGTCTCTTATGAGGTTAAAGCAATTTAGCCTCGAATTTCCCCATACGACTTCCTTCTAACTTAATCTTTAGCTATCAATTATGCCCATATGAGTGTGATTCACGTTAAATTGAATTGAACTCAGTAAATCTAATCGTAATTTGCTTTATCATATGCACTTTTATTATTGGTATTGGATTAGATTCGATGGCTCAGACGATCACACAACAACTCGAAGCAGCACTCAAACAACGCATCATGATTCTTGATGGAGGTATGGGTACGATGATCCAGGGCTACCAACTGGAAGAAGCTGACTATCGTGGTGAACGCTTTGCAGACTGGGCCTCCGATGTTAAAGGCAACAATGACTTATTGGTATTAACTCAACCAAAGATCATTAAAGACATTCATCGTGATTACCTTGATGCCGGTGCAGACATTGTTGAAACCAATACCTTTAACGCAACACAGATTGCCATGGCTGATTACAACATGGAATCTCTCAGCCGTGAGATTAACGTAGAAGCTGCAAGACTTGCTCGCGCAGCATGTGATGAGATTGAACGAGAAACACCAGACCGGCCTCGCTATGTTGCTGGTGTGCTAGGCCCTACAAACCGCACATGCTCCATATCACCGGATGTAAACGACCCTGGGTATCGTAATGTATCTTTTGATGAGCTTGTTGAAGCCTACACTGAATCTATTGATGGCTTGATCGAAGGTGGCTCAGACATCATCTTGATCGAAACAGTATTTGATACGCTTAACGCTAAAGCCGCTATCTATGCCGTTGAACAGTACTTTGATGATCATAATATACGCTTGCCTGTAATGATCTCAGGAACCATTACAGACGCATCAGGGCGTACCTTATCTGGCCAAACGACAGAAGCCTTCTGGAATTCGGTTAGTCATGCTAATCCGATTGCGATCGGCCTTAACTGTGCTCTTGGACCTAAAGAACTACGCCAGTATATTGAAGAGCTTTCCCGTATCGCACAATGTCATGTATCTGTTCACCCCAACGCCGGTTTACCGAATGCTTTTGGCGAGTATGATGAATCTCCAGAGGAGATGGCCGATGAGATTGGTGAGTGGGCTAGTTCAGGTTTTGTGAATATTGTGGGTGGTTGCTGTGGTACTACACCAGAACATATTCGTGTGATTCGTGACTCTATAGAGAAGCACCCTCCTCGCCAAATTCCCGACTTGCCGGTCGAAATGCGTTTAGCGGGTTTAGAGCCTATGCATGTGGGCGCTGATACCTTGTTTGTTAACGTTGGGGAGCGAACTAACGTTACCGGGTCAGCCGTCTTCAAACGCCTCATTAAAGAAGGCGATTATGAAACGGCGCTAGCTGTTGCACGTCAACAAGTTGAAAACGGTGCTCAAATCATCGATATCAACATGGACGAAGGCATGCTTGATTCAGAAGCGGCGATGGAACGTTTCTTAAAACTAATTGCCTCTGAGCCTGATATTTCTCGTGTTCCTATCATGATTGATTCTTCCAAATGGGAAGTAATCGAAACAGGCCTTAAATGTATTCAAGGCAAAGGGATTGTAAACTCTATCTCGATGAAAGAAGGTGTCGAGAAGTTTAAGCACCAAGCTAAGCTAGTACGACGCTACGGTGCTGCCGTTATCGTTATGGCGTTCGATGAAGTGGGACAGGCAGATACTCGCGAGCGGAAAATCGAAATCTGTGCGGAGTCTTATCGCATATTAGTCGATGAAGTCGGTTTTCCACCTGAAGATATCATCTTTGATCCTAATATTTTTGCGGTCGCTACCGGTATAGAAGAACACAACAACTACGCCCTTGATTTTATTGAAGCCACTGGTTGGATCAAAGAGAACCTACCTTACGCAAAAATATCGGGTGGTGTATCTAACGTTTCTTTTTCGTTTCGCGGTAACAACCCAGTACGCGAAGCCATTCACTGTGTGTTTCTTTACCATGCCATTCAACAAGGAATGGATATGGGTATTGTTAACGCAGGTCAGCTTGCAATTTATGATGACCTACCAGAAGAGCTCAAAGAGTTAGTAGAGGACGTTATTCAGAATCGTCGTGAAGACTCGACTGAGCGTCTGCTGGCAGTTGCTGATAAATACCGCGGTGATGGTTCGGAAGAAAAAGCACCTGAAACTCAAGAGTGGCGCTCTTGGGAAGTAAATAAACGTTTATCGCATGCACTGGTCAAAGGAATCACCGACTTTATCGATGACGATGTTGAAGAATGTCGCCAGAATTATGAGCGCCCAATTCAAGTGATCGAAGGCCCACTAATGGATGGTATGGGCATTGTCGGCGACCTATTTGGATCAGGGAAAATGTTTCTGCCTCAGGTCGTTAAGTCTGCTCGCGTAATGAAAAAAGCAGTGGCGTACCTAATGCCATTTATCGAAGCCAGTAAAGCCGACAACGAATCGAGCTCTGCCGGTAAAGTAGTCATGGCAACCGTTAAAGGCGATGTGCATGACATCGGTAAAAATATTGTTGGGGTTGTTCTTCAGTGTAATAACTTTGAGATAATTGATCTCGGCGTTATGGTATCTGCAGAAAAGATTCTTACTACTGCACGCGAATCCAATGCAGACTTAATTGGTCTTTCAGGTTTGATCACACCCTCTCTCGATGAGATGGTGCATGTTGCCAAAGAGATGGAGCGACAAGGCTTTAGTATCCCCTTGATGATTGGCGGCGCTACTACATCAAAAGCACATACCTCGGTTAAAATTGAGCCAGCTTATAAACGTGACCAAGTAGTACATGTCACCAATGCATCACGCGCTGTTGGCGTGGCTTCTGCATTGCTCTCAAAAGAAAGAAAACAAAGCTATATCAATGAGATAAAGGAAGATTATCAAGCAGTACGTGAACGCCATGCCGCTCGTCAAAATGAGAAACGCCGGATCGGTTTAGAAGCGGCTCGCGCTAATAAACTAAAGATTGCTTGGGAAAATTATACGCCTCCAATCCCTCAGCAATTAGGTGTACACGTTCTAGAAAATCTCGACCTAAATATTTTACGTGACTATATCGACTGGAGCCCCTTCTTCCATTCATGGGAACTAGCCGGTCGCTACCCGCGTATTTTAAACGATGAGATAATTGGCAAAGAAGCCACAAAGCTATTTGCCGACGCTCAACTGATGCTTGATGATCTGATCAACAACAATAAGCTGCATGCGCGTGCAGTTTATGGGTTGTTCCCGGCCAATAGCATTGGCGACGATGATATCGAGCTCTATACCGATGAAACACGTTCAGAAGTGTTAATGACTCTGCATCATTTACGCCAGCAGACAGAGAAAATTGCCGGCAAACCTCACATGTGCCTAACTGATTTTATCGCACCTAAAGAGAGCGGAAAAGCTGATTACTTTGGTGCGTTTGCAGTCACTACTGGATTTGGTGTTGATGAACTGGCTGCGGTGTACGAAGCGGATCATGATGATTACAACAGCATTATGGTGAAAGCATTAGCAGACCGTTTAGCTGAAGCTTTTGCTGAGTATCTTCACGCACTGGTGCGTAAAGAGACATGGGGCTACAGTGCGAATGAAAACCTCGATAATGAATCACTGATAAAAGAAAAGTACCAAGGTATTCGCCCAGCACCTGGCTACCCTGCCTGCCCGGATCACACAGAAAAAGGCTTATTGTGGGAATTGCTGGATGTAGAGGCCCGTACGGGAATTACCATCACTGAGTCTTATGCAATGCTACCAACAGCAGCGGTGAGTGGTTGGTACTTTAGCCATCCCGACTCACAGTATTTTGGGGTAGCAAAAATTGGTGAAGATCAGGTTGAAAGCTACGCTAAGCGTACGGGTATGGAGATGGCACATGCTGAACGTTGGTTGTCACCAAACTTAGGGTACGAGCCTGAGGAGGGCTAGTATTGATTAATGCGCGCTCTTGAGCGCGCATTAATTAAGAGGTAGGCAAAGGCTAGCGCTTAGTTGCCTATCTCTTTTGAAACTGTTTAAAGCACCTTATAACTACAGCTTATGAAAGGCTTTCAAGAATTCATTTTTAGATTGCATAAACTTTTGGTGTTCAGGGTGGTTAAGAGGACGAGTATCCTCTTCAAACGCCGGAGCCACATAACCCCAATTTGAGTTACGCGCAAAAATAACAACAACATCGACGTTGCTGCCATTCCATTTATTATGCATAACATGATCATCACCTGAAGCTTCAACAGTCTTAATTTGAATGCGGTGATAATTAGGGCCATCTGAAATAAGAATATCAGTCTGATGACCATTATCTAATACGGGGGAGAAAACCTGCCAACCGTCTTGCATCAACCAACTAACTACTCGACTTTCAAACGACATATTTATCATCGTTTGATGAGTGCCTTCTTTCGTTTCAGTCATACGTCTTGGCATATTAACTCCGACTAATGCATTAGGTGCTACGTGAGGTGTATTGCTCAGACAATACCATTATTGCCTGTGTTGCCAATACATTTAGTTTATCGCCTCCTTCTTGAGCATATGCTATAAGCTCTTCTTTCATGGAACGAGCCCAGAATTTTTTTATATGCGTTGCGATAAACTCAATGGACTCAGCATCTGTATCTAGGTGGTTATTATCAGCAATTTGGTTTGCCATGATAATTAGCTGATCTAACTGCGAGTGACTCATATTCTGTTTGCTCCAACTGCCAATCTTAAATAATAAATAGAGAAATTTTGCTGGGCCATTAATCATTTGATTCTACTGGCTCAGGGCTATTCATTGGCTCAGGACTGTAACCCACATGCCGTTGCGGGCGGGCAAAGCCAATGAGCTGCAAACCGGCTTCTCTGGCCAAACGCAGGGCAAGCCCCGTCGGCGCAGAAACGGCTACAAGCGTGTTAATACCTACGGCGGTTATTTTCTGTACCATTTCGTAGCTGGCACGGCTTGATATCAGCACAAACCCTTGCTTCATATCGATGCCCTCACGCACTAATGCACCAATAAGCTTATCCAGCGCATTGTGGCGACCCACATCCTCACGAACCATTAATATATCGCCCTGTTTGTTGCACCAAGCTGCACCATGGCAAGCACCGGTAAGCGCTTGCTGTGGTTGGTTCTCATCTAATTTGAGCACTGCGTTTTGAATGGCTTCATCAGTGACTTTACTTGGGCTTTTCAGCACCTTAATAGGTCGTACCGCCTGCTCTAGAGATTCAGCACCGCACAAGCCGCACCCTGTACGGCCTGTTAGGTTTCGTCGCTGCTGTTTCAGCTGCATCATACGCCCAGAAGCAATGTCCATCTGCACCTCAACACCCGTATCGTGTTGTTGTAGCTCAATGTCATATAGCTCATCAGCACTTGTCAAAATACCTTCTGTAATACTGAAGCCTAACGCAAAATCCTTTAAATCATTTGGGCTGGTCATCATAACGACATGTGAAATGCCGTTATAGACCAAAGCAACCGCCACTTCTTCAGCGACATTGTCGTGAGCAAGACTTTGAACTCCCCGCTCCCAGCGGCTAACAGAAATACTGGCTTGCAGACTAATTTCCGGTTTTGATTCTGCGCTAGGCTCACTGCCCTTATAAACGACCATTTGCGGGCATGCAGCCATTACGGGCTGACCTCTTCAGTACGGCTGCGACGCCCCTTTTTAAGGTAATCTTGTTGCTTAGTATTAAAGTCTTCAAAGTTCTTTTGCCATTCAGACGGTTGCGTTACTTTCTCAACCTGTACTGCCGTGACCTTATATTCAGGGCAGTTAGTCGCCCAGTCCGAACTATCTGTCGTAATGACGTTAGCGCCACTGCCAGGGTGATGGAAGGTTGTATATACAACGCCGGGCTGCATACGCTCACTAATAACTGCGCGTAATACTGTTTGCCCTGCACGACTGCTAATACCTAACCAATCACCTTCATTAACGCCACGCTCTTCTGCGTCATGTGGATGAAGCTCCAAGACGTCTTCGTTGTGCCACGTCTGATTTTCTGTACGACGTGTTTGTGCGCCAACATTATATTGCGAAAGAATACGGCCCGTCGTCAACAACAACGGGAAGCGTCGCGTCGCGCGCTCATCGGTTGCGACATATTCCGTAATGGCCAAGTTACCTTTACCAATAGGAAAGTCTTCTACATGCATGATCGGCATCCCATCAGGGTGCTGATCATTACACGGCCATTGAATACTTCCGAGCTCTTCTAAACGCTCATAATTTACGCCAGTAAAGCTCGGTGTGAGGCTCGCAATTTCATCCATGATTTCAGATGGATGACTATAATTCATTTCATAACCTAACGCGTTAGACAGTGCTACTGTTACTTCCCAGTCTTCTTTCCCTGCTAAAGCAGGCATAACCTTGCGAACACGATTAATGCGACGCTCGGCATTGGTAAAGGTGCCGTTTTTCTCAAGGAATGTAGATCCCGGCAATAAAACATGGGCAAATTTTGCAGTTTCATTAAGGAATATATCCTGCACTATCACACAGTCCAGCGCTTTGAGTGCAGCTTCTACATGTTGTGTATTTGGGTCTGACTGTGCAATGTCTTCACCTTGTACATATAACGCTTTAAAGCTTCCAGCCAATGCGGCATCAAACATATTAGGTATACGCAAACCGGGTTCATCATCTAACTTAACACCCCATGCCGCTTCAAACCGGCCGCGTGCTTCATCATCAGCAACATGCTGATAGCCTGGCAACTCATGAGGGAAAGATCCCATATCACAAGAGCCCTGTACGTTATTTTGGCCACGCAGTGGGTTAACGCCTACACCTTCACGGCCAATGTTGCCAGTTGCTAATGCTAAATTTGCGATCCCCATAACCATGGTTGACCCTTGGCTATGCTCAGTTACACCTAATCCATAAAAAATCGCACCATTACCTGCATTGGCATACACGCGAGCTGCTTTTCGAACATCCTCCGCATCAACACCCGTAATGCTTTGCATGGCTTCTGGCGAGTTACGCTCTTCTGTAATGAATGCCTGCCATTTGATAAATGCTTTATCGTCACAGCGTGAGTCTATAAACGCTTTATCTTCAAGGCCTTCGCTCATAATGGTATGTGCAAGTGAGTTCACTAAAGCGACATTTGTACCTGGGCGCAACGGCAGATGTATCGCATCTTTGAGATGAGGCGTTTTTAGTAGATCAATTTTGCGTGGATCAGCAACAATTAACTTCGCACCTTCGCGCAAACGACGACGCATCATTGAGCCGAAAACTGGATGCGCATCGGTTGGGTTTGCGCCGATAACTAACATCGTATCGGTATATTTAATCGAATCGAAGGTTTGCGTCCCCGCAGATTCACCCAGTGTAGTCTTAAGACCGTAACCCGTAGGACTATGGCAAACACGCGCACAGGTATCTGTATTATTGTTACCAAACCCAGCTCGGATCAGCTTTTGTACTAAATAGGTTTCTTCGTTAGTACAACGTGAAGAAGTGATGCCACCAATGCTCTCACGACCATAGGTCGCTTGAACTTCTTTTAAGCGTTTTGCAGCAAAGCCAATCGCTTCTTCCCAGCTGACTTCACGCCATGCTTCGTTGATGCTATCGCGAATCATGGGGGTTTTAATGCGATCTTTATGTGTTGCATAACCAAAAGCAAAACGGCCTTTAACACACGAGTGCCCTTGGTTAGCTTCCCCACCTTTGTATGGCACCATGCGGATAACTTGGTCACCCTTCATATCGGCTTTAAAAGAACAGCCAACACCACAGTATGCACAGGTTGTCACAACGCTATGTTCGGGCTGTCCCATCTCTATGACATTGTTTTCCATCAAAGTTGAGGTTGGGCATGCTTGTACGCAAGCTCCACACGAGACGCAATCAGAATTAAGAAATGAGTCGTCCTGTCCTGCTGCAATTTTAGAGTCAAAACCGCGGCCATCGACCGTTAACGCAAATGTCCCTTGGACCTCTTCACAGGCACGAACGCAGCGCGAACAGACAATACATTTGCTAGGGTCAAAACTAAAATAAGGATTGGATAGATCTTTTTCTGCGTCTAGATGGTTATGGCCATCAAAGCCATAACGGACTTCTCTTAAGCCAACGGCGCCGGCCATATCCTGTAGTTCGCAGTCACCATTTGAAGGACAGGTTAGACAGTCCAATGGATGGTCTGAAATATACAGTTCCATGATATTACGGCGCAGCTTTGCAATTTTTTCGTTTTGTGTGACTACTTTCATTCCGGCATCAACCGGCGTAGTACAAGAAGCAGGATAGCCTCGACGGCCTTCAATCTGTACCGCACAAAGTCGGCATGACCCAAAAGCATCTAAGTTATCACTGGCACATAATTTAGGAATGTTGATATCAACCAATGCTGCGGCACGCAACACAGAAGTGCCTTCAGGCACTGTGACAGTAACACCATCAATATCAAGCGTAACTAGATTTTCAGAAACGCGTGCGGGTGTACCGTAATCTTTATTAGGATCAAAATGTTGCAACATGTTATTTAGCCTCCGCCTGAGCTGAAGAAGATGCATTGGCGAGTGCTATATCTTCTGAAAAGTATTGAAATGCACTTTTAACAGGGATCGGCGTCATGCTGCCCATGGCACATAAAGATCCATCAATCATGGTTTCACATAAGTCATCCAATAGTGCCAAATTGGCTTCTACATTATTGCCTGATCTTATTTTATCAATCACTTCAACACCGCGCGTCGAGCCTATTCGACAAGGTGTACATTTACCGCATGATTCTGCAACACAAAACTCCATAGAGAAACGTGCTTGCTCAGTCATATCAACTGATTCATCAAACACTACAATGCCACCATGTCCAAGCACTGCACCAATAGCCGAAAAGGCCTCATAATCTAGCGGCGTATCCCATTGACTCTCTGGTAGGTAAGCGCCTAATGGACCACCGACTTGAATTGCTCGCATTGGCAGCCCAGATTCGGTTTCTCCACCAAAATCATCAATGAGCTCTCGTAGTGTTGGACCAAACGCTAACTCAACTAGTCCACCTTGTTTAAGGTTTCCAGCTAGCTGGAAGGGTAACGTTCCGCGAGAGCGCCCCATGCCGCAATCAGCATAAGCTTGACTACCCTTATCCATAATAAAAGGTACAGCCGCCAACGACAGTACGTTATTAACGACCGTTGGTTTACCAAACAACCCTTCTATTGCAGGCAGTGGTGGTTTAAAGCGCACTAAACCACGCTTACCTTCAAGGCTTTCAAGCAAAGAGGTCTCTTCACCACAAATATAAGCAGCCGCGCCTAAGCGCACTTCTAAATCGAATACTTTGCCGCTTCCTTGAATATCATCACCTAGATAACCTGAGGCGTAAGCATTTGCAATGGCTTCATTCATCACTTGATGAGCGACAGGGTATTCAGAACGTAAGTAGATATACCCCTGCGTTGCACCAACCGCCAAGCCTGAAATGATCATCCCTTCCACTAGCATAAGCGGATCAGCTTCCATAACAAGGCGATCGGCAAATGTTCCTGAGTCTCCCTCGTCTGCATTACAGACAATATATTTCTGGTCAGCGCTGCAGTTGTGTACAGTTTGCCACTTAATACCTGTTGGGAATGCGGCACCACCACGACCACGCAACCCCGATGCTTTGACTTCATCAACAATAGCTTGACCGGGTAGTGTTAGGCTCTGCTCTAAACCTTTGAAGCCATCGTGTGCTTTGTAATCTTCAATAGAAACCGGATCGGTAATACCCGCACGGGCAAACGTTAAACGCTGCTGTTTTTTTAGATAGGGAATTTCTTCAGGATCTCCCAGTGCTAAAGGATGGCTAGTACTACCCTTGAAAAACTCCGCATCGAACAAAGCGGTAACATCACGCGCTTCTACAGGGCCGAAGGCAACACGTCCATGAGCTGTTTCTACCTCTACAAGAGGCTCAAGCCAGAACATGCCGCGTGAACCGTTACGAACAATCTCTATATCTAATTTGCGTTCCTGAGCTTCTTTTAGAATGGCTTTGACGACTCTCTCACCGCCTAGCGCTAGCGTAGTTGTATCACGTGGGATAAAAATTTTATGGCTCATTATCTTATCTCCAACGCAGTGGTTGTTAGCTCATCAACAAGGAGATCAAACTTTTCAGGTGTGATACGGCCTATTATATCGTCATCAACACGGATCGTTGGACCACAAGCACAGTTTCCTAAACAGTAAACTGGCTCCAAACTAAACTCTCTATCCAAGGTTGTATGGTGATAGTCGATACCTAATTTCTCTTTAACATGAGACTCAAGATTACGAGACCCTCGCGCCTGACAGGCTTCTGCACGACAAACTTCTAGCTTGATGCGCCCAGGAGGTGTTAAACGAAAATGATGATAAAAAGTAATAACGCCATGTATTTCAGCACGAGTCTGCTGTAGAGCATCAGCAATCATTGGCACTGAATCCGGTGGGATATAACCCAAAGCATTCTGTATGCCATGCAAAATGGGCAATAAAGCACCGGGTTTGTGTTGCAGCGATGCAATGATGCCCTGTACTGCCTGGGGATCCCATTTGGCCTTGTCACTCATACGTTTGGTACCTGCTCAGTTTCTGTCAAAAATCTTGTTATTAGGTCAATAGCTTTATTACAGACAGGCTTTCTTGTGGGGAGAATATTTCATAACTAAATCCCTATAAAACCACCGGTCATACTATCTACCTGATAAATTACCATTCCCAAGAGATACAAAAAATATGAATTTTTGTGCATATTATGATTTTATGTGAAAATACACTAATTAAACGCTGATAAATCGATAAATTATCATCATATATGCATTTAATTACCTATTTAAAACCACTTATTATTTAATAAATCTTGTAAGAATGAGATATGTAAATGACCGGTAAAAGAATACATATAGACCCTACTTGGGCATTCCGTGATGAGGCTGGAAATACATTAGATCCACAACTATTTCGTTTATTGGCAGCCATTCACTTACACAAAAAACTGACAGCCGCTGCTGAGTCTGCATGTATTTCTTACCGTCATGCTTGGAATATGCTCAATAAATGGGCTGACTTTTTTGGGGCTCCCTTGGTTAAACTCGAAAAAGGCAGAGGAGCAACACTGACTCCCTTAGGAGAAAAACTGCTGTGGGCCGAGCAGCGCGTGATGGCTCGTTTTCAGCCACAAATGGCTAACCTGGCATCAGAACTCAATGTAGAAATACAAAAAGTACTCGTTAATCTCACTCCCCTGCTGCGTATCCAAGCAAGCCACGGTTATGCCGTAGCCCTTTTGCCTGATGTTTGTGCCGGTTTACAGCTTGACCTGCAATACAGCAGCCCCTTAGAGGCGCTGACTGCACTCAACCGTGATGCTTGCGATATTGCAGGATTTCATATGCCTGCCGGTGTTGTTATCCCCTCTCTTATTGAACGCTATCAGCAACTTTTAAAGCCCCGCTCTCACAAAATCATTCGTTTTATATCACGCCAGCAAGGGTTAATGATCAAAAAAGACAATCCCTTAAACATCCACTCAATACACGATTTAAAACACAAAGATATAAGGTTTATTAATCGTCAAGAAGACTCAGGCACACGTGCATTATTGGATCAACTTATTACTAATGAGGGCATTTCTGCCGAAAATATCCAAGGTTATAACAATCGCGAGTTCACTCATTCAGCGGTGGCTGCGTATATTGCTGCAGGTATGGCTGATGTGGGCTTTGGTGTTGAGCAAGCAGCGCATCAATTTGGGCTAGGATTTATTCCTATATGTAGCGAAGATTATGTGTTTGTTTGTCACCAAAAAAGCCTTCAAAAGGCCGCTGTGAGCCAATTCATAGAGATCATAAAAAGTGATCTATTCAATAATAAAGTGCAGAACCTTGCAGGCTATAAAAGTGAGCTAAGCGGCAAAATAGAAGATTTATCAGTCTTTATGCCACGTTAAAAAAATTAAACACCCTGAAAGGTATGTGCTTTTTCTGGGGTGCTTGACTAGGCATGCCCTATTTATCTATTTACGATACAAATAAAGACTTTCTACACTCAATCGTTGCCCGGAAGCAGCTCGCTCTTTATCTGGTAACACATCCATGCTTGGCCAAATACCTGTCAGCAAAGCATCTTTATAGCCAGTATTTAAGCCTTCTCTTTGCATAGTATCGGCGGTTGACTGTGCGTCATATGGCAAGCGGCGCCACTCAACGTTCAAGCCATCTTGTGCAGATGTCACCAGCATAAACCAGCCGTCTTGAGTAGCATCGTTAGCGGGCATCCCAATAACTCCGGCATTTAGCCACGTTTTGTTTTGCGAGCGCTTACCAAATGGGATTCCGCAATGACCACCAAAGACGATATCAACACCCGCTTTATCTAATTGCTGAACGATTTCCTTATCATCAGAGGTGTAGATGAACTGATTAATCTGATCAACTCCACCGTGTATTGCCTCGCAACGAAACCCTGAAAAATTAAACTCAATAGAACGAGGCAGCGCTTTCATCCACTGTTTATTCGCTACGCTAATTCGGGGCTTGGAAAAGTTAAACCAGCCTTCTGAGAGTAAATCACAAGCAGTCCCCTCCTCAAAGCCACAGCCACAATCGTCTGCATCATTGCCGAATGACTCTTCGCAGTTCCCCATAACCACAGCAATTTTCCAGTTTTTAATTAAATCTATTGTTTCTTGAGGTGAGGCGCAATAAGCAACAAGGTCTCCTGTGCACAGAATATTACTTGGCGGAATGCTTAACCGCTGAGCTTCATCAATTAATGCTTTAGTGGCTTGAACATTACTATAAGCCCCTCCAAAAACAAGAAGAGGGTGTGTTGATGTTGGGGTAAATATTGTCATTATACTGCTACTTCTACACGTTGTTTTTGTGAATTACTTAATGAACCTAGCCAGAAGAACAAGCAACCAGCTATTAAGATTGAAGCCGAAATAAACAATAATTTAGTGTACTTATGATATTCACCAAGTAGCTGTGTATGCCCTGCTGACTCAACAAAATAGAGCGTTGCTCCCGTTAATGCGAGCATGAATGTGGCCAGATAACTCCATACTGGAATATCAGTTTTTCCGCCCCATAAAGAGAAGAAAATAACCGGTGCAAGATACATAGAAGCTGTACCGCTCACAGCAACGGCACTAAACAGATCTTTATTGCCTAAGAAAACACATAGCAACCCAACCAGCATAAAGGTAGCCATCGTCATCCGACCATTTTTCACATTAGGTGTGACCCATTTCATATCAACAGCGACCAATTTTGATGAACTCGATAGCGTACTATCTAATGTAGACATAGCTGAAATCACTAGCATTACATTGAATAGCAACATGGGAGCCTCACCCAGAATACGCAGTAAAACAGTATTCATAGCTTCTCCAGATTCTGCTTGAGCACCGGCTATTACGCCGAAAGATCCGAAAAGAGTAATACATATGACGCTGATCCATGCTGCATGCAAAAAGCTTTTTCGTGTGGTGTCTCGATCAGCCAAAAAGCCGCGATCCATCATGACAGGGTCATGCATTGGGTAACTCCATACTTGCAGCAAAGCGACCAGCAATAAAATAGGGCCAGGATCAGAGATTTCAAAAGGCTTAAACAGTAAGTTGTCTAACGTGGCGTTACCACTGCCGATAACTAAGATGGTGAGTGCAACCAATACAATAAGAAACAGTATCATCTGCATGAGATCTGTACGCAAAGAGGCATGCAAGCCTCCCAACATTGAATAAACAAGCGTAACAACGGCAAAGGCAATAACGGCAAACATGTACGAACTGCTGCCAGCAACACCAAATAAAATGCCTATAACCAGAATGTTAGCAAAAATTTCACTGACTAGCCGGATTCCAACAACAAAGTTATAGCAGCGGGCACCCCAAGCGCCAAAACGATCATCTAGAAACGCCTGAATGCTACTGAAGCCGTGTTGAAAACGTACCGAGTCAATAATTTTAGCGCCGGTAAGAAATGATAAATAGTATGCGGCATAGGCTAATGTGCCCCAAACCCCATAATAGAAACCTAGGATTGCAGCATTAAGTAAGGAGCGTGCAAAAATCCATGTTGTCACTTGTGAAAAGATAAGGAGCAATAGCCCGGGTTGTTCGCCTGTTGGAGATAACCCTTTAAAAAATGCCCCGTCACTTTTCGCTTTTGGCGATAGCAGTAGAGAGAGTACAGCAACAAAACCAACAGCAATGGCGAGCGATTGCTCCATAAAATCTCCTTATTGGGGCTAAATTACCCCCTTTGGATGATGTGATTACATGAACGTTTTTTAGTTCCGTTAAGCGATTAAGATTATGTTTTTTATGAGATTAACGAATAACAAGACAGATTTCGTCTTGAAGCGTCTCAATGAATAGGGAATATCCTCTTAACAAAACTTTACATTTCTTAGCAATACTATAACTGACAGTAGTAACTATTAAGGGATATTCTGAGAATAGCACCTAAATACCTAGGTGCTATTAGTAAGGAGGTAACCATTATGCGTAGCATATACAATTTACCTTATCGCTTAAGCATTACTTTATTTATTTCACTGTTGATGGTTGTGCCTGCAAGGGCCGAGGTTGATATTGTAACCAACGGCGCACTGAATTTTTTCTTCTCACATGGAGCCATATCTATTTCGCTGGGAACGCCCATTTACCTACATAGCGATCGAGAAATACGCCGCTCATCTAGATATCAGCAGCATCACTATTCTCATCAAAACTACTCAAGCACTTATCTCGTTACGAAGAGACCACTTAAACGATCCTATAAACACTATCCTTATTCACCCAGAGTGAAATATCAAACACGCAATAACAGAGAACACAACAAGAAAGGATATAAGCAGCAATATTGGCAGTACCATAGGAATGATGCACACAGACCTATTAGAGCGAGGAAGTATTCCAACTATGAAAAAAAGCATAAGTACTTTCGAAGTAAAGAATACCGTTAGAAATAATTAAAGAAAGCAACCGCTGAGTGCCCCTTCCTTGTGTTATCCATTAACACTAAAAGTGTCATTTCCAGTATAAGTCGGCATGAAATCCGTATAAGTTTGCATAATTTGCACAAAAAAACTGCATAAGCATTATTTTTTGTAGTAATACTACGAAGATGGTGGCAGTGCTATGTATCGACGTAATCTTAAACATTCTCGCGTAAAAAACCTTTTTAAGTTTGCCAGTCTTAAAATGGATAGCGTTATGACCGTTGACTCCCAAGACCCCTTGCCTAGCTATCTAAATTCCTAAAGCAAACGGTAGAGCATGGCATCTTTCGATCCGAAGCTGACATTATTGCCTGTATCAGAAAGATGGTTGTAACCTTAAATTCGATGCTCAGAGACGGTGTCATGTGAGATGCGCCAAAAGCCTAAGTTAGCTATTGAAGCCATAGTTTCTTGTTATAATTCACTTATCCCATGTAGTTTACTAATAAACTCTTTGTCAGAGTCTAAGGTAAAACATTTATGCAACTCATTATTAATATAATTTTTACTAGAAACTTCGGGGGAGTAACTCTTAACTAAAAAAGCAACTTGTTGAAATTTATCTGCAGAATATGTGCTCATTTCGACAATCCCGGATGTGATCTTTTTAATGTCATTGGTATTAATGTCTTGGGACTTGAAGTACCAAAAAAAGCAATTAGCTTTAGCGAACTCTAAAAGATCTTTGTTTTCCTGTAAGGGTTTGGTTGTACTACAAGATGAAAGAGTAAATACACCAATCACTAAAACTAATAATTGAAGGTGTCTCATTGCGGTGTTTCCCAAAAATGTACTTTATGTGAAATACTACCATAACCTTTAAATACACATTTATTACCATCCCATAAATCAGCGTGACCTGTTGCATCAGACCAGCCATTAACTTCATAGACAATTATACCTTTACGGTTTTTTAACTTTGATATGTGTTCAGAAGGGGAATAACTGTCAGGCTTACCGTATTTTTCTGTAAGGTACTTAGTCAATATTTTTACCCTAAAAATATACCATCTCTTGTTTTTACCCGAAGAAACCTGTCCCTCAAATTTTCCGTTAGGGCCAATCGCTTTGTAGAAAGGGATTAAGTGCAATCCGCCAGAGCCATTTAATGCTTTTGAGACTCTTGTTGCACATGCATTTCCAAAAATACCCATATCAAAATTCAGTTCAACTTTACCTCCTATTTGTTTAAACACCGTAGGGGCTGGTTGTGCTGGATAATGTGATTTTAGAATATTCCATTTTGGTAGTTTATTCAAAACTTACTCCTTTAAGTTTGTGTGAATTATAACGCCGCCAGCATGGGCATGAACTAATGAGGTGAAAGCCCTCTGCAGGAAGGTCACCATCCATAGCGATTTATATCGCCATTAGATGTTAACTACTAGCGAATGGCAAGGGCTTAACCGTGAGGTTTGGTCCGGAGGAAGCCGGACGCACCAAGAATAGGCCCTTCGAAGGGAAACTGCGAGCTGATGAACAAAAACATCATATGAGGCGTAGGCTGGAGGCGAGTTGGCACAAGACGACGAAGCCATGTGATCTAACGGCCTCCGTAAATGATGCGGTTGCGAGCCCGAGCGAAGTGACAAAGTACTCTTGGGGTGCAGGGACAGTTCATGCTCTTATCTGGGGAGATCTACTTAACAAGCGATCGGTAAATTACCAGTTCTCAGCCACTGGTTTCAACAGGCTCTGCAAGCAGGCCTCATCACCCTGCTTGAGCAAACGCGATGAAAACCGATAGCGTTTTGTGGGGCAACCCGCTGAGTGATTAAGCAGAAGTCAGCAGACGGCATAGTAGCCAAACGCTCACCGTAATGGGTGAGATAGGGTGAAGGCCCGAACCTGAAAATCAATGAGGAGCCTGCGCAGCTCAACTGTTTCATGCCCGATCGGGTTGAGAAACATTGGCGCAAAAGCAGAAACCAGCATTGGAGTTAGTCGGAGCTAATCGGCCAGCTTACTTTAAATATTTTCAGGAAACGCCCTGTGCGGATGTGTGCTTGCATACCCGAAGGGGGTACAGGGTGTTGTGGGGGCTGAGGGTTAGAGACCCTCGGCTACCTGATTACAAACAAGGCTCATGCGAAGAACTCTATTACCAACTTATCTTCAGCAACTATATGGTCAGTGATATGATAAACATCTTTGATCCAATGATGCAGAAGCGCCTCTTCGCGGTTAACAATTTTGCCGAGGAACTCTACATGACTCCAAGGCGATTCTTCTTTATCGGTAACTGTTACTGCCCAGTTGTCATCGTTGTCCCAAATATTGACGGCAAAGGCTGTACGCATTTCGGGCTCACCACCTTCACCCCACTCACCCAAGCCGATTAATGAGTAAGCGACTTTATCCTCATGCCCTTCGGTAAACAAAATATAATATACAGCGAACGCATCACCATCTTGGTACACAAACCGAGTTAATTGAGTAGTAGTGTTTCCGCAACATTCACACTTCTCATGTTTGGGTTCTTCAAATTCAATTTCTATCATTGCTCAACACTTATAGACATAATGGGCCGAACTACGCAGTAGTGAAAGTCCAGCCCACCGGCTCTTTTGTGGGCAAGCATTGATGTACTGGTTAAGTTTCTGTCGCATTGGAACACCTATACCAACCCAAATAATTTTGGAATTAAATTACTAAAACCACTTTGAAACCAAAGCGGATAACCCAAAATACCAACTAATAAGCCCCAGAATAAACCAAACCAAACTGTATTTTCAGGTAAATCTAGCTTTGGCCAAATTACACCTCTTCGAGCAAACTGAATTACTACAAAGAAAAGCACTATTTCAATAAGTACCCAGCTTGAAAATAAAGCTATAACTAAAGCAATACCAAGTGCTGCGATTACCGATTGCTTTCGAGGCTTCACAATATTCCTTATTGAAACTTAACGCCAGTAACAGCGGGCGTGTTTTAAGTTGTTTGAACGAAGTGAAAGCAGCTTAAAACCGCTCCGGCTTCTTGCTTTTGTTAAGTGATTTCTAGAGGTTTTCATAGATTAAACCACCAAGTTTTATAGCTTCTTCGCCCTCTGCAATGTCATCCCAGTCACCTGTTGGTACAAACCATAACTTTGCCCGTTTACGTGCAGCAAATAGTTTAATCCACGCAATAGGGTTTTGAGTACCATTCTCAATCGATTTGGACAAAGAATCTAGCTCGGACGCGAACTGCTCAACGCTAGAGAACGTAGAAAACACACAGTCAAACTGACCATCTACAAGAAGCTTAGATGCAGCTCTTAAATTAGTGATTAAACTCTGATCCTTGAGATTCATGGTTTCACTTAACGCTTCAAACACCGGATTGGGAAAGTTGGCGGTTTTTTTGCGCTTTTTGCAAAAAAAGTGACAGCTTTACCAAATCCGAGTGCTTTGACTTGTTAACTTCTGGAACTGACATCTTACACTAGTTCCATTTCAGCAGAAGACAATGACAAGCTGTGACTTTCAGTTTGGCCATCTCCACGATCCCACCAT
>NZ_JADGEV010000087.1 GCF_016744175.1 Neptunomonas sp. | reverse complement strand
TACAGGCTTTGCGTATGAAGGCTCCTGTCTCTGAATCTGGTTTCTCACTGGTTGAGACTATTCTTACCATTGTAATAATTAGCATTTCTCTCGTGGTGCTAATTTCTGCGTGGGGGCAATCAGCAAAGCATAGTGGTGACCCGTTCTGGCATGCCAAAGCAGCTTATCTTGGCCAAGCTTACATTGAAGAGATTATAACCAAGCGTTTTGATGAAAATACGCCCCTAGGTGGGCATCCCGCATGTACCAGTAGTAGCTGTTCATCGACATTAGGCATCGATAAATTATCAGATGGAATTACCGATGAAACGCGTAGCCTGTTTGATGATGTTGACGACTATCATGGGTTGAACGAAACGCCTTCCGAAAATGCTTTAGGTATTATTCGTCCAGAATATAATAATTATCAAGTATCTGTGGGTGTAGTGTATGCCGGTGCTGAATTAGGAAGGCCTGCCAGAACAGTAAAGCGTATTAACGTAACAGTGACTCCTCCCGGTGAATCCGCTCAGCAGTTTGTTATTTATCGAGGAAATTACTAATGAACTCGGTAGCCATGTTTAAGAAAAAAGGGCTTAAGCAAAAAGGGTTTACGCTAGTAGAGCTGATTATAGTTATTGTTCTACTGGGGATTATATCAGTCGGCGTAACAGGTTTTATTGTCAACTCTGTTCAAGGTTACAGCGATTTAGCGCGGCGCGATGGCATTGCGGCTACCAGCCGAGTAGCTATGGATCGTATGGTACGCGAACTGCGTAATTCGCTACCCAATAGTGTCAGAACTCATCAAGATGCAAGTGGTGCTTGTTTGGAATATGTACCTATTTTGGATGCGACAACCTACATTTCTATTCCCGTGAGCAGTAGCGCGAGTACGTTATCAATTGTTCCGTTTAGTGAAGCGCCAGAACTAGGCAGAACAGCCATCTATCCTATTAGTAGTAGTGCGGTTTACCAAACGGGCTCTCCTGCTGTGATATCACCCACTATCAGTTCAGCAGCAAGTAGTTTGTTGGGGCCAGGGGTCACGACATTATCGCTTGCCAGTGCTCATCAATACCCGACTGAGTCACCAGCAAAGCGCATGTTTATTGTGTCTGATCCCATCAGCTATTGTGTAGTAGCAGATCGTTTGTATCGATATAGTAACTACGCACGTTCCTCTCTCCAGCCAATGCCATCAACATTACCTACTACCGAACCCAACCGAGCGCTGCTGGCTTATCCAGTTGCAGCTAATCAACCATTTACAGCGGTCAACGCCACACTGCAACGTAATGCGCTGGTGATGTTAGAGTTCAGCGTAGAGCAAAATTCAGAAAGATTACTTATCCAGCAAGAGGTGCAAATCCGCAATGCACCCTAATATGAGAGCAGCGCATAAAAATCAAGCAGGCTTAGGACTGATATCGGCTATTTTTGTGATAGTCGTGTTGGCGATGCTGGTGGTGGGTATGAGTGGCATTATGACGGCTAGCCAAACGTATAGAGCTCAGGAAATATTGGCCGTAAGGGCGCTTTCTGCTGCACAGACGGGGTCTGAGTTACATCTATCAGAGTTACTGCATCCTGAAAACTCACAAGTCTGTACAAGTGATGCCGTGCCCGTTGTGTTAACAACGCCGGGGCTTCTTGATTGCAGCTATCAGGCAAGCTGTGCATCAGTGGTGGTCAATACTGATACCTATGTGACAATCAAAAGTGTGGGGCGGTGCGGCTCTGGTGTCGATTCGGCCACCCGTGAGATGAAGGTACGGGTGGCGCTGTAGTTAAGGCTCAAATAGTATGAGTCTTAACTATTAAATGCCATATTCTGCGCGGTAAGCCTGAATCGCAGCAACTGAAGATTCGTAGCCACCCACTTCTTGTAAGTATTTAACGACATCTTCTAAGGACACAATGCTGATAACCTTCATAGCATAGTCTCTTTCTACTTCTTGAATGGCAGAAAGCTCTCCTTTGCCTTTTTCCATGCGGTTAAGCGCAATCATGACGGCGGCAGGAGTGGCGTTGTCTGCATTATTAATGATATCCATTACTTCACGAATAGCAGTGCCGGCAGTTATGACATCATCAATAATCATGATACGGCCTTCAAGAGCGGCCCCCACTAAACTCCCGCCTTCACCATGGCTTTTCGCTTCTTTGCGATTAAACACATACGGTGTGTCTCGGTCGTAATCGTTAGAAAGTGCAATAGCTGCGGCAGCAGCTAAAGGGATACCTTTGTATGCAGGGCCAAATAAAACATCAAACTCAACCTTGGCCTCATCAATAGCTGCGGCATAATAACGGCCGAGTTTTGCAAGCGCAGTTCCGCTGTTAAATAAACCGGCATTGAAAAAATAAGGGCTAACCCGGCCAGACTTTAATGTGAACTCTCCAAAGCGTAATACATTCTGTTCAATAGCAAATTGGATAAATTCTCTCTGGTAATCACGCATGGCAGGGTCTCATTTGGGATAAAAGGCGTATTCTACCATTAGGATGCACTATGAACGAGATTTTCAGTGGTTTGTAAATTTCCTTTTAGCTGACTTCACTATACAATTCGTCATTAACATTTTTTGTGCGCTTTAACAGGAATAACGAATATGCGTGTTATCACCTTCAATACACAAGGTATTGAACAGGCGGCTGATAAAGGCTTCTTTGACTGGATGGTCAAGCAGGATGCAGACGTCATCTGCCTGCAGGATCTACGGATAAAAGAATATCAGCTCGATGGTGATCGTTATCATCCTGAAGGATATTACCCTTACTTTTTCGATGCTTTTGAAGATGGCTTCAGTGGTGTTGCTATTTATACTCGCCATGTGCCCAAAGCAATCATGACAGGGTTGGGTTTTGAGCTTTGTGACTATCAAGGGCGTTTTATCCAGGCAGATTTTGATAAAGTCAGTGTGTCTTCTTTGTATGTTCCATCGGGTCTAAAAAGCTTCTCGGCGCAGCAGACAAAAGAAGAGTTTATGGCTCACTTTTTGGCGCACCTAAAAAAGACCTTGCGCAAGCGCCGTGACTTTATCTTCTGCGGTACCTTTAATACCGCTCATCGTACGATGGACTTAAGCAACTGGTATGCAAATCAGAGTGTTTCTGGCTTCTTGCCAAGCGAACGCGCTTGGATGGAAGAGATGCTTGGTGACTTAGGTTTTGTCGATGCGTTTCGTGAGTTAAACAAAGCGGAGCGTCAGTTTACCTGGTGGCCTGATTATAACCGTGCGCGTACGCTGAACGAAGGTGCAAGGCTCGATTACCAAATTACTACAGCCAACCTGCGTAAAATGATTACCAATGCGACTATTTACAAAGACCAGTCGTTTTCAGAGCATGGTCCATTGATTATCGATTATGACGGTGATTTTTAGTAAACCATAGATGGTAAAAAAGGGTGCTGATGCACCCTTTTTTGTGTCTATAGGCTTACTTAGTCAGAGCTGCTTTTTGCAGTCCTATGATCTCTTTAATGCCTTTGTCAGCGAGTGCCAGCATTTTATTGAGTTCATCGTGAGAATACGGAGCGCCTTCTGCAGTACCCTGAACTTCAATAAAACCGCCTTGGTCAGTCATAATAACGTTCATATCTGTTTCGGCAGCAGAATCTTCGTCGTAATCCAAATCAAGCACCGCTTCGCCCTTATAAATACCGACAGAAATAGCGGCCAGCATATACTTGATAGGGTTGCCTTTTAGCGCGCCGTGCTTATCTTTCTTCAAGAAATTAATCGCATCCATTAGCGCCACACAAGCACCGGTGATAGAGGCTGTACGTGTACCACCATCGGCTTGGATAACATCGCAATCGATAGTAATGGTGTTCTCGCCCAGCTTTTTAAGATCAAGCGCAGCACGCAAAGAGCGGCCAATAAGACGCTGAATCTCGATAGTGCGGCCTGTTTGCTTACCGCGTGCAGCTTCACGGCCATTACGGGTGTTTGTAGAGCGTGGCAACATACCGTATTCAGCAGTGACCCAGCCAGAACCCGAACCGCGTAAGAAGCGAGGCACACCGCGCTCAACTGTCGCGGTACAAATGACTTTCGTCTCACCAAACTCTACCAATACAGATCCTTCTGCATGCTTAGTAAAGTTACGTGTAATACGGATTTCACGTAACTGGTCGGGTTGGCGACCACTCGGACGCATGCTTGCAAGACCCAGGTTCTGAAGTTGATCGGACATGGTAGGACTCATCTGTAAAATACACCTTATCGACAATGAATGATTTGCTGCATAGAGCATCTGTCTTCAGACTGCTAAACTATCTGAATAGGATAATTCTAATCGAGATACGACAACATGACACGTAGTATGACTGCTTTTGCTCGCCAAGAGAGCCAACAAAGCTGGGGAACACTCACTTGGGAAGTGCGTTCGGTAAATCATCGCTATTTAGAGCCACACCTAAGAATCCCTGAGCAGTTAAGAGAACTAGAAGGAAGTTTGCGCGAAACACTGCGTAAACGCCTAAGCCGAGGCAAAGTAGAATGCATGTTGCGCTTTGTCCCAGAAGAACAAGCACAAACACTGCAAGTGAACGAAGCCTTTGCTAAACAGCTACTGGCAGCCACTGAGCAGATGGAACAATTGATGCCGGTATCGCAAACATTGAACCCGCTCGACTTACTGCGCTGGCCTGGTGTGTTGCAAGACGTACAGATTGACATGGACGAAGTAAAACGCGAAGCGCTGAAGTTGTTCAACAAAGCCATGGATGACCTGCACGCAGGCCGCGAACGCGAAGGTAAAGAGCTTGCGCTGCTTATCGAACAACGGCTTGATGCCATCAGCGTTGTTGTTACAGACGTACGTACTAAGCTGCCACAGATTCTGTTAAACCAACGCAACATGCTTAAAACACGTGTAACTGACTTGGGTGTAGACCTAGATCCGCAGCGCTTAGAGCAAGAAGTCGTACTTCTCGCCCAAAAAGCGGATGTTGATGAAGAGATGGACCGCCTAGATACACACGTTCAAGAAGTGCGCCGTATCCTAAAACAGAAAGAACCCGTAGGCCGCCGTTTAGACTTCTTGATGCAAGAGCTAAACCGCGAAGCTAACACGCTATCATCAAA
>NZ_JADGEV010000045.1 GCF_016744175.1 Neptunomonas sp. | reverse complement strand
ACATACGGTGAGTTCTTGCTCTTGTTCATTTGCCATTTGCATAAAACGACAGGCTGCGGATAGTCCAGCTGGCCCAGCGCCTACGATGACAACATCAAATTCCATCGACTCACGTTCTGACATCTTCAGGTTCTCCTCAGAACTGTTCTATATTCAGTGCCATCATAGATGCACTTCCGGCTCTCATTGTTAGCAGGTGCATTGTCACACGCGGCAAAAAGTGTTCACAATAAAAACGTGCGCTCGTCTGCTTACTTTCCAAAAACAATTGATCTGCATCTGTATCATTGCCTAGTGCCTGTGCTTTTCCAGCACTACGCAACATTAGCCAAGCGCCACAAAGGTACCCAAGCGACATCATCAAGTTCACCCCTATCGCGGGGGCCTCTTCTTTATGAGAGAGCAGCCAGTCTACCCCATCTCGTACTGACTGTTCAGCTTCAATGGCAATATTAAGTACATGACGAAATGTTTCATCAAGTTCTAACGATGTTAGCTCATTGCTAATCTCATCCAACAGCGCAAATAGCGACTGCCCGTTATTTGCCAACGTTTTACGGCCAACAAGATCCAACCCCTGAATACCTGTAGTACCCTCATAGATAGGCAGTATACGAGCATCTCTGAAATACTGTGCAGCTCCAGTTTCCTCAATAAAACCCATACCTCCATGAACCTGAACTCCCAAAGATGTTAACTCCTGAGCAAGCTCCGTTATCCAGCCCTTTACAATGGGTGTATATAAATCTGATCGCGCTTGGCACAGAGCCACATCTTTATCCAACCCGGTCGCTTTTAATATGTTGAGGTTATCTGCTTCTGATGCTGCCACATAGGTAAGTGCTCGCATTGCTTGCGTACCTGATTTCATTAACATCAACATACGACGTACATCAGGATGATTGATAATCGCAAGGCGACTGCCGTCACGTAGTGTTCCTTGTAGACGTTCTTTTGCATAGGCCAGTGCATGCTGATAAGCCCGCTCTGATACAGCTAACCCCTGCAGGCCAACGCCTTGTCGTGCATCATTCATCATAGTAAACATGCAAGCTAACCCGGTATGCGGTTCACCTATCAGATACCCAACCGCACCATCGTTATCACCAAAGCTCATCGCGCATGTCGGGCTAGCATGGATACCTAACTTATGCTCCAAAGAAACGGCCTTCACATCGTTACGCCGATCTAATGAACCATCGTCATTGACTAAAAATTTTGGGACAACGAACAAAGAAATACCACGTACGCCAGTAGGGGCATCAGGTAACCTCGCTAACACCAAGTGCACCACATTATCGGTCATTTGATGGTCACCCCAAGTGATAAAGATCTTTTGCCCGAAAATTCGGTAGTGATCTGCTTCAGGCACTGCTTTTGCTTTAATTGCCGCCAAATCAGACCCCGCATCAGGCTCGGTCAAATTCATAGTAGCTGTCCACTCGCCACTTATCATTTTACCAAGATAAGCCTGTTTAAGCGTGTCACTTGCATGCTCACTGAGCGCTTCAACGGCCCCCTGCGTCAACAAGGGACATAAGGAAAAAGCCATATTTGATGACTGCCAAATTTCCATCACAGCAGTAGACAAAGTATTAGGCAGCCCTTGCCCACCATACTCAGGGGCTCCTGCTAATGATGGCCAGCCATTATCAACAAACTGTTGATAAGCTGCTTTAAAGCCAGCTGTTTCTTGCACGCCATGTTCCGCCATTTGAGCACCGGCCTGATCCCCTACTTGATTTAGTGGAGCTAATACTTCGCTGCCTAAACGAGCGGCTTCCTCAAGAATGGCATCATTTAAACCCGAAGTTAATTCAGCCTGCCCCAATCGATCACATATTAGGGGAAAATCGACAATGTGATCCAATACAAACTGGGCATCTTGTCGGGGAAAATGATATTCGCTCATAATGATAACTCCTGCTCCCTGTTTTAATTTAACAAGGTTGTTATTGTTCTTTTAGAATGCAGAAATAATCACTTAGATAAGGAAAAGCGGCAATGACAATTACCGCCTATTACTTTGACAAAATTGATCATGATAAGAATGTGTATCTTAAAAAAACCTACAAGAGCACACTATAAACAGATATTATTTCTTATCAAATTGATGACAATAAACTTCACTCCTACGATATTCACCCGGCGTCATTTGAGTCCATTTTTTAAAAGAGCGAAAGAAAGCCGATGGCTCATCAAACCCCATTAAACTTGCCACATCATTAATAGATAGTTGAGGTGAGTTCATATAGTTTATGGCGCCCTCTTTACGGCAATCGTCCTTAATTTTTTGATAGGAGGTTCCCTCTTCCAGTAAGCGCCTACGCAATGTAGAAACAGACATATGCAATACATGGGCAACCTCATCAGCACTGGGCAGATCACGACTAAAATCTTTCCCAATAATTGCCATTACTTGGGATTTTAAGCTTTTATCATCATCCACCATTACATGCAGTTGAAACGGTGCCGTTTTTAAAAACCCCTTTAAAGTATCCTCTGTTTGCACAATGGGATAGTCCAAAAAACGAGCGGGAAAAACTAATGCATTATCATGTTGATTAAACCTAATCTCCGATCGAAACAATGTTCGATAATAATCTGCATCTTCTGGTTCAGGGAAAGTAAAATAGGCGGCCTTTATTTCCAAGCGCGTTCCAATCAACCAACTAGTGAAGTGTTGCCAAACCGACAATGAGGTACGAATGCTATGCGGAGGCTCGTTTTCGAGTAATGCATGAAACTCAGCGTTATCCAACTCTTGTGTTGGTGCAAATGAAATTTTTGCATATCGCCCCCGGCGCAAAAGAACAGGTTTAATACTGGATCCACGACAGATTTCATAAAAATCACTGCACCGCCACATGACGCGCTCTAACGTTTTACAATGCAAAATTGCATGGCACATCATTCGAAACGTACCGTTTGGCACTTTACCACCACTAATCATGCCAAAAGATTCGTCTTGGGTGATCCAAATAATACGCTGGTACAGCTGCCAAAATTTGTGTGCTGGGAACTCAGTCTGATTTTCAATTTCATCAGGGCTAATACCAACATGTTCGAGTAAGCTATTCACTTGATAGCCCTGAGATTCAGCATGACCAAGCAAGTGCTTCACGTACCCATTTGGCACCGTTATTTTGCGCTCCATGATAGCCCCCTGAAAAATATGTCTCTTATTGTTATCGTTTTTGTCACTATTTTTAGATTTTAGAAGCACTACAAGTTTAAGTCATGCCTTCTTTTGTCAGTTAATCTGGCGTGAAATGTTATTGTCGTTACGAGTAACAGTGTAGATGATTCTTATACAAGCAGCACTTGCGAAAGTGTCGCTTAAGTTCAACAAGTTAAAAGATATAAAAAAATACTATATCAAATTACTTAGTACTCGCATTTATAAGAAATGTATCCATACTAATATATAAGATTTAGCATATGTAAGCCGCTGCTAAAAAAATAACAATGCAAGGTGAACGAAATGGCAATAAATATCACCAGAGTGGCAACAAGCCCTCTGCTGCACTCACGTATATTAAATAGAAAAATACTTCCCACTTTATTAGCAGCCACTCTTGCAGGACAGGCTTACGGTGTTGAATTCCAGCTAGGCGAAGTAGAGGGACGTTTTGATTCCCAACTATCGGTTGGTGCTAGTTGGCGATTGAATGACCCCGATACAGATTTAATTGCAGAGCCTAATGGCGGCACTGGTTTAGGTTCTGGAAGCTTTGATGACGGTACTCAAAACTTTAAAAAAGGAGAAACTTTCTCCAAGATATTTAAAGGCTCTCACGAACTATCATTAAGTTACAAAAATATTGGCGCATTTGTACGGGGTAAATACTGGTCCGATTTCGAACTAAAAAATGGTAGCCGTTTACACGGGCATACCGAAAATGGTTATACCGCAAATGACTCTCTTAACGATGATAGCTTTAATGACTTTGCAAAATTTTCCGGTGCAGAGATTTTAGATGCTTATGTCTATGGATACTTTGATTTAGGCGAGATGCCACTAGATGTACGTCTAGGCAGACAAGTGGTTAACTGGGGTGAGAGCACTTTCATACAAGGCGGTATTAATGTCGTCAATCCATTTGATGTCAGTGCATTCCGTCGTCCAGGCTCTGAGATAAAAGAAGGTTTATTACCTGTTAATATGGCGTTTGCATCTCTCGGTGTAACTGATAATTTAAGCCTAGAAGCTTTCTATCAAATTAGTTGGGAGCCTACAGTTGAAGATGGCTGCGGCACCTACTTTTCTGCAAATGACTTTGCCGCCGAAGGCTGTAAAGGTATTCGTGTAGATGCGGGCTCATTTAATGCCGTTCCTGATGGCACGTATTTTAATGTAGTGCCTTCTACCTCACCCTGGAACCTAACGGGCACAAACCCAGTCGTAGAGCGTAATGAAAACGGAATTCGAGAAGCCAGAGATTCTGGCCAGTTTGGATTAGCTGCTCGCTACTTAGCAGAAAGTTTAAATGATACAGAATTCGGCTTTTATTTTGCTAAATATCATAGCCGCTTACCAATCGTTAGCGGTATAAAAACAAATACCAACATGGCCGGATTAGGCGCAGCTTTGACGCCTGGTGTCACTGCTCAAGTAACTCAACAATTTCAAGCGGCAGGCCAAGATTTAACAAACCCGGCAGTACAAGCATCACTAGCGGCAACAGTTTCTTCAACCGTCACCCAAATAGTTCAAGGGACCGCGCCGTTCAACAGTCAGTATTTCACGGAATACCCTGAAGATATAAAAATGCTCGGCGTTAGCTGGAATACCAATATAGGGGAACTCGCTTGGTCAGGAGAAGTCAGTCATAAACGTGATGTGCCCATTCAATTGAATGGCCCTATGTTAGTTGCCTCAATGCTGACGCTTGGAACTGCGGCAGGGAACCCTGCTAATGGAACCGTTGTTCCTATCGGCACTGCCGGTTTAGGTGAAGATATCCATGGCTACAACACATTCTCTGTGACTCAAGCTCAAACAACCTTAATAAAAACTATTAATAATATAATGGGAGCTAGCCGTTTAGCACTTATTGGTGAGCTAGGCTGGACACACATTCACGATTTCGACGAAGGCGCTGCCGCTCTTAAATATGGTCGCAGTGGAGTATTTGGATTTTCATCAAGTGATACTGATGGTTTCGTGACAGAAGACTCATTTGGATATGTTGCTCGTGCATCTCTCAGTTACCCAAATGCTTTTTCAGGTGTAAGCCTAACACCGCAAGTGAGCTTTAAACACGGCATCAGTGGTTATGGCCCACAACCCGGAGCAGCCTTTAATGAAGGTCAAAAATCCTTAAATCTGAGCTTACAAGCTGATTATCTAGAAAGCTACAGAGCACAGATTTCTTACACTAATTTCTTTGGTGGGGATTTCAACGAGCTAGCAGACCGTGACTTTATTTCATTAAGCACCTCAGTCTCATTTTAATTTATCAGCGTGGAATATGGAGTAACCAAATGATATCGCATCCAAAAACACTGCTGATAACATCAGCACTGGCACTTTCGATCAGCAGCATTACTCACGCGGCGGTTTCTGCACAAGAAGCTACTCGCCTCGGAAAAGATTTAACACCTATAGGCGCAGAAGCAGCAGGCAATACATCTGGCTCAATACCCGCTTGGACTGGTGGTTTAAGCGGCTCAGGGGATCGCTACAACAACCCTTATGCGAACGAAAAACCGCTGTTTTCCATAACAGCAGACAACGCAAGCCAATACAAAGAAGCACTATCACCAGGGCAGCTAGCTATGCTGGCAAAATACCCTGACACATTTAAAATGAATGTATACCCAACTCACCGTTCTGCAGCTTTACCACAAAAGCTATATGACAGCATTGCACAAAATGCCACAAGTGCAGAGTTAACTGAAAATGGAAATGGTATTTCAGGCGTCACTGAAGCGATCCCCTTCCCCATTCCTAGTAGTGGTTTAGAAGTTATCTGGAACCATATGACGCGCTTTCGGGGAGGCTCTTTAGAACGCACCTTTGTACAAGTCCCCGTACAAGCAAATGGTAATTTCACAGCGGTTAAAATCAATGAAAAAATGGCTTGGCCTACTTATCTTACTGAACCTTACAACCCCAAAAGTGATAACAACATACTCTTTTACTTCGTCCAAAAAGTAGAAGCTCCTGCTCGTCTAACCGGCAACGTACTATTGGTTCATGAAACAATGAACCAAATTACACAGCCACGTAAAGCATGGAGTTATAATGCAGGACAACGACGTGTACGGCGAGCGCCACAAATTGCTTACGATGCACCCGGTACCGCTACTGATGGCCAACGAACTACTGACAACCTAGATATGTTTAATGGGGCTCCTGACCGTTACAATTGGGATTTAGTGGGCAAGCAGGAGCTATACATTCCGTATAACAGCTTCACACTGGCCGACAGGGGTTTGAAATATAAACAGATCTTACAGGCTGGACACCTCAACCCAGACCTAACACGCTACGAATTGCACCGTGTTTGGAAAGTTGAAGCCACATTAAAAGAAGGTGCTCGTCATGTTTACGCAAAACGAACCTTTTATATTGATGAGGATACATGGCAAGCAGCCATTGTCGACCACTATGATGGCCGCGGTGAGCTTTGGCGTGTAGGTGAAGAGCATGAATTTCAATACAGAGATGCTGACGTACCTTGGACTGTAGCTGAGATGTTGTATGACCTGCAATCAGGACGCTACCTTGCTGGAAGCTTGACCAATGAAGAAGGAATTGGTTTTGATTTCACAAAGCGCTTCAGACACAAAGACTTTACTCCTCAAGCTATACGCAGGCTCGGTAAGTAAATCACAAAAAAGCCCTAATTTAATTAGGGCTTTTTTATATCTAATAATCTGTTCAGTACTTTATTGAAATCAACGTATCTCTTTTACTGAAGAGAACTCATAAATATATTTCTAACCTACCTTCTCTACATGCTTTTTATGTAATGAGAAGCCGTCTACATGATGCAGCTCCAACGGCTTAGCATAATAGTACCCCTGAATTTCATCACACCCTCTAGACTCAAGAAATGCAACTTGCTCTGCAGACTCCGCACCTTCTGCAATAACTTTAATACCCAAGGCGTGGGACATGGCAATGACTGTTTGAACAATGGTCTGATCATCAGGATCTATGCCAATATCCTGCACAAAACCTCGATCTATTTTCACATAATCAATCGGCATTCTTTTCAAGTAACTCAGTGAAGAGTAGCCCGTTCCAAAGTCATCAATTGCGATGGTTGCACCTAACGCTCGCACGGCGGTTAATTGTTCAAAGGTAATATCAAAAGAATCTATCAATGCAGTTTCTGTCACTTCGATGGTAATCGACTGCACATCGAGATCACCAACTTGATGCATGCTTCGCAGCGTACTTAACCAACTCTCACCCTTAAACTGCTTAGCTGAAATATTGATTGCGATATTAGCATTCTTTAGCACTTCTGAATGCTGCCGATCTCTCGCTACGGCTTTAATGACCCAGTCAGTGATTTTCTCTATCTCTACAGACTCCTCTGCTACCGGAATAAATTCTGCGGGAGAAACAACACCTAACAGCTGACTATTCCAACGCAAAAGAGCCTCATAGCCTGTAATAATACCTTTATGCGGATCTACTTTAGGTTGATAAACAAGCCTGTACTCTGAGTTTTCAATCGCTGATCGCAAGGACTGTTTAATTTTAATTAATCGTTGGTTTTTTTCGTTTATGCTAAAGTCAAAAAACGAAAAACGCCCTCGCCCCAACTCTTTAGCGTGATACATCGCTGCATCAGCATGCTTTAAGAGAAGCTCGACATCTTTCCCATCCCTTGGGAAAATAGCAATACCTATACTGCAACTGATAATAATTTCTTGATCATCGATATAATAAGGAGAGCTCAATTCACTAATGATTTGACTTGCTAAAACAGCTAGGCCAGCATCGGTAACATGACCTGTAACCAACACTGTAAACTCATCTCCACCAAGCCGACTAACCACATCAACAACGCGCGTGCTACGTAGCAACCGGTCAGCGACAGACACCAACAACCTGTCACCAAAGCCATGCCCTAGAGAATCATTAACTTCTTTAAAGAAATCGAGATCAATAAAAAGAACGCCAAATGAGATCCCATCTCTCTTAGCTTGTTCAGATATTTTATTTAAGTTATTTTTAAAAGACTCCCTGTTATGCAAACCCGTTAATGCATCTCGAAATGCCAAACGAAGAAGACTCTCACTACTCTCTTTTTCTTTAGAGATATCTTGTGAAATACCAATATATCCTGTTATTTCATTTTCACGATTAACAATTGAATTAATTGAAACCCTTTCAAAATACTCCTCCCCACTCCTCCTTTGGCTTACCAACTCACCTGCCCAATAGCCATTATCAAATAGGGATTTCCTCATTTTTCGAGATTCAATATTACTGGCTTCACCTGCATCATAAAAACGCAAATCTTTACCAAAAGCTTCCTCTTTGCTAAAGCCAGTAATTCTTTCAAAAGATTGATTTACATCGATAATCATTCTTTTACTATCCATAACGACAATGGATTCTCTGGTGTTTTCAAAAATACTTTTTGAGATATTGAGAACACTTTCAGCTTGCTCTTGCTCTGAAAGATCTGTCGCAATGGTGCAAATAGCATACGCACAATTGGTTGTATCAAATAAAGGAAATTTCACCATGAAAAAGTGTTGAACTTCATCATTTACTGTAAAATTCACACGCTTACTTATGGCTTTTTCAGTTTCAAGCACCGTAGCATCGTAACGTGTAAACTCATCAGCCTCTTCACGTGATAAAACATCATATACTGTTCGGCCACTTGCGATGTCTATTTGGGAAAAGGCCTTCCTAAAGCGTTGGTTAGCCATCAAGTACTTTCCATCGATACCCTTGATATAAACCATTGAGGGTATATTTCGTAGGATACTATCGAGCTCCATATGCCTACTAACTAGCTCTTTATGGTTTTCCTCAATCCTCCCCGCCATAAAGTCTATTGCATTGGCAATCTCGGCAAGTTCATCATTGCCCACAAAAGCCAGCCGTGTATGTAACTCTCCCTCAGCAATTCTCTTTGCGGCACTAATAATTGTCGCTAATCTGCGGTTAATAGATTTTTGGAAACTGAGCCAAAAAAACACACCAATTAACCCGAGAAGAAATAAGGCCTGCCAAAAAAAATCATCAATTTTATCAAGTATTGAAGACTGCCTCACTCCCATATCTACTTCTAAAACTAACACCCCCCACTGGGAACCTATTTTATCTTCACCACCAATGCTAATAGGCACAACACCATAAAGCATATTATCTTCATCAATGCCGCTATACACAGTGAGCGTTTTTTTAGACCAGTTATCATTTATTACGTCAGCATCAATGCCCAAATTTAATTCATTAAACGTATTTCCCACATAAGCTTGCTGTGATGCTGCCACCACATTTAATTGAGCATCTAGCAAAAGCAGGTATTTAATCTCCTCATGTAGCGTATTAACCAACATCTCACGCGTGATACCACTCAGATCATTTCTCTTGAGCATATACTCAATACTGACTTGCAACCGGCTAGCCGTCGCCGCTATGTCCTTATAAGCAGTATCTTGTAATACCGTCTTAAATTGAGGCCCTAATATGAAGTGATTAAATGACACTAGCGCGATTGATAATGACACTATAAAAAACAAAATTGTATTGCGAAGTGTGAACGAAAGAGAGGACATCATTGCCTACCAACAAACTGGCTATTATTATATTTCATACAGTTAATCGACTTTTCTAAGGGTCCATGAATTAACATTATTTCTTCAAATCCAAGCATAGCACTGTGAATTAAAACACTCTCAAGCGCCAATAAACGCCTGCTATTATCTATATCCAGACACAAAAAATCCATTAAAGCCATGCCTAATTGATGTGAATAAATATCTATATGAGGCTCTTGGTTTAATAACACCTCTTCTTTTTACAACGTTCTCTCACAAAAAACGGATTCAAAACATAATCCATGAGCTAAAGAGGTGCCCACATACATGATCCTCTGATAATAACACGTGCAAAAAAGAGCAATTCTCATTTCTCTTCTAGGGATGCGCTCATAACTCACCTGCTCTAAATATAGTTACACTTTAGTGTAGCAGCTAAGATTAAATCCACCTTCTATAGACATCCAAATCAAACAGCATCTGCAGTTCAACTTAGGTTCATTTGTCGTAGCCTTTAATGGTTCTGCGAATGGAAATCGCTTACTAATAACTTTCTATAGGAATTAACACATGTTTAATTTAAACCATCAGCGTTTTTTACGTACATTTTTGATCATCTTTGCTCTTTTTAGCAGCTCTCAAGCCATGTCGGCATCTGCATGCAAAGGAAAAACAGATTCCGCCTGTAACAACAGTAATTCGTGCTACTGGGTAACCGGCTATAAACGCTCTGATGGTGCCAGTGTAAAAAGCCACTGTCGCGCAAAGCCCAAATCATCTTTAAAAAGCTCAGCGAATAAAACAACCGAAAAATCTTCTGCTGCCGCTAAAAAATCAGCAACAAAATCTATTCAGAAGAAAAACAACACACCAGCACTCACTAAAAAACAGAAACTAGCAAAAGAAAAGGCTGAAAAATCTGCTAAAAAAACCAAGAAAGCAAAATCATCTGACAAAAAATCAACTGAAAAGCTTTCAAAGAAAAACAAAAAAAGCACAAGTAAAAAAGACACCAAGAAATCAACCAAAAACCAGTAACCAACGCCTTACCTAGCATATAAAGAGGGTAAGAAAACTCACCACCCTCTTTTCTATTACTAGCACTTATCAACATTCTCTATGCATAAGCACGAGCGGAACCTGTGCATAACCTCTTAGTATTTGGTTAGGGAATACCTATTCCACATCCAACAACAGCTGGTTGTTTTACGAACAATTTTTTACTTTAATAAATGATTAGTCGGTCTAATTGTTTTCCAGTATTTCTTCTTCCAATAAGGATTATCCAACCTTGATTGTGTAACGCCCTTACTTACTGATGCATGCATAAAATATTGATTTCCAATATATATTCCTACGTGGCGATCCAACAATCCAGTTTTGAACAACACAAGATCTCCTGGAAGAAGGGAGAATCTCGACACTTCATTTCCTATAACAGACTGAGCTCTAGTGGTACGGGGCAAATAAATATCAAAGACCTCTTTGTAAGTCATTGCCACAAAAGCGGAGCAGTCTACACCGCGTCGAGAATTACCTCCGTATTTATAAGGCGTTCCACTCCAGCGGGAGAAATGGGCCTGCAACTGACTTTTAACAGGCGTGTAAGCCGTTTCTTCAGGCTGATAACTTTGCCCAGCACACCCTGTAAGAAACATACACATGGCTATATAAACACGCTTACGAAATAACATGACAATACACGTATTTAAAAATTGCATCATATATCACTAACCACTCTGTAATTAATTCAATTACTCTTACTTCTGTTTTTGCTTTTCTCATGGGGTTATTTTTTTGAGCACTTTACCAACTCAGTATAGCTCCACATTAACAGAAGAGACGCTTGACTTAGTTGCTAATACTATTTCACAGCAAGGATACATTGTATTAACTGACGCGCTCCCACCCGGATTAGTCAGCAGCCTGCTTGCTAAAGCAGTCACGCATGCTACGCATTTCAAACCTGCAGGCATTGGTCGAAACCAGCAACACCAACTCAATAACACGATAAGAACAGACCGTATATGTTGGCTATCAGCCTCTAACAATGCCGAGTCGGCTTATTTATTGGAAATGGAAGCATTAAGAATTGCCATGAATAAAAGACTATTTATGGGATTATTTGACTATGAAGCCCACTTTGCCCATTACCCTTGCGACGCATTTTATAAAAAACATGTAGACGCCTTTAAAGGGCTAACGAATAGGGTATTAACCACTGTTTTTTACCTGAATAGTAACTGGGATAAAAAAGATGGCGGAGACCTCGTAATCTATGACACTAATACCGGCGCACCACTTCATGTAAACCCTAAAGCAGGCATTCTCGTTATATTCTTAAGTGATGAGTTCCCTCATGAAGTAAAGAAAGTATACAAAGACCGCTATAGCATTGCTGGATGGTTTCGCGTAAACAGCTCCTCATTAACAAAGGTAGACCCTGAGTATTGAATTAGCTGGTACATTCCAATCTGGAGCCTTACTATTAAATGATAGGTTAATTACTGTTGATAGTAGCGATATTTCGCTACTGTTCAGGTAGCACACTTACAATTACTCATAACGGTTGAACAAACACTGAGGAAATGAAGGCATGGCTAAACTGACTGATATCAAAGGCATTAATGAAGCTTCTGCAGAAAAACTAAAAGCTGCAGGAGCAACGACCCAAGAAAGCTTCTTAACCGTATGCGGTGAAAAAAAGGGGCGAAAAGACGTTGCTAACAACACTGGAATAGATGAAAAAGAGATCCTAGGTTGGTTGAATCGTGCTGATTTAGCACGAGTAAAAGGCGTGAGCACTGTGTATGCCGATTTACTTGAGCTTGCTGGCGTTGACACAGTCCCAGAACTGGCACAACGTAATGGAGTAAACCTTCATGCCAAAATGGAAGAGTGTAATACTGAGCAAAACCTTGCTGAAAAAATGCCAACGAGTGCTCAGATAGAAGAGTGGGTGGCACAAGCTAAAGAATTACCACGCGCTATCCATTACTAAGTATTGACCTAGTCACTACACGCAAACGGCAAGCAACTTGCTTGCCGTTTTGCTTTTCCTCTCTCCTAGATAGCTCATTTCTGCTAAGATGCACTCTGACTATGAATTTTCAGAGAGTAGCACACGGTGTTCACAGACTTTTCCCTTGATACTCGTTTGCTCAAAGCACTCGACGCACTATCTTTTACTAAGCCAACTGATGTTCAAAATGCAACTATGCCAGCAGCTATTGCTGGAAAAGATGTGTTGGTAACAGCCGAAACAGGGAGCGGTAAAACCGCCGCTTTTGCACTCCCCGTTTTGCATGCACTATTGGATTCTCCGGCACCTCAAAGTGGAGCCCGCGTCCTCATTCTCACACCAACACGAGAACTAGCTCAACAGCTTGCTAAGCATATAGATGCGCTCGCTCAATTCACTTTTATTAAAACAGATACAATTTGTGGCGGTGAAACATTTAAACCTCAGGCGGCAAGGCTCAGGAAAAATCCAGAAATACTGGTTGCTACACCGGGGCGCCTCATTGACCACCTCGATAAAAAAACCATAGAATTAGATGACATTGAACATCTGATATTAGATGAAGCTGACCGTATGCTGGACATGGGATTTCAAGAAGATGTTGAGCGTATTTGCAATTCATGCCCTGATAACCGCCAAACTATGCTCTTCTCCGCCACATTAGCTCACGCGGGTATGCGTTCAGTCATTACTGCATCAATGAATGACCCTGTGTCGATAAAGCTAAATAGCCACCGAGAAGTACACTCAAGCATTCGCCAACAAGTTATTCTAGCCAACGATATTGCACTTAAAGATAAACAACTCGTCTGGCTACTGAAAAACGATTCATTTGAAAAAGCCATCGTATTCACTAACACGAAAGTTAATGCTACTCGCCTAAATGGCTATCTCCGATATAACGATATTCGCGCAGGCGTGATTCACGGCGACTTAACTCAAGAGCAACGCACGCATGCAATGAGCTTGCTCGCCAGCGGAAAGATTAATGTATTAGTAGCAACAGATGTTCTTGCTAGGGGTATCGACGTAAAAGGGATAGATCTTGTCATTAATGTGGAGATGTCACGCAGTGGTGACGATCATACCCACCGTGTTGGCAGAACAGGACGAGCAGGTGAACAAGGCGTTGCGATCTCTTTAATAGGTCCAACAGAATGGAACCTAATGTCTAGTATCGAGCGGTACTTAAAGACACAGTTTGAAAGAAGAGTTATCAAAGGGCTTGAAGGGAGTTACGCAGGTCCTAAAAAACTGAAAGCATCAGGAAAAGCGGCAGGAACAAAGAAAAAGAAACTCGACAAAAAAGCGAAAGCAAACAAGAAGCCAAACGCTCGCCCAAGTGAACCTAAGAACCGTGTTATTGTCGATGGTTTTGCGCCTCTAAAAAGGAAGTAGCTGCGCAAAGGAGAAGCCCTCTAAAAAACAAAAATGACCAACGATTACTTCATTTCCTAATAATCGTTGGTCAAGTATTTTTCTGATCCATATACTCGTGACACATCGCAATAATATGCCCTAGTGGCTTAGGTTTGGAAAGCAAATATCCTTGGATATAGTCACACTCAAACTGCTCTAATATATCTAACTGAGCCTGCTCCTCAACACCCTCAGCAACAACAACTATACCCAACGCTCTACCCATTTTTATAATTACTTCAACCAATGTTTTATCTTGCTCATCCAATAGCAAATCCTGAATAAAACTTTTATCAATCTTCAAATAATCCACTGGATAGTTGCGCAAATAATTAATTGCGGAGTAGCCGGTACCAAAATCGTCAACTGCAAACTGAACTCCTATATTTCGTAATGAATTAATCACACTCATTTTTATAGAGTTCTGCTCCATAAATATCGATTCTGTAATTTCAAAAACAAACCGGTGACTATCAACTCCGTTCTCATTAAAGATGCCCTTCCAAGTCTCAAAAGCTTTTGCCGAATAAAATTCACTGACAGAACGGTTAACTGCAATTTTAATATCAATATCGGCTTCCAAAAAAGTGCGCATATCTTTGCAGGCTTGCTGCAAGACCCAATTGCCAATATTAACAATTGCTCCCGTACGTTCGGCAACGGGTATAAATGAATCCGGCATTACCCAACCTTTATCAGGGTGATTCCAACGAATCAGTGCCTCACACTTTTCAAGTTGCTGGTTCTTAATGTTTAATATGGGCTGATAATACAGCTCGAATTCATTAGCGTTCAACCCACGTAAAATATCAGCATGTACCAGTAAATGTTGCTCAGCCTCTTCCCTCATACCTTCGTTAAAAAAGAAGTGCTTGTTTCGTCCTGCACGTTTTGCTGTATACATTGCTTGGTCAGAATGTAGTAACAAACCAGTAACATCCTTTCCATCAATAGGATACATTGCGATACCAATACTCGCCGTCACCAAAAAAGGCCGCCCTCCTATCATAAAGGGCTGCTGAATCTTCTTTTGAAGCTTCTCTGCTAACAAGTCTGCTTGAATGACATCCCTGACATTACGCAAAACAAGAACAAACTCATCTCCCCCAAGACGAGCAACGATATCTGAGTCACGTGCTGACTGCTGCAAGCGCATAGCAAAATCAGCTAATAATTTGTCGCCAGCACCATGTCCAGTGCTGTCATTTACTTGTTTAAAGTGGTCTATATCAATGAAAAACACTGCAAAATCTAGTTTTTCTCGTCGCATCTCTTTAATCAGACTTTCTAACCTCTGACTAAAGAAATAGCGGTTAGGTAACCCTGTAAGAGCATCAAAGTTAGCTCTATAGTTTGCTGTCGTAATGGCTTGCGCTTTTTGCTGATAAACAAGCGCTAACAAATAGCCTGCCGCGCCCATGACGATGGCAAGAAAACAAGCACTGACCCATAATAAGTAGATTCTTTTTGTTGGGGCTGCCCAACCGCTCTTAGGCAATACTGCCAGCTGCCACTCGCCATGCGGGAGGGTGATATTTGTCATAACAGCACCTGTTCCAAAAGCATCTTCAGACCCAAAAAACAACTCACCATCTGAGCCGGTGCCATCTTTCCCACGAATGCCTAGCATCAAACCATAATAGTGTTCTGTAATCTCAGCAGAATCCAATATTTTTTGGTAATCCAAAACAGCAGATACAACCCCCCATAAAGAGGGCCCATTTTGCTTACGCAAGTAAACAGGTAAGCGTGCCACTAAAGCCTTCCCTCCTTGGATTAATTCTAAGGGCCCTGACAACACCATTTTGTTCAACTGAATAGCATCAAGAACAGAGCTAACTTGGTCTTTATTTCCCGTGTAATTTAAACCGATGGCTTGCTCATTTCCTTTAAGAGGGTAAACAAACCTAATGGTAAGATCAGGTGCAAGCGCCACATGACGAATATGTAAGTCATCAGATAAAAGGGCTTTCATTAACTGATCGAACCTCGACTGTTCCATGTCAGGATTAATCGTTATTTCTGCTTGTAAGGCTTTAAGAACAGACAAATTCGCATTTATTTCGCCTTCCAAGCGAGCACGAATAATACCCACTTGGCTTGCGGCTCTAAACAACGATTCACTCTTAAGCCTTTCAACTTCACTTTGGATAAATAAAGATGAGATTAAGAGCACTAAAAACACAATAGCAACAGCTGGCCATAGAGGACTATGATCAACAAGCCTTTTCAGTAAAGCAACTAATTTCATTATTCCTGATCCCTGAAATAATATTTAGAATGCGTTATATAAGGATAGTTTTTTATTCTCCACTTCCGCTCAATCAATAGTTTCTGCCAGTCTATCTGCTCTTAGTTTAAATAAGTATAGCCCCGAGCACTAAAGTTGTAAGACCAAAAAGACATAAGCAGAGACTAATCAATATCAATCACTTTTCCTGGATTCATCAAATTATCAGGATCCAGAGCATGCTTAATCACTCGCATTAACTCAACTCCTGCGGGAAGCTCTTCTAATAGAAAAGCCTTTTTACCTTGGCCAATGCCATGCTCACCGGTACAAGTCCCCCCAGAACTCAATGCTCTACGGATAAGCCGCGTATGAAATGCATCAATCACCTTCATTTCATCTTCATTTTCTGTATCAACAGCGGTGACGACATGAAAATTCCCATCACCCACATGACCGACGATAGGCATAGCCATGCCCACATTATTAATATCATCAAGCGTTTCAATAATACATTCTGCTAATTGCGATATAGGTACACAAACATCTGTTGAGAAAATCCTAGCATTCGGACGCATAGCTCGAACAGCGTATGCAAAGTCATGCCGTGCTTGCCATAAAGCAGTACGATCTTCCGTATTCAATGCCCATTGAAACTCACTTCCTGAATTTTCATGAGCCAATTCTTTGACTATAGTGGCCTGCTCTTCAACCCATGCAGAGGTACCATGAAACTCTAAAAAAAGATGAGGTAAGCTAGAGTAATTCGTACCACTATAAGCATTAACCGCTTTAATGGCTGCATCATCTAGCAGCTCAATACGCGCAATAGGAACCCCCATCTGAACTGTTTCTATTACTGTATTAATCGCCCCGTCTATCGATTCGAAAGAGCAAACAGCTGCAGAAATAGCCTCTGGTATCGCATGTAATCTAAGGCTTATTTCACAAATTATTCCTAGGGTGCCTTCAGACCCAACAAACAAGCGTGTTAAGTCATAACCTGCAGCAGACTTTCTAGCCCGACTACTCGTTTTCACAATTTTCCCATCAACCGTCACAACCGTTAACGCTAAAACAGCTTCACGCATTGTTCCATAACGAACTGCATTGGTCCCTGAAGCACGGGTTGCTGTCATCCCACCAATAGAAGCATCTGCTCCTGGATCAATGGGGAAAAATATCCCTTTATCACGTAAATGTTCATTGAGCTGTATACGAGTCACACCTGCTTGCACAGTACAGTCCATATCCTCATTCGACACACTTAGAACATTATTCATCAATGACATATCAATGCTTAGCCCTCCCTGAGATGCATTGACACCTCCTTCCATAGCGGTGCCTGTTCCAAAAGGCAACATAGGCATATGGTGGCGTACACAAATGCGGGCAATTTCAGATACTTCAGAAGTACTCTTGGGAAATGCAACAGCATCAGGCGATGCTGGAGTATGGAAAGACTCATCATGGGCATGATGCAGCCTGACACTACTGGATGTCTCCAGCCGTGCTCCTAATAATATTTGTAATGCTTGAATAGCAACAGTAAAAGTCCCAGGCATCTCTTTACGTCCTCATATTAAAGCTGTTCATGCAGCTTAACAGAGAGGAGATAAAGAACCATAGTCACTCTTAAGGGACATAAAAACGCCCATCAAAACTGACAGGCGTAATCTATTTCGCATACCGTAAAATTTAGCTATTTTTAACGAGCCATGCTTCTAAATCATCAGCACTGCCAACATGCACACCATCAATAAACACCTGTGGTGTGGTCCCTTGTCCAGAAAGTGCATTTAAGCTTGAAAAGCTTACACCGTGCTGCCCAAGTTCAATTTCCTCGTATTTATACCCTTTACTCTGCAACGCTTTTTTTGCACGAGTACAATGTGAACACCCTGGCTTAGTTAGCAAAGTTACGCGTTTAGGCTGCTCAGCATTTGGATTAATGTAGTTCAGCATAGTATCGCCGTCAGATACTTCAAACGGATCTCCTGGCAAATCTGGTTCAATGAACATTTTCTCAATAATGCCATCTTTTACCAGCATAGAGTAACGCCAGCTACGCTTACCAAATCCAATATCACTTTTATCTACCAACATATCCATACCGGCACTAAACTCACCGTTACCATCAGGAATGAAGGTAATATTTTCAGCTTTTTGGTCTTCAGCCCAACTATTCATAACAAAGGTATCATTCACAGATATACAAACAATATCATCTATACCGTTTGCTTTAAAAACCGGAGCCAATTCATTATAGCGAGGTAAATGGGTACTTGAGCAAGTAGGTGTAAAAGCACCCGGCAAGGCAAAAACAATAACATTTTTACCTTTGAATAATTGATCAGTACTGATATTTACCCAATCATTACCAGCACGAGCAGGAAAAGTAACACTAGGAACAGCCTGACCTTCACGGTTATCTAACATCTGTAATCTCCTGATTAGTTAATCTCTAATTTGTTGAGATCACTATAGTCATATTGAGCACGCTACGAAAATTGATTTTTTTAAGCCCTTCAATAGCTATAAACTATGAACTAACAACCGGCTACATCATATCGCTACTTTCAAGCAAGAACTATCACCTAAAGACAAGTAGAGTTAAGGTCTAAACATTTGATTACGTTGTTTTTTTCGTATTTTGGCTTGCACTAGTACCGCCCGCCGTTCTTCTTCCGTGATCACTGTCCAATCAAGAATTTCTTGTAAGGATCGACTACAGCCCAAACAAATATCTTGTTCATCAAGGCAGCATTGACGCACACAAGGTGATTTCACTTTCTCTACATCATTCATAAGGTCAGTATAAATCATAAAAAAAGGTGCGTGTTAACGCACCTTTTATATAAAGAATTAAACTCAGCACCTAGCGTACACCCTACACAACAGGTGCTAACTGACTAGAGCTGCTTCTAATTTCGTGCTTTCAACAAATCACGAATTTCACTCAACAATACTTCTTCCTTAGAAGGCTCTGGTTCCGCTTCTGGTTCTGCTGGGGCTTCTTCAACTTTCTTCATAGAGTTGATCGTTTTAACAGCAACAAAAACAGCACCAGCAACAATGACGAAATCAATAATAGTTTGCAGAAACTTACCATAATTAATCGCGACAGCGGCAGTCTCACCCGCCGCCTCTTGCAATACATACGCTAAATCTGTGAAGTTCACACCACCCAACATGACACCGATAGGAGGCATAACAACATCACCTACAAATGACGATACAATTTTACCAAAGGCTGCACCCACGATAATACCGACCGCCATATCCATCACATTGCCTTTGACAGCAAATTCTTTAAATTCCTTTAACATACTCACAGCATAGCCCTCGCATTATAGTTTTAGTCATACCATTGTCTTGCTTGGCGATGAACGCAGTATTAACTTACTATTTGAGGGGCTACTTACCCGAATGACTTCACTAAACTACTTTTTAAGACCACCCATCATCCCTTGGATAGCAGCAGGAATATCTGCTGGTAATATTACCGTTTTAGCATTATCTGACTTAGCCAGCGCGGCCATTGCATCTACGTATTTTTCACCCAGAATATACATCACGGGTAGTTCGTTACCTTGAATGGCCTCTGTCACTCGCTGAATCGCTACTTGGCTGGCTTTCGCCAATACAACTTGAGCTTCGGCATCACGTTTAGATGCTTCTAGTCGTCCCTCTGCTTCAAGAATTGCAGCCGATTTTTCACCTTCCGCACGGGTAACCGCGGCACGACGCTGACGCTCAGCAGCAGCCTGCTCTTCCATAGCGCTTTGCATCGTATCTGAAGGCGTAATATCTTGAATCTCTACGGTCTTTAACGTGATACCCCAATCTGAAATATCATCAGAAATAGCAGCTTTGAGTTTGGCTTTAATCTGATCACGTGAAGAAAGAGCATCATCTAACCCCATTTCACCGATAATGGAACGCAATGATGTTTGAACTAAGTTCTGGATAGCCAGATTATAATCTTCAACACCGTATACTGCTTTTTCAGGTGCTACGATATTTATATAAGCTACTGCATTAGCAATAATCACAGCATTATCTTTAGTGATAACTTCTTGCGAAGGTATATCCATCACAATATCTTTCGTTGTTACTTTATAAGCAACTTGATCTATATAGGGCATGATGATATTCAACCCAGGGCCCAGCGTTGAATGGAACTTGCCCAAACGTTGTACAACAAATTTACTTCCTTGTGGAACTGTTTTGACCCCCATCGCCAGTGTCAATATCACCAGAAACAGTAATACACCCGCAATCATTAAACCATCCATTCCCAAAACTCCTGCCATTTTTTATAGTTAACGTTTATCAACCAACAATGTATTGCCGGATAACTCTTTTACAAATATCCGATCCCCCAAAACAACTTCTGTGCTACAAATAAACTCCCATTCATCATCACCTAATACGGGTGTGGTAAACCGAACAATACCCCGTGAATGCTCAGTAGGTGCTTTAATCACTTGGCCACTTTCACCTGAAATTGCTTCACGGGCAATACCTGCTTTTGTTCGGTCAGTCATTTTAGGTCTCAATAACTTAAACCATAATAGCGCAAACACCGATGATGCCGCAGCCCAACAAAACAACTGCCAACTTACGGCAATATCGGGGTTTATTCCTAAGAGCCCGGCGACTACGATACCGCCCAGTCCAAACCAGAAAATGGTAAAGCTTGGAATAAACATTTCAGCTGCCATTAAAAGCATCCCGAATACTAGCCAGTGCCAGTAAAGTAGAGTCACTTCCATTGCAAAAAAACTCCTCTGTTTTTATATCGTCAGTAAGCAGATAGCTGACATACACTACACCAGCCATTCACGTACTACTAACACTAGACTATAGTGGATATCTATAAGTTCCTAGCAAAGTGTTCGTTTATCTTCGCTAATATAAGCGGGCTCGTATCCTGTTTCGCCCGCTTAATAGAGATACCATAGCAACAGCCTGTCGCTATGGTTTAGCTACCCCCCACTCTCTTGCAGTAAGCAACATTGGTCAGCGTGCTCAGCACAACCAGTTTGTTCAATTGACACACTGTTTACCTGTTTTTTATTCGCAGGTGTAGCTGTTTTTTCTCTTGGCAAAGCAATAATGGTGTTTCCTTTGCGGCATAAACCCACATCAATCAATAGGCGCTCATCTAAGTGCTCCATAGATTGATAGGTATACTGTGCATCCAAACGCTTTTGAAGGGCTTTGTATCCGGTTACCAATAAGCTTAATAATGTCATGATTTATCTCCTCAGTTAAAAACTGCCAGAGATATCTTCGAAGGGAGGTAGTAGGGGAATCACTATCGGCCGCGAAGATATCCGCGGCCAAAAAATTAGAACAGAGCCAACGGACAAACGAAAATTCGCTTCCAATGAATATTGGAGGCGGGAGTTCGTACGACCGAGCACATCTTGATTAGCGTCATCAGATCCTGTTCTTTCAAAAAAATTTACTACTTAATTACATATTAACCACCGAAAGGTGGCCGTCTATTAAAACAGCCCCTCAAATGATGTCAACCCTTATCAACGCCTATCGCTCAATTTAAGCATTTCCTGTAAACTCAGCGCTCATCATTAGCTTCTTTCCTTGCGTTTCTATCCGGACGACTCATGCCCGCTTTTTCTGACTTAAATCTTTGCCCTGAATTACTCTTCACGCTGGATGAGCTAGGACACCACACGCCTACTCCTATTCAAGCACAAGCCATTCCTGTCATCCTTCAAGGGCATGATGTAATGGCAGAAGCCCAAACAGGGACGGGTAAAACGGCCAGCTTTGCTGTACCCATGATCGAGAAATTTGGTAGCGCACCACAAGGAACCGAATACCACCACATTAGAGGATTAATTCTCACACCTACTCGTGAGCTTGCCATGCAAGTCGGTGACCATACACTGGCATACGGGAGAGCATTGGGCGTTCGCGTTATATCCATCTATGGCGGTGTGCGTTTTGATAATCAAATTCGTAAAATGAAACGCGGCACAGATATTTTGGTAGCAACACCTGGTCGATTACTGGATATGCTAGAACAAAAGAAGTTTTCACTAGAACAACTCGAAGTGCTTGTTCTGGATGAAGCTGACCGCATGCTTGATTTAGGGTTTATCCATGACATTAAGAAACTCCTAAAGTTTATCCCGCAAAACAAACAAACATTGCTATTTTCCGCCACTTTTAACAGCAATATAGAAGCACTGGCAGAATCATTACTGCGTGAGCCAAAACGCATTAATGTTTCCACAAGGAACTCAACCACCAGCCAAGTCAAACAGGTAGCTTACGCAGTGGATAATCAAGATAAATCCGAGATCTTGAGTTATTTAATTAATGGTGGAAAATGGACACAAACCTTGGTTTTTACGCGCACTAAAAAGCGTGCAGATCAAGTCACTGAGTTCCTACAAGCAGAAGAAATTAGCTCCTTAGCTATTCATGGCGATAAACTACAACGCGAGCGTACGCATGCACTAAAAGCCTTTGCTGCGGGCGAGATACGAGTACTAGTAGCAACCGACGTTGCTGCACGTGGTATTGATATTGAATCGCTCCCTCGTGTTGTAAATTATGACCTACCGAATCAGCCAGAAGCTTATGTCCACCGAATCGGCCGTACGGGGCGTGCCGGCCTTTCGGGGCAAGCGATTTCTTTAGTTGCACCAGACGAAAGGTGCTACCTAACTGAAATAGAGGCACTCATTAATAAAAGAATACCGCTACAACCTGTCCCTTTTATCGAAAATGGCCAGATAATTGATGGCAAACCCCTGCAGCCTAAATCTTCGAAAAAGAAAGGGGCACAAAAGAGAAATATTAAACCTAAACATCAGTATCAAGCTCCCGAGACTGAAACGCCAACAGCACCAGCATTACGACGTTCACTTTTTAAAAAGTAGTTGCTTACTCTCCATCAACCAAAGGATAGACCGTTAATGGGCCTATGGATTCCTTTTACTATCTTCGCTGCTTTTATGCAGTCTTGGCGTAATGCTTTTCAAAATAGGCTCAGTAAAGAGGTCAGTACTGCGGGAGTCACACTGGCGCGTTTTCTATATGCAAGTCCATTAGCTGCGTTGTATCTGTGGACACTTTATCAAGTAAAGCCAACTCCCCTTCCAACAGTTAGTACTAATTTTTTTATCACTGTGGTGCTAGCATCTGTTTCACAAATTATTGCAACGGCTTTAATGGTAAAGCTCTTTCGCCTCAGAAATTATGCCATTGGCGTTGGCTTAGCGAAAAGCGAAGCGGTGATTGCCGCCACACTAGGCGCTTTTTTCTTTGCTGCACCCTTATCTTGGCTTGCCTGGACTGGCGTCATTATTGGTGCGATAGCCATTTGGTTGATGAGCAATAGCGGCTCATTCAAAGAACTCTCATTAAAGACGGCTTCATTAGGGTTAGGCAGTGGATTAGCCTTTGCTTTGACAACGCTATGGGTCAGGGAAGCAAGCTTAATGCTAGGCTTGCCATTTCCCTACAGTGCGGCTTGGGTATTACTCTGCGTCATTTCAACGCAAACTGCTATTCTCATCGTGTGGTTGCTACTTAAAGAACCAACAACACTCAACGCCTTATGGCAGCGCCCTAAACTTACACTCACCATCAGCTTGTTCAGCTGCCTAGGCTCACTCGGTTGGTTTACTGCCATGAGTTTAGAAACAGTTGCGCTGGTTAAAACCCTCGGCCAAATTGAAGTCCTATTTACACTCTTCATATCGGCACGCTGGTTTAAAGAAAAACTGAGTCAAAGAGATCTATTCGGGTTAGCGTTAATTGTCTTAGGTGCTGCTTGCGTGATCCTTGCTTAGGCTTGAGAGCTTTTACGTTTCACATACAATACTTTTTTAACCTTACTCACAACTTTCCCATCTAGATCACAGATAGCTATATCAAACGAGGGGCGGTACGCTGCCCCATCAGATACTTTATTTTTAATTTCATCCAATTGTGTATCGGATAAACTTAAATGAGCTTCGACCGTACCCCGAGCAGGCCTAATGTATTCAATTTCTGCAGCCTGATCCCACACGATATATTCTTTTCCCAAGCGATTCATCAACATGAGCATCATTTGAGGGTCAACCATGGCATACAAACTTCCACCAAAATGAGTGCCCATAATATTACGGTTATACCAACGTAATTTCATACGCACATGCATCTCGCGCCATTCAGGGTCAATATGCATAATACGAATGCCAGCACCCAAATATGGGCCATAAATATTCAGTACGAATTTCAACGCACGAGGTGACCACTTCATGTACTACTTCCCTATTTACTTACCTTGAGATTTATCAGCAGGTATTAGAACAACCTTTCCAGATGGTCGCTCACGCATTCTAGCAACATATGACAATAATGATGAGTCGCTCGTAAACAGTGAGTCAGCATGAGGGAGAGACGCAAGATAATCTAACATGGGCGTTAACAACGCATCTGCAATGCTATATTGCACTCCACAAATAAATGCCTGATCAGCTAATTGCTTTTCTAATTGCACTAGCATACTCATCACTTCTGGTTGAGCATCGGCTACCTTATCCAAACGAATAGAGCCGTTATTTCCCTTAGGAAAAGCAAACTCAAGTAAATATTGCCGTACGAGCGCTTGGTCTACGTAACATGAAATAGCTTGTGACCATTGATCAACGAGTGCTCGCTGATAAGTATCTATCGGCTGAAGCGCTTGACCAGAAAAAGCAGCATCGATATACCGGCAGATGGGCGCTGTCTCAAAAATCTGATTCTCACCATGCACTAATACAGGAATTTTACCAAAAGGATGCAGGGCTAGGTGGCTAGCCTCTTTACGCTGAATGTCATTGCCATTAATCTGCATACCTATTTGATAAGTAATGCCTTTCTCTTCGCAGCAAAGCATAACAGTGCGAACCATCGTACTGAACTGCGGCCCTAAAATCTGTACTTGAGTGTTCATTTGATATTCTCATTATTAGTAGACATGCCATCAATGTAAAACTATTCACAATATGTTCAAGAACATATTTTATTAATACTGCATACTGGTTAAAAAACAAGAGGCGTCAAACCATGGCCTGGAATAATGAACACAAGAAGAAAACCCGAGAAAGAATTCTCAACAGTGCCGCCAAGCTATTCGCACAAAATGGCTTTGACCATATCGGCATTAATGACGTCATGAAGGATGCAGGGCTAACACGTGGGGCTTTCTATGCACATTTTAGCTCTAAAGCTGAACTCTATGCTGAGTCGATTATTACAGCCGCTATGAGTACGGGCCGAAAAACCGACCCTCTAAACCCTGAAGCACCGTCGTTCGATGGGCTGCTAAAAACCTACCTAAGCATGGAGCACAGACAAGGTGATCTTTTTCGCTGTCCTTTAGCATTTTTGACAACCGATATTACCCAGCGAGATGATCAGGTGCGTAATGCTTATACTCGCGTCTTTAAAGGCTTTGTTAAGAACCTAGATAAGCACTCGATACAGCAAAGCGGGACTAAAAATACAACACGAAGCATGCAACAGGCTGTCATGTTGATTGGTGGCTTAGCCATTGCTCGAGCAATCAATGATGATGAATTAGCAAAAGAACTACTATCGTCTTGCCATGCCGCATTGGCGACGCCCGCTCTTTAGACAATCATTACTAAGCGCGCATAGCTAACAACCTATTTGCTGCGAAGCAGCACGCTACTGAATGACATATTAGTCTTGCAACATAAGAACAATCACCTATACTCTAGACCATAAATGCTGCGCTGCAATATATATTTGTTGCAGATAAATAATGAATCAATCAATATAGATTGATAAGGAATTATTCTATGCTGTACCACCTACATCACACGCTAAACCAGTCTGTCCAACCGCTACATCTTTGGGCACAAGCGTGGAAAAAACAGCTCAAGCTATCTTGGATGCAGCCTTTTTTAGAAGGTTCAATGACACGCACAATGCTAGCACAGCTGGAATTGGTCATTCGCTGCACTGATAACTATGAAAAGCCTGAGTTTGGTTTAACACAAACAACCATCAACGCAGAGCAGATTCGTATCAGAGAAGAAGTGCCTTATGCCCTTCCTTTCTGCGACCTATTACATTTTCGCCGCACCGGAAAATACAACCACCCTAAAGTCTTGCTAGTAGCGCCTATGTCTGGCCATTACGCGACCTTGTTACGCGGCACTGTTGAGCACTTCATTCCAGACCACGAAGTATATATAACCGACTGGCAAAATGCGCGGGATGTCCCTTTCAACGAAGGCGGTTTTACCTTTGATGATTATGTACGTTATTTAATCGAGTTCCTTGAGTTTTTAGGCCCAGACACCCATGTGATTGCTGTTTGCCAACCCAGCGTACCAGCGATGGTTGCGGCAACCATCATGGCTGAACGTAACAATCCTAACATTCCACGCTCGCTAACGCTGATGGGCGGTCCTGTTGATACGCGGATCAGCCCAACTGAAGTCAATGACTACGCCTCGGGTAAAGACCTGGAATGGTTTGAACAAAACGTAATCAATACAATACCAGCCGATTTTGCAGGTGCTGGTCAGAAAGTGTACCCCGGCTTCATCCAGCTTTCAGGCTTCATGAGCATGAATTGGAACAGCCATATCAAAAAGCACTTTAAGTTCTTTGATGACCTAGTCAAAGGTGATGGTGACAGTGCTGAAGCGCATCGTGATTTTTATAACGAATATCTAGCTGTTATGGATTTACCCGCTGACTTCTATCTAGAAACTATTCGTAAAGTATTCTTGGAGCACCGTTTACCACGGGGTGAGATGCTTTTTGAAGGAAAACTAATTGATACTTCCGCCGTTAAGCAAACAGCCTTGTTAACTGTAGAAGGTGAAAACGATGACATTACAGGTAAAGGTCAAACAAAAGCAGCTCATGACATATTGAGCAACATACCAGACAGCATGCGTGAGCATTACGTACAGCCAGAAGTTGGTCATTACGGTATCTTTAACGGACGTCGTTTCCGTGAAGAGGTTGGCCCTAAGATTAAGGCATTTATTCAAGCACAAGCGCTAAGCCAAAAGAAACTTGAAGCGCAGCCTGAAACTCAACCTAAGGCGCAGGCTCAAGAGCTACCTAAAGCACAGCCAAAAGCCCAACCTAAGGCGAAGACTCAAGCGTTACCTAAAGCACAGCCAAAAGCCCAACCTAAGGCGAAGACTCAAGCGTTACCTAAAGCACAGCCAAAAGCCCAACCTAAGGCACAGGCTCAAGCGTTACCTAAAGCAGAGCCAAAAGCCCAACCTAAGGCGCAGGCTCCAGCGTTACCTAAAGCAGAGCCAAAAGTTCAACCTAAGGCGCAGGCTAAAGAGTTACCTACAGCAAAGCTAAAGGCTCAACCTAAGGCGCAAGCTCAAGAGTTACCTAAAGCGCAGCCTAAAACTCCGGCTCAAGCGAAACCGCAGCTAAATAAAGTGTCTAACGCAGTACTTGAAGCCATAAAGAATAAGCAATAAGTTATCTGGCCATACCAAAAAAACCGATCTATATGATCGGTTTTTTTTCAATTAAAAACTATTTATCTCAAATAAAGAACGCTTGATATTGCTTAGGTGTTATTGCCATTCGTTGCTTAAAGTGTCGCTGAAAGTGGCTTTGATCAGCAAAACCCAAAACCCCTGCGATTTCGATTAGAGTATGGCCTTGCTGCAATAGCAACTTTGCTTTTTTAATACGGGCATCTAACTGGAAAGCATGCGGCGCTTGGCCATGTACCTGCTTAAAGCTACGAATCAAGTGATAACGGCTTATGCCTGCTTGCTTTGAAAATTCGTCTAGCGTCAAATTTTCACCTAGTTGATCTTGTATCAACTCCTGCACACGCCTGACCGAAACAACATCAGATTTGGTACTTATGGGCTGCTTTAGCGCCAAGTTAGAACCAAGATATTCTAATAGCAATGATTCTGCTTGAAGCTGGTTATTACTGGATATCAGGCAATTAAAAAGCAAATCAAAACCTGAAAAAGAATCCTGATCACTACTATGCGAAGCTCGAAAAGGAAGAAGATCTGCTTCTTGGTCACACTCTAAATCTTGCTGTAAGCGCTTAATCCATTGCGGATCAACAAACAGCATACGATAAGACCAATCTCCTTCCATAGCATTACAAGAATGAGCATCCGCGGGGTTTATCAATACTGTATCACCCACGCCGATACAATATTTACGTGTACTGTTATGGTACGTTGCGACACCTGCGTCGATAACACCAAAGGAATACTCGTCATGAGAGTGCGTTGCATAACAAGCCGTTGAACGCTTTGCACGGCGCAGCTCAATACCAGGAAGCAGCCTGCTTTTGTTAAAAAACAAAGAACTATCCAAGCCTATTCCTTGGCGTGTAAGCTCAGCCGTTTTTTGGTCCATTAAAGCCACCTTATCAACTTTGTAAAAACATCGTTATCACCGTACTGCTTAACAGTACTCCCATCACCCGATTAAACAAAACCTGATGCTTACTATCTGATAAATACTTCCCTATAAGATGTCCCATTACAGCCCATGTTCCAACACCGACCAAACACATGAAAAATGAAACTAAACAGAAAACCAGCAAATAAAAAAAGGCTGGATTTTGTGCCGACACAAATAAACTCACTCCCGACATCGATACCAGCCAAGCTTTGGGATTTAGCCCTTGTGCTAAGGCTCCCTCAATAAAATGAGGCGGCATTGTTTGACCCACTACTTCAATATCAACGGGGTTAGCTGTGGCAATTTTAAATGACATGTATAAAAGAAACGCTCCCCCTATGTACTGCAAAACATCAGTAAATTGTGGGAATCGCAGCAACACTTCATTCAGCCCAACACCCACAAGAAACACAATCAACGCATACGCTACCGTCGCTCCAAGCACATGTGGCAACGCCTTAACAAAACCAAAATTAGCACCCGCTCCGGTTGCTATAATATTCACAGGACCTGGAGATATAGCCCCTACCAGCGCAAAAATAATCATCGACAATACTACCGCAGCCATCCCTTTACCCTCTTTTGAATACAAGGAAAAGACTACCTACCGGAAAGGTATAATTATTGAACGTTCTTGCTATATTGGATAGATATCGTAGCGAACATTACGGCTCTAACGAACTCGAGTACGATCGTCACCCAATAAGGGGCGGTTAGAAAAAGGTGGTACTAAAAAGTAGCGGCTTATTTCAAATGGCATTAAGGTAGCCACCAACTTATAAGGCTTTAACTCTGTCGTTGCGTAATACAGCTGATCCAATGTTGCCTGCTTTTGAAAGCGCTGGTACACCTCATCAACCTCTTTATTAAGACGCATGATGCTTTGATCACTTAAAAGACGACTAGTTGAGTAAAACACACCCTCACCTTCTTTGGCGCTTATTGCCTGCTGAATAAAGCGCTGATTTACGTTTAGCAACGTTTGATGCAGCGGACCACCCAAGCGCCACTTAATAGGCCGGCTCACTCTTAGATGAACTTGGTCGTTTTTCCCCAAACGAATCACTTCTAGTTTTTCTAACTCACGCAGATATAAATACGCATCAGTCGCAGATAGCTGATTTTTTTGTGCGATAGTTTCTGTATCAAACTGACTCACCAAGAGCATAAAAAATGAAGTCAGCCCAGGATCATCAGCTAACGCCTGTTCAGTATCAATAGACAGCTGAGTGGCGTCAGTTGTTCTGTCAGCATCCAACTCCACTAACTCATTAATACTTAAACCCACTAAATCACAGATTTCAATAAGACGGCTTACTTTGCAATCCTGTTCTTGAAACATTCGCTTAACGGTTGGCTCAGAGACATTCATCATCTGAGCCAATTCACGATAATGCACACCCTGAGCTTTCAAAACCCGCTTCAATACTGCAAATAAACCTGAACGCTGCTTCTGCCCTTCCATTACGCTGTCCTAAATCAGATAAAAAGAATCATATTTTAATACCAAAATAATTATTAATTGAATATAAAGATCAAATAGCTATCCTCAACACAACATAACACGAGGATAATTAAATGCATACTTTGCTTAAATCAACGCTCATCACTTCACTACTAATGAGCAGCCCACTTTTATTGAGTGGCCCACTCTGGGCACACGACACACTGACACAACGCTGGAGTATTGATAACCTAAATCAACCAGAGTCAGTTGTTACAGATGCGAGTAATAATTATCTGTATGTTTCTAATATTAACGGAGCCCCCACTGAGCTGAATGAACAAGGTTATATCAGCAAAATCACATCAGAAGGACAGGTACTTGATCAGCATTGGATAACAGGACTTAACGCCCCAAAAGGAATGGCTATCATAGGCAAGCACTTGTTTGTTGCAGATATGCAAACAGTACACATGATCGATATCGACCAAGGAAAAGTGATAAAGCAGTTTCTCGCTCCCAACGCAAAAATGCTTAATGATGTTACAGCGTCGCCGAATGGAGATGTGTATATCTCAGACTTTCTTGGCGGTGAAATATACCAACTGAGCAATAACCAATTGTCCGTATGGTTCCGTGACGAACAGCTCCCTTACCCTAACGGACTATTGTGGCACAACGACCAACTCTTGATCGGTAATTGGGGTAAAGCTATCAATCCAGATTTTACGACTCAAACACCAGGCTCACTTTACCAACTTAACCCAACTACGATGAGATTATCAGCAGTCTCTTCCGGTGTTGAACTCGGTAATATAGATGGCATCGTATCTATCAATAACAGCCTATATGTTAGTGATTGGATTTCAGGTGAGTTATTTGAACTTAACGATAAAGAACGCCGACTATCCCTATCGCTCTCCAAAGGGCTAGCAGATATTGGCGCAACCGCCACATCACTCTATACGCCACTCATGATGGACAATAAGGTTATTGCTTGGGAGATAAAAACTCACCTGTAATACATTAATTTGCTTTAAAAACCTGTACAACCCTATTGCTGTGCGATTAACTTATGATGTCTTTTAATTCATACCCGCACTCAATAGGGAACATGACGATGAGCGAGATTCACTTACACAGTATTCATCAATACCCAGTAAAATCGTGCGCTCCCATCGAGCTCAGCCGCGGCTGGATCGATGAACTCGGTTTAAGCGGAGACCGCCGATACATGGTCGCTGATGAAAGCGGATTGTTTATGACCGCCAGAAAGTATCCCAAGTTGACACAATTAATGGCAACACCTTTTGATGGCGGCTTAATTCTTGCGGCACAAGGTGCTCCTACGCTAGAACTGCATGAAACTGACTACCTTGATGATTACCGGGAAACAGAGGTATGGAAACAAGTCATGCAAGCACAACATTGCGGTGTTGAGGCTCAACAATGGATCAGTGCATTTTTAGACACTCCTTGCCAACTTCTGTTTTTTGGTGAAAAAACAGAACGCCCGATTAAAGATTTCACCGAGCAACAAGTTAGCTTTGCCGACGGGTACCCCTTACTACTGACCAGCACAGCGTCGCTTGATTGGCTACAAGAGCGCTGCCCTGACTTTATTGCAATGCAACAATTTCGGCCAAATTTGGTCGCTACCGGCAACGCACCTTTTGCGGAAGATAATTGGCAAGAAATTCAGATTGGCGAGGTACGCTTCAGTGTTCATTCCCCTTGCGAGCGTTGCAAACTAACAACGTTACCACCGCAATCTACTGAGTTTAATCCTCGCCAAGAACCTCTTCGGACTATGCTCAAATATCGCCGCGCCCATAAAGGAGGCGCATTATTTGGGCAAAACCTCATCGCCCAGAACTGTGGTGTTATTGAAGCAGGTATGGCAGTTGAAGTTATTAAACAAACGCCTGTTGATATTATTCGTACGATTGAATGAAGCAAAAAAATCTAACGTTAGACCTGCGCAGCTACAGCCTTGAAACCAAATCCCATCAGCATGATTACCACCAGCTGGTCCTTCCTGTAGCTGGGAACCTTGTTATGAGCATTGAGAACAAGGAAGGCAAAGTATTTCCCAAGCAGGCAGCAGTCATCTGCGCAGGCAATAACCATGAATTCGCAGCATCAGGTCTAAATACCTTTGTTGTCGCTGATGTACCTACAGCACTTGCGCCACAACTTGAAAGACTGCCAGCCTTTATCCCTCTAGATGGTGCACTGGCACAATACGTATCATTCCTTCATCAGAACCTGTTACTCAAACAGGCCCAGAACACAAGCAGCGAACGCCAAATGCTTTTGCTACTTATTCAATTACTACAAGAGCACTTCAATACCTCTTTACAAATAGATCACCGTATTGAAGCGGCGAAAAGCTACCTTGATCATCGTTTTAACGAGCCTATATCAGCAGCAACGCTAGCGACCGTGGCGAACCTCAGCCAACGCCAACTCAATGAATTGTTTCGCCGTCACATCGGCATGACACCACAGCAGTATTTAATTGAAAAACGCATGCAGCAGGCTTGGCAGCTACTAGAAACAAGCACGATCAATATTCAACAAGTGGCCAATCGTGTTGGCTATAGCAACCTTTCAGCTTTCAGCGACCGATTCAAAAAGCACTTCGGTCACTCCCCTCGCTTCTTTCGCCAAATCAACAAGCAACTCCGCTAGATCAACAAAGAATTCAGCCATACCAACAAAGACATACGCTCGCCTCCGGACATAAACTATCAACTCTCTCACGCAAAACTGTTGGTTAATTCATGTCTCCAATACAACGTGCAACGTTAATAGGCTCCATTTCCATTATCTTGTGGGGTTCTCTCGCACTTTTCACACGCCTAACTAATGGAGATATCCCTGCATTTCAAATGATGGCGATGACCTTCAGTATTGCTTTTGTCCTGATGAGCTTACGATGGTGGTGTCAAGGGCATCTAGGTTTACGCCATCTTCGACAGCCCAAATTAGCGTGGCTATTAGGCGTGGGTGGCTACTTTGGTTATCACTTTTGCTACTTCGTTGCCATGACAAAAGCTCCTGCGGTTGAGGTCAGCTTGCTGGCTTACCTTTGGCCACTATTAATTGTGCTATTCGCTGCTCTGTTACCAGGAGAACACTTTAAGTTGAAGTACTTAACAGGGGCTCTCCTCGCTTTATGCGGCTGCGCAATACTCATCAGCAAAGGTGAGATAGGGTTTCAAAGTGAACACCTACCAGGCTACCTATTAGCACTCGCCTGCGCTTTCATCTGGTCTGGTTATTCCGTTGCTAGCAGGCTGGTTAGCGCCGTTCCCACCGATGCAGTCGGTTGGTTTTGTGCCGCGACCGCCATATTGGCACTATTATGCCACCTTACTTGGGAGACAACCGTCTGGCCAAACACAGGTATGCAATGGGTAGGAATAGTAGGGCTTGGTCTTGGCCCAGTAGGCATCGCCTTTTTCACATGGGACTATGGCGTAAAACACGGCAACTTACAGCTACTCGGCATACTCGCCTATGCTGCGCCACTAATCTCCGTGTTGTTATTAATAGCCGCTGGAGAAGCACCACTAAGTTGGTCACTACTCTTAGCGTGTATTGCTATTGTAAGCGGCTCTGCAATAGCAGGAATTAACTGGAAAAACCGAATCTCATTTCGCTTGAA
>NZ_JADGEV010000044.1 GCF_016744175.1 Neptunomonas sp. | reverse complement strand
TAACACATAAGAATGACAATAGCAGCAGTATACGAATGCAATATGGAGTGGGCGCTCAATACCAATTTAATGAAAGTATCTCAATGCGGGTGATGGGGAGAAGTGTGCTAAATAATTTCTCGTTTAGCTCAGGTACGCCTTATTCATTGAGTGTTGGAGCGCAGTACCACTTCTAATAAAGGTAATAAGATCTCCACAGGTAAGCTGGCTGGCTACCGCTAGCCTTTTGTCCCAGTAACGGATTCACAGTTGTATCAATTAAATGGACGAGCACATTGTGGTATAAAAATGATGCATGATTATCCAATAATAAACTCAACTTACAATATGGTATCAATGTGGAGCGACTTAACCTTAACCTACTCAGGGCACTAGCCGTACTGCTCGAAGAAAAAAATGTAACCAGAGCTTCGATTAGGCTCAGCCTAACGCAGTCTGCGATGAGCCGGCAGCTGAGTCAGCTTAGAGATTATTTTGTTGACCCGCTTTTGATTCGTGAGGGTAACGGTTATTTACTAAGTGCCAAAGCAATAAAGCTACAACCCAGAATTCAGGCGATTATTTGCGATGTCGATAGTTTACGAGGAGAGGAGCGCTTCGACCCTGCGTCATGTCAACGTCGATTCTCGTTTGCATGTACAGATTATGTTGCCCAGTTTATATTTCCTGACATTTTGCAGCGGTTGCAAAAAGAAGCGCCGGGAATTGATATCGTCTACGAAATGTGGAAACCAGAGTGGCTGAGTAGGCTTGGACAGCTCCCATTAGATTTCGTGTCAACAACTACATCCGCCGTGCCTGAAAATATACACAGCGTCCACTTAGGCTGCGACAGCCCGGTTTGTTTAATGGCTATCGACCACCCTTTGGCCGATAGTCGCTCCCTGACATTAGACGCAATGCTAGAGTATTCTTTTGTGCACTTGAATAGCGGTGGTGATAAAGATTCTTTCCTAGACCAAGCCTTGGAAGCGAAAGGAATCAGGCGTCGTATTTTATTTGAAGTTCCTTTTTTCTCTGCTGCATTTCAAGTGATTGGCAGTAATCAGTCCTTAATGGTTCTGCCAGCACATATTGCCCGTAATGCAGCAGATCACTTTCCACTGACTTACCGACTCTTATCGATAAAAGTACCCCAGAACCATTACCATTTATGCTGGCACGCGATGAACGATCTAGACCAGGCACATACATGGGTTAGAAATTGTATTGCGGATCAATTAATTACGTCGATGTACTCACCTCAAGAGCATGATTTTATTTCATAGCAGTCATTCTATATTTGCATTTCTCGCATACCTTGATTTTGCATAAACTAGTGCAACTAAATTGATCAAGGTAAACACCATGACCCTAGCCACATGGCTCTCTCTCGTTGCTATATGTTGTCTTGGCGCGGTTTCACCAGGCCCAAGTCTAGCCGTTGTATTACGCCATACGCTATGTAATGGACGTATTCATGGCATTCTTGTTTCAATTACACATGCTTTGGGACTCGCCGTATGGGCAGTGCTAACCATATGGGGGCTAGCGGTACTGGTAACAGAAATTCCCGTGCTATATAAACTTATCACTTACATTGGTGCTGTTTATCTGGCTTGGATGGGGGTGAAGGCAATACGATCAAAGGGAGGTAACCACTTTCGTATTGATAATACATCAGCACCTCTTATCGAAGTGGCGAGGGATGGAATAATGGTTTCCCTTCTAAACCCGAAACTAGCTATTTTCTTCATTGCGCTTTTTTCTCAGTTTGTCACTGTCGATTTAACCTTAGCTGACCAGTTAATCATGCTTGGCACAGTAGTATCCATTGATAGCTTTTGGTACATCACCGTAGCTATCGTATTATCTCATTCTCGTATCATTGATAAGCTGCAGCAACAATCTGCCATGATAGATAAGATAAGTGGCATCGTATTAGTAGGACTGGCTCTAAGAGTTGTCACCCTGTCCTGAGTCATTTTTTAAAAGGAATAACAGGAAGAATGACTCGCACTTTATTTAATCAGGCGATATAAGGCGTAAGATAATAGCCCTCATTTTTAAAAACTAAGTGGTTCCCATGACAATTGATCTAAATAGCCGTTATGGCTTAAATCCTGCGCATAGTGAAGTGGTAGAGGCGTGCAAAGTTATTGAACCGACCGATGCGTTAGATATGGGTTGTTCTAATGGACGTAATGCGGTGTATCTCGGCCAACTCGGGTTTAACGTTACAGCCATAGATACGAATCCCGGTGCCATTGATATGCTGAAAAGCATTATTCTTGAAGAGAAGATGAGCAATATTAAAGCCCACGTGTACGACATTAACAATGCAAGCCTTGGAGAGGACTATGGTTTTATTGCCTGCACCGTAACCTTAATGTTTCTCGATCCTGCTCGTGTTGATGCTGTTATTTCTGATATGCAGGACCGCACTATAGCTGGTGGTTATAATCTAATTGTTTGCGCCATGAACACTGAAGAAACACCATGCCCAGTACCTTTTCCTTTTACCCTAAAAGCAGGGCAATTGAGTGAGGCTTATCGAGGGTGGGAGCAGGTTAAGTACAATGAAGATGTAGGTACTATGCACAATGGAGCAAAATTGCAGTTTGCTACCATACTGGCGCGAAAACCTAGCTAATTCCGTCCGTACTAGGTTATGAGTTTGAATAGACTTCGCGATCAAGTTGAAAAATTTTACCAATTGCTATGGGATGCCCGGATGTATTGCATGACGATTTTACATTTCGTGGTTCTTTAGGTCAGGAAAAGCGTGGGCACTATTCACGCTTTTTGGCGAGAAGGTGTCCAATGTTTGGGGGCGAGGAGACTTGAAAAGTTTAGAACAGCAATTGAAACTAAATAAAACGTCCAAGTGAATTTTCTATCAAATATAGCTTAGTCTCCATACGGCACGTTAGGTACTCGAAGCTTCGACGAAGAACCCAAGGATCATTAAAGGGGACAATAAATAGCCTGATTATTGGCTCTTGATGTACTTATTCTTAGTATTGGCACGTTAGGAGGTGTAATTGGCATGGAAGGCGGTCTTCTCGTCGTGCTGTTTCTCGTATGTTGTACCTACTTCCTCGACGTAGGAAGCAGGGGTCATGCTGTTAGGTATTTGCTTTACAGCTTTTAATCCGTATTTCGTACGGCTGAAATGACTTCACGCAACTCCCTTACGGGAACATAACGATAAGAAGGATTACCATGTCTCTTAAAAGTAAACTTGCTACTACGCTTCTATCCTCCGCTGTGGGCTTATCCGCTTCTTTTGGAGCAGTCGCTGCAGAACAAACCTACGTAACTATCGGAACCGGTGGTCAGACTGGGGTTTATTACGTTGTTGGTCAGTCTATCTGTCGTCTGGTTAACCGTGGAACTGATGATCACGGCGTTAAATGTACAGCTCCATCTACGGGCGGTTCTGTTGCTAATATTAATGCTATCCGTCAAGGGCAGCAGGATATGGGTATGGCGCAATCTGATTGGCAGAACTATGCACTGGAAGGAACAACGCATAAGTCATTTGAGAAGCAAGGCGCATTCACTGATTTGCGTGCACTTTTTGCAGTCCACAATGAACCATTTACTGTTGTTGCACGTGCCGATTCAGGTGTTAAATCTTTCGATGACCTCGTTGGTAAGCGTGTTAACCTGCAAAACCCAGGCTCTGGTACTCGCGGTACAATGGAAGTTCTGATGGATAAAAAGGGCTGGACGCGTGAGTCGTTCAAGCTAGCAGCAGAACTAAAAGCGTCAGAGCAAGCTCAAGCGCTGTGTGATAACAAAATTGATGTCATGATTTACTCTGTTGGACATCCATCAGGCGCAATTAAAGAAGCAACAACTTCTTGTAATGCGAAAGTGATCCCTGTAACTGGCGCTATCATCGACAAGCTTATTTCAGAAAACGCTTACTATGCACCTGCAACCATCAAAGGCGGCATGTATAAAGGTTCTGATACAGATGTACTGACGTTCGGTAATGCTGCCACTATGGTGACATCTGCTAAGGTTGATGCTGATACCGTTTACCTCGTTGTTAAATCTGTATTTGATAACTTTAGCCGTTTCAAAAAGCTGCACCCAGCTTTTGCAAATCTTAACCCTAAAGATATGATCGCAAACGGCCTATCGGCTCCTTTACATGAAGGTGCGGTTCGTTACTACAAAGAAAAAGGCTGGATGTAATTTACAACTAGCCAAAGAAGGAGTGCTTTGCACTCCTTCTTTCTTATTCCTGATTCCACTTCTGGGAGCTGAATATGACGAATTTGCGCAATCAAAACAAAAACTCGCAAACTGAACTCGATGAAAAAGAACTACAGGAAATGGTTGCTGCCAGTGATACTGGTGCCAGAATCCCTCATGGCTGGCAAGGCAAACTTCTTTTAGGTACTGCATTATTTTGGTCTCTTTTTCAGCTATGGATAGCATCCCCTTTACCTTTTTATGACTGGCCTGTCATTGGCAGTTTTGGCATTTTTAATGACACCGAAGTCCGCGCTATTCATTTGGGCTTTGCAATGTTCTTGGCGTTTACGGCTTACCCTGCCTTGGCCAATTCACCACACCACCGTGTACCGATTAACGATATAATACTGAGTCTCATTGCTGCTTTTTGTGCGTCATATATTTTCTTGTTTTATGAGCAGCTTGTAAGCCGTCCAGGCCTTCCTAATACACAAGATTTGGTTGTTTCTATTGCGGGTTTACTTTTACTGCTAGAAGCGGCTCGCCGAACGCTTGGCCCACCCTTGATGATTGTGGCTATTGTGTTTTTAACCTATTCACTGGCCGGCCCTTATATGCCGGACATCATCGCTCACAAAGGCGTTACACTAAAAGAGCTTGTTAATCACCAATGGTTAACGACCGAAGGCGTTTTTGGTATTGCACTTGGGGTGTCATCTGGTTTTGTATTCCTGTTTGTTTTATTTGGTGCATTGCTAGATAAAGCGGGGGCAGGGAACTACTTCATCCAAGTTGCATTCTCTTTACTAGGACATATGCGTGGCGGCCCAGCAAAAGCAGCCGTTGTTGCGTCTGGACTAACAGGACTTATTTCAGGTTCTTCGATTGCAAACGTAGTGACGACCGGTACGTTTACTATTCCTATGATGAAACGAGTTGGCTTTTCATCTGAGAAAGCAGGGGCTGTAGAAGTCGCTTCTTCTGTAAACGGGCAAATTATGCCTCCCGTTATGGGCGCTGCGGCGTTCTTAATGGTGGAGTATGTTGGGATCTCTTATGTTGAGGTAATAACTCATGCATTTTTGCCTGCTCTCATCTCCTATATTGCGCTTGTTTACATTGTGCACTTAGAAGCTTTGAAGCTTGAAATGCAAGGTTTACCACGTCGTGGGGCTATTAAACCTTGGCATCTACGTATTTTAGGCTTGCTTACTGGCTTTGTTGTGACGGCTGTTATTGCTGCGGTTGTTTACTATGGGATTGGTTGGATAAAACCAACCTTTGGTGCATCATCCGGGTTGGTAATTGCAGCATTATTAGTAGTCGTTTACTTATACCTTGTGCGCTTTGCCTCATCAGTACCTGACCTTACGTTAGATGACCCTCAATCTCCTATGATTCAGTTACCTGAAGTAGGTCCAACCGTAAAATCAGGGCTGCATTTCTTACTCCCTGTTGTTGTTTTGGTATGGTGCTTAATGATTGAGCGCTTATCACCAGGACTGTCTGCCTTTTGGGCAACCGTATTAATGATTGTTATTCTGGTAACACAACGCCCATTAATGGCTTTTTTTCGCCAGCAAGAAAATGTGTCTCATCAGCTACGTAAAGGCGCTAATGAGCTGGTGGACGGCCTGATAGTCGGTGCTCGAAACATGATCGGAATCGGTATTGCAACAGCAACCGCCGGCATTATTGTGGGTGCCGTGTCGCAAACAGGTGTTGGTTCCGTATTGGCTGACTTAGTTGAGATCCTCTCAATGGGGAATTTATTACTCATGCTGATGTTAACTGCTGTACTGAGCTTAATACTCGGTATGGGGTTACCAACGACGGCTAACTACATTGTAGTTTCATCACTTTTAGCGCCTGTTGTTGTGTCACTTGGGCAAGAGTCTGGCTTAATTGTTCCACTTATCGCTGTTCACTTGTTTGTGTTTTACTTTGGCATTATGGCTGATGTAACCCCCCCTGTTGGATTAGCTTCTTTTGCTGCAGCTGCCGTATCAGGTGGTGATCCCATAAAGACAGGCTTTGTCGCATTTAACTACAGCTTACGTACCGCAGTCTTACCATTCTTGTTTATTTTCAATACTGATTTGTTATTGATCAATGTGACTTGGTTGCAGGGTATTCAAACCTTCATTGTTGCCACCATTGCCATACTGATCTTTACCGCTGCTACACAAGGGTTCTTTATCGTCCGTAACCGTTGGTATGAATCTGTACTGCTTATCTTGGTAGCATTTTCTCTGTTCCGACCGGGTTTTTGGATGGATCAGATGGTGCCTCCCCATCAACAAGTTTCACCGACAGAATTAGTACAATCTGCTGACTCCATTGCATCAGGTACGCCTTTGCGTCTCTGGATCGATGGTGAAGATGACGTAGGCAATCAGCGCTCATTTATGGCACGAATTTCATTAGGTGAGGGCGAGGATGGCGTATCACGACTAGACTCAGCCGGTTTAGCTTTAATCAGCAGTAAAGGAAAAACAATAATAGACTATGTGGGCTACGACAGCCCAGCCGAAAAAGCAGGGTTGGCTTTTGATCAAGTAATTACTGGCGTAGAAGTGCCACAAGCACAGCCTGCTAAACAGTGGGTCTATATTCCTGCTCTTGTTTTACTGGCACTCATTGTTTTATTGCAACGACGCCGTAAAAAGCCTTCAGCCGTACTCACTAATCCAGTGCATGCAAACTAAACTATTTGATATATAGATGTATCCTTACCGCTATGGTATGGATACGTTCTATCCAAGAGGTATGAGCGATGTTTAATAAAGTACTCGTCCCCATAGACTTAAATGAACCAGCTTTTGCCGAGCAGGCACTAAAATTGGCATTACGCGAAGTACAGGAAAACGGATCAGAGTTACACATGATCACCGTTGTGCCGGGATTCACAAACTCATTTGTAGCTTCATATTTTAGTGAAAAAGATCACAACAAAGCAGTAAAAGAGGTGGCAAGAAAATTACAGGAATATGCACATAAAGTGGTGCCTTCTGAAATACAGCCTACACTACGTGTATACGAAGGTTCGCCGGCAGATACTATTGTTCATTACATCTCCTCTAAAGAGATTAATTTAGTTATTATGCCTGCACACCATCGCTCTAAAATTGACGAGTTTTTACTGGGTTCTGTATCTGCAAGAGTAGCCGAACGTGCTAAATGTTCTGTGCTTCTATTAAAGACTAACTAATCATGCGCTCTGTGACCGCAGCAGTGCTAGCGTTACAGAGCAAAATTAATCATCCAAACTGGGTTAAAAAATAAATAACCATGCCTGAACTAGCATCCAACAACAATCCTTTGCTGGCTCCACTGACCGACCTTTTAAGTACGAAACTACCAACAGATCGCCTTGATGCTGTTAGAGGTTTCGCGCAACATTATTACCAAGCGACGACCAAAGAAGAGCTAAACGAGCGATCACTCGATAACTTGTATGGCGCCACTTTGTCTTGCTGGCAATTTTTGCAAAGCTTCAATGCTGCTCAACCTAAAGTACATGTATATAACCCGGATTTAGAGCAACATGGTTGGCGTGCCCAGCATACTGTTATTGAGATTCTACAATCAGACATGCCGTTTCTTGTCGATTCAGTTCGTATAGAACTGAATCGTCGTGGATTGGTGATTCATACGATTCATAACCAGATTCTTTTCACCCAGCGTGATGGTGACAAATTACTAAAATTAACCAATTCCGCAGATAGTACGGCTCAAGCTGAAGCACTTATTTATCTTGAGATTGACCGCACCAGTGACGTATCCGAACTAAAAGCAATTCTTGCCTCCTTACAACAAGTACTGAATCAGATTCATATCGTTGTAGATGACTTTCCTCAAATGCAGGCACGTGCTCATGCTTTATTAGATGAGTTAGGGCAGCAAAAGGGAGATCAGGCTGAAGGTGCCCAAGCATTCCTAAAATGGATGCTAAATGATCGTTTCACATTTTTAGGCTATGACGAAATTAGTATTAAAGAGGGTACGGTAAGCCGTATCCCAGAAAGCGAGTTAGGCACATTAAAAATTAAACAGTCGGGTGAGCGTAACGAGCGAGCCTTTGATGATCTACGTACAGCAGAGCAAGCTTTTTTGCTAGAACCAAGCATTATTATGTTTGCAAAAGATGCGCACTATTCCCGCGTACATCGCCCCGCTTATATGGATCGCGTCATTATTAAGCGTTTTGATGAGAATGGTAACGTAACAGGGAAATGCCGTTTCTTTGGGCTTTATACATCACCTGTTTATTCTGAATCCATTGATACTATTCCAGTGATGGAGCGAAAAGCTGCAAACGTACTTAAACACTCTGGATTTGACCGACGCAGTCACAATGGTAAAGAGCTAATGCAGATCATGAACGATCTGCCTCGTGATGAGTTAATGCTTTCTACCGAAGAGGAGCTTCTTGAGTTATCGATGGGCGTCTTCAGTTTGCATGACAGACGCCGTATTCGTTTGCTCTATAGGCAGGACCGTTGCAACCAATTTGCTACTTTTTTGTACTACGTACCACGCGATATTTTCAATACTGCACTGCGTGTGCAAGTTCAAGGAATTCTAGCCAAAGCGTGCGCTTCTGGTGATGTAGAGTTCACAACAACGTTTAGTGAATCTATTCTTGCTCGAGTTCAATTTGTTCTGCGTTTAGATCCAGATAACCCTATTGAAATTGACTTGGCAGATCTCGAAACAGAAATTATTAGTATTTCTCGTGATTGGGGTGATGAGCTACATGCTGCATTGATGGACGCCTGTGGCGAAGAGAAAGGTAATTATTTACAACATAGTTATCGAAATGCTTTTAACAGTGCTTATCGTGAACATTTTAAAGTTACCAGTGCTGTATTTGATATTCAGCGCATCGAGGAGCTCAACGATACCACGCCAGTCACTATGAGCTTTTACCGTGTTCTGGAACAGAGCCAAGATATATTACGCTTCAAACTATTTAATGCAGACCAGCCCTTAATACTTTCTGATGTCATTCCTGTATTGGAAAACCTTGGCATGCAAGTGGTGGGGGAGCACCCCTATGCGGTACAAAGAGGCGACGGGAAAATCTTCTGGATTCACGACTTCACCCTTATTTATCAAGGGAACGAAACGGTTGTTCTGGATGAAGTGAAAGATGTCTTTCATAACGCTTTTGCAAGTATTTGGAGCGGCAATGCTGAAAACGATGAGTTTAACCACCTTGTCATTGGCGCCAACCTTAGCTGGCGTGAAGTCTCTATGCTGCGTGCTTATGCACGCTACAGCAAACAAATACGTTTTGCTTTTTCGCAGCCTTATATAGCAGGAACATTAGCACGTCATATTCAGGTCACTAAGCTGCTAGTTGCTTTATTTAGGGCAAGGTTAGAACCAAGCCGTCAAGGCAGTGCTAAAGTCAGCGCATTGGCTGACCGTATCGAAAGCAGCATTATTGATGCATTAGATAAAGTAGCTAATATCAACGAAGATCAGATTCTGCGTCGATTCCTTGAACTGATTAAAGCAACATTGCGTACCAGTTACTTTAAGCAAGATGAGAACGGTGAATTTAAAGACTACTTTGCATTTAAACTAAACCCGCATGCCATTAATGACATGCCATTACCGCGCCCGATGTTTGAGGTATTTGTCTACTCGGCTCGTGTTGAAGGTGTCCACTTACGCGGAGGCAAAGTTGCCCGCGGAGGGTTACGCTGGTCTGACCGTTTAGAGGATTATCGCACCGAAGTGCTAGGGCTTGTTAAAGCGCAGCAAGTTAAAAACTCAGTTATCGTTCCTGTTGGTGCAAAGGGTGGTTTTGTTGCCAAAAAACTACCTAGCAATGGTGATCGTGAAGCGTGGATGGCAGAAGGAATCGCCAGTTATCAAATCTTTATCCGAGCACTGCTGGATATTACAGATAACCTTGTAAGTGGTGCACTAGTACCGCCGATTGATGTAGTTCGCCACGATGAAGATGACCCTTACTTTGTAGTAGCCGCCGATAAAGGTACGGCTACATTCTCCGATATCGCCAATGAGATCGCAGAAGAGCGCGGGTTCTGGTTAGGGGATGCCTTTGCCTCAGGTGGTTCTCAGGGCTATGACCATAAAGGGATGGGTATTACTGCACGTGGTGCGTGGGAATCAGTGAAGCTCCATTTCCGCGAGTTAGGTTTAGATACACAAACCGAAGAGTTTAGTGTTGTTGCTGTTGGTGATATGGCTGGTGACGTTTTTGGAAACGGGATGTTGTTGTCTGAGACAATTCAACTATGCGCTGCGTTCAACCACCTGCATATCTTTATAGATCCTACACCGGATGCAGCGAGTAGTTTTGTTGAACGCCAACGACTCTTTGTATTACCACGCTCAAGTTGGGAAGATTACAACGCAGAGCTGATATCTAAGGGAGGAGGCTTGTTTTCTCGTGCATCAAAATGGATTGATATCTCGCCACAAATGAAAACACGTTTTGATATAAGTGAAGATCGCTTATCTCCCAATGACTTGTTAACTGCTTTGTTGAAAGCACCCGTAGACCTAATTTGGAACGGTGGTATAGGGACATATGTTAAAGCGACCCATGAAACACATGCCGAAGTGGGTGACAAAGCCAATGATAGCTTACGTATAAATGGTAATCAGTTACGCTGCAGAGTACTAGGAGAAGGTGGAAACCTTGGATTCACACAACAAGGGCGAATGGAGTTCTGCTTGCATGGAGGTAAATCCAACACAGACTTTATCGATAATGCCGGTGGCGTAGATTGCTCTGACCATGAAGTTAATATCAAGATATTGCTTAATGAAGTTGTTGCTAATGGCGATATGACTGTAAAACAGCGTAACGCATTATTACGAGAAATGACTGACGAAGTAGGAACTTTGGTATTAAAGAATAACTACAAGCAAGCACAAGCCATTAGTGTTGGCCATACTCATGCCCGTCGTGCAATGGATGAATATATATTACTTATCAATCGCTTAGAGGCGGAAGGTAAACTAGATCGTGATCTTGAGTTCATCCCGCCAGATGAAGTACTTCAGGCAAGAAAAGCATCAGGAGAAGGATTAACTCGCCCTGAGCTTAGTGTCCTTATTTCATATACTAAAGGTGAGCTTAAAGAGAAGCTTAATGTTGATTCCATCACGAAAGATGAGTATCTAAGCCGCGCGATCTTTACCGCTTTCCCACAACGGTTGGTGGATGACTTTAGCCCTGAAATTGAAAACCATCGCTTACGCGGAGAGATTATTGCAACTCAAGTTGCAAATGACATGGTTAATAGTATGGGCATAACCTTTACTGAACGTCTTTGCCAAATTAGCGGTGCAAGCTTGGCAGATGTTGCCGCAGCCTTTGTTATTGCTCGTGATGTGTTTGGTATTGATCAATTGTGGACAGAGATTGAGTCTTTGGATAACCAAGTTACTTCGGCTTTGCAACAGCAAATGATGGCTGATCTTATCCGCTTAATTCGTCGTGCGACTTATTGGTTCTTGCGCCATCAACGACCAAAGATTGATGTTGCTGCGGCGGTATCACAATTCCGCCCTGGTAGTTTGCAAATCAGCAAACAATTATCCGACCTTCTAAAAGGAGAGCCACGGGCACGCTGGCAGCAAAAACATGATGATCTGGTAACTGCAGGCGTACCATCCTCCTTAGCTGCCGTTGTAGCGGGAGCTGATAATTTGTATGCATTATTAAGCATTATCCAGGCTGCTGAGCAAACAGGCCAGTCGCTAGAGCGTGTTGCCCAAATACACTTTGCTTTAGGTGATAACTTAGAACTTCATTGGTTCGATCATCAGATTAAAGAGATTGAAACAAATAGTCATTGGGAGTCGATGTCTCGCGATGGCTTCCGTGAAGACCTAACAAATCACCAACAAGCCATTACTGTTAATGTATTGCAAAGTGGTACTGATGATGAAGAGGGAGATGCTCTGGTCAAAGAATGGTTGCATAATCGTCATCAACTAATGCAACGCTGGCAGCACTTGTTAAGTGAAATCCGTGGCTCTGCGCAAAATAACTCAGCTATCTTTGCTGTAGCTATTCGTGAGTTACAGGAACTCGCTCAAGCCCGTTAAGATTTACTTATATCCTTAACGACAGTAGCGCAATGCTACTGTCGTTTATCTAGAGCTTAATCCTCATATCGTCTTCGTAAAACACAATTAGTATTTTCATTCTTGATATTGTAATATTAACGCTAATGAGTATGATTATCATTTGTATGCGATATATTCATAAGAACTACACCGTTAATAACATTGAAAAGAGGCTTTCATGCAGTTTATTTGCCCAAAACATCGAAGCCAGTATGCAAGTGCTACTGAGAATGAACTCATCAATTACTGTTTCCACTGGATGCAAGAGTCAGAAAAACATTACAAAGATAGAGAATGGGAAAAAGTTTTGCCCTATGTTGGAAGTGCTTATGATATAGCCAATATGTTAATAGAAAGGGGGGGCTTTAATCGTTTGTCGCTTTCATTAATGATGCTATCCGCTATGTATTTATCTAACGTATTTCACCATATGGGCAGAGAAGAGGATGCCGATATGGTGTTAATTTTCGCCTATAATTGTTTGGTTAAAAACAAACTAACTGAACAGATTAAAACCAATCAAGCATTAGATTATGCAGAGCAACTTATGGATGAACCATCACATGGGCATGTATTGCATAGCCAGCTCAATATGAAGCTGCATCAGCGGTCTTATCAAACACATGCATTACATTAATTGCGTTAACACCTTCTAAAATTAATAAGGCATTATGCATTGAATAGTGCCGTTTTCGTCTCTTTCTAGAAGATCAGCTTGCAAAGTAATACTTAAGCGCTGAAGGTATTCCAATAGTAGATTTGACCAATCAGTAGCAGTGAAAACAGGTAGGCCGCTACTCTGCTCAAACGTTAAAATAAGATGACCTGTTTGCTTTGCTTGCTGGACGGTGATTTTTAAATCATTGCCATCTGATGAAAGAATCATCACTTCAACAGCACTTATTAGCAGTTGTTTGAGGTATATAGCATCGGACTTAATTTGCGCGGGTAAAGTATTTACTGAATCATTATTCAATCGATAGTCCAGTATCCAACCCTCACGTCGGCTTTGAGGTAAAAAAATGTGAAGTACTTCATTAAGTAAATCAGCAAGATCAATCAGTTCTGGTTTAAAAGACTGCTCACTAAGATTCAGTAAGCTGACACTATTGCTGAGTCGCTGGTGCTGTGCATGTAAATTAACCGTAATATCATGAGCTACAGGGTTCAGATCAAATTGCTGCAAACGTGAGCTTTGTTTTAACAAAGGCAGCATTTGTTGATGCAGCTGTTCTGCTGTTATTTGATTGGCAGGCGTAGAGTCGTTCATGCTTACAGGACTTTTTCGAGCGCTTTTTATGTCTCTATACGACCGTAGCCCAACAACCACAGAGGTTAACAATCGCGAAGCCGACAGCTCTGCTTTGCTTAAATAATCGTTGATATCATAGTTAACAATTACCTGAGCTTCAGGAGCATATCCAGGATGGCCTGTACGTAAGATAATCCGTATATCGCGATTATTCATCCCGTCTCGAATATGTTCAACTAGTTGCAAACCCTCGCTATCTGTCTCCATAACAACATCGAGTAATGCCAATGCTATATCAGGATGTTGAATTAAAAGTTCACGTGCTTCATTGCCGCTCATCGCACTAATCAGTTCAATTGGCCGCTGCTCAAACTCATAGCCACGAAATACCATCCGGGTTATACCGTGAATGCCTTCTTCATCATCGACAACTAGCACTTTCCATGGAACCATAATTGATTAATCACTGTTTATTATTAGATTGAGAGCTATTAATTATAAGCGTTATATTGCCAGTAAAGCATACGCTTGTCTTAGCTGTTCCACTTTAGCTGATGCCCCCCAGCGTTGATATAGATAGCTGGATTCGTTTAAACAAAACCGAGCAAGTATAACATGGCCTTGAGCGTGCAAATAATCTGCATATCGCTCATAACAAAGCGCTTTGTGGTATCCAAATTCATGTATTTCTGTTTCTTTAATTGCTTGCTCAAATAACACTGCTGGATCGGTACTATTGCTGTTATTGGGGGATTGCCGGGTTAATAACCTAGATTTTTCTGCTTGGAGTAACAACAATTGTCCTTTGAAATTTGCGGGACAATGTCTTGCCCAAAGTTCTAGTCGTGATTCAATTTGTTCAATTTCTAATCGGCGTTTTCTACCCATATTATGTTGTTGCTGAGATTGTATTAATCGCATCATTGCCGTGCAAAATAAAGCTTCAGCCACACAGAAATAACCAGCAAGTTCATTTTCAAGTGAAGCTTCCCATGCGAACAAGTCAGGCCATACTGATTGCTGGTCTAATAATAACGCTCCTATAATCGTACTAACCGCTTGCCAGCCATGCCTATATGTCACCGTGCTATGGGGTTCGGTACTTGAGCATAATTGCAGAAGCAATAGCTGAGTAGATTCTGCTAAGCATGCCGCTTGATATGTCTGCCTTTGACTTACCATACTTGCGTGACTTTCTTGGCAAAGCATAGATTGCTCAGTCAATGGCATAGCAGAAAAAAACATCAACTGGTGACGTAATACTCGACAATCACTCTGTATTAACCATTGGCTATGTGCAGTTGCAAGATCATCAACACTCTGTAATTGTGACATGGCTACTTCCAAAGGAGTAAACCAATGTAGCACCTGGCTACTTTGAAAAAGCACAGCACTTAGTGAAGACTTGTCTTTAATATTTGGCTCTGTGTTATTTACAAGTAAAGTCGGCTTTCTAAATCCAGTGGCAAGTTCCATACCTTGTTCTGAAAAATCCTGTGCCAAAGCAAAATCAGCACAAAACCAACTAGCAACCCATGCGTAGCTAACAAAAGAAAAAGCGGTTAGTGAACTATGACCATATTTAATAGTAAGCAAAGCCATTTGACTGATAGCACAGGCGGCAAGTAAAGGCTGGCGTTGTTGACGTGCTAACAAACTAATTTGTTCTAATAGCTGCAAACGTAATAGGTTCTTTTGATCATGCATTTGTGGGATGCTCGTGATCAATGAGGCATCAAAAAGATCACTTATCTCATGCAGCTGAGTCAGTAGTAAAGATAACTGCTCCGTTTCATTATCTGGAAATGCTGGATCTAAGGCTGCTAGGCTATGCTGCAAATGTGTTAATGACTCAGTATGTAACCCTTTATGTTGATAGATTTTTGCTTGCATCAACCCCGCAACAATCACTTGTTCAAGATTAGTAGATGTAGGGATTCTAGTTAAATATTCTTGAGCACGATCTATTCTGCCTCCTAACAACAGCAACCGAACACTTTCCAATAAGAGTTTTGATTTCTCATCATGTTGCTCATCAGGGAGGAGGTAATATGCCTGTTTAAAGCAGTCTTGTGCATACAAATACTCCTGCTGTGATTCTGCAAGTAAAGCTGCTTGAATGTTTAATGCTTTGAGCTTTCTAGGTATGTCTATATTTGATGAAAGCACATTTTTTAATAACTTTGCTCCGTCATTAAGATGTGCAAGAACAGGCTTTATTTGATCAAGTGAAAATGGGGAAGGAAGCGCATCAAACATCACTTCACCAATGCTCAAGTGGCGTTGAGCTTTATCTGTATCTGTCATGCACTCATTTAAGGTGTGACGAATGTCAATATGAGAAAAAACATAAGCTGTCTTTTCATCTTGGTCAGAGTTACTTTCATTTTGTAGCAATGATATGGAAGTGATAAGCCCTAGCTGTTCTGCAGGCCAAAGGTGTATTGCTATACGTGCTACGGGGTTATCGGTCGCTTTACTTAATTCTGCGAGAGTAAACCGTTCTCCAAAGAGGGCTGCATACTCAAGAAGCTGCAAATTAAAACCATTAAGCCCTATTATACGCTGCTTTATTTCATCCTGAATATTATCGAATTCTAGCCACGCCGTATTAGTTGGTTTTGAGGGAGGTAGTATAATGTTCTGAGGTAAAACGGCCGGATTAATTTGTTGACGATACGAGCTTGGAGCAAGGCCCATCCAGCGTTTAAATGCTTTTTGAAATGCCGATTGATTAGAAAAACCAAGCTGAAATGCTATTTCACCGAAGCTTAATTGCCCACGTTGTATATGTTGTAAACTTATCTCTTTTCGTGTGTGATCATATACATCTTGGAAGTTCGTACCTAATGCGCCTAATTTTCGTTGAAGCGTCCGTAGACTCAAGCCAACACAGGCGGCAACTTGCTCACGACGAACCGTTCCTCCTCCTTCATTTAGTTGCTGTCGTATTAGATGCCGTGTCTGTGCAATTAGGGCACTTTGTTGGTTAGATTTGCTTAAAAGCGAGTCAGCAAATTCACGGTGTAATTGATGCATCTCTTCATTTGCATCTAAGCAACTATGAGCAAGATACTGGCTAGGTAATAAAATCTGATTACAAGCGGCATCAAACTCTACTTCGGCAGCAAAAAATCTCTGATAAGATTGTGGGTTCTCAGGTTCTGAAAAAGTGAAACGGACAAAATTAACGGGGACCTGCTGACCTGTTAAGGATCGTGGCCAATTAACCAAACAAGCAAGAAAGTACTCAATGGGATGTAGCTCCGGTGAGTTCATTTCAATTGTAAGTAACGTGCCTTCTATTGTTTGCTCCATGTGTAATACAGCGCCCTCAAAAAGAAGAGGGAAGTAGTCAACAAGTGTTTGGTAAGCCTTATCTAACGTCGGCGCTGTTGATATAAGAAAACCAATTGATCCGAGCAAACGAGGCTGAGTAGCTTCACCAAGGTTTAGTGCAATAAGTGGGTTATTCGATATCTCGGCTAACGCTTGTAAAACAAGATTAAAGCGCGAAGCAGGAAAGCGGGCACCGGGTTTTGTGAACTCATCATAAGTTAGATGTACACAATTGAGTACCTGGGATGGCTCCATGCGATAATGTTGAGCCATCTGCAAGACTGGCTCTAATAGCTTTGCAGAAGCAGTTACAACTGACATATACGTATCACTGGCATGAAAAGAGTCTTTTATTTACACAGAGTAAGATATTATGGAACAAAGATTAGCATAGAGCACATTAAAAGTTGTCCTTATGTGCCATTTGAATATCCAATTCTTATTATTCTTAGCAAGGTTAGCGCTATAAAGTATTCTTTATGAAAACAATAGGTATATATTTATTGATGCTCAGCAACATAAGCATAGCGGAGGTATTACGCGTAGGGGTGCCAACACCAGGGCAGATACCATTTTTCTGGCAAGATAAAGCAGGGGAGTATCAAGGGATTTACCCTGACACATTACGTTTAATAGCGAATGACTTGAAATTTAACTTATCATTTGAACCTTTATCTCAAGAGCGACTACGCCGATATTTTGAAATAGGTGAGATTGATATTGAAATGGGAGTATCTGCAAACATTGATGATAGACCCCAAATTAAAAAAGTATCGTTATTTACGCGTTCATTTAGTGTTGTTAATGAAGTAATTATCTATCGTCCAGAACTCTCCTTTCCCGTATTTATTCTTAAAGATCTAGCAGGGCAGCGAGTTGCTACAGTTCGAGGAAACACAGTACCTGATAGCTTAATACGTGAAGACTTCACCAATCAGTGGCAGATAGCACAACGTGTACATCGTGGATGGAACAACATTGGTTTAATGAAAGAGGCTGTTGCGCTTTACTATCAACGAGAAGAAAATCTAAATTATGAAACCTCTCTGCCATATGCAAGCAACCCTGTATCGTTTCGGGTAAACAGTAAAATTAAAGATAAATTGGCCGATATGAACGCAAGTATAGATAGACTAGATAAACAGGGCGTTTTGGAAGAGCTTGTTTGTAAATACCTTTGTGGTCCTACGATACAAAAAAATGAATAACTCGCTAATGATTAATTCCACTATTAATAATCCGCAACCTTGAGTGTATCGAATTCACAGCAGGGAAATTAAAATACTTATAAAATACATTTTTAATAAGATATACGTGGATCATCATGAACAGCGATCGCAAAGAGGCAGATCCAACATTGGTATGTACTTGTAATGACTTATATATAAATGACATACAAGAGTCTATCGATTACGGAGAAACAGAGTATCGTGAGATTTTTGCTGTTCATGGTTTGCAACCGCGTTGTGGTGAATGTGTTGATCACGTCGACGAAATAGTAAATGGTAATTAAAAGAACAAATACTGTTAGATGATGCCGATAATGCTATTTATCGGCATTCGCATATAAGGCATTGTTATTGCTATACTAGTTGAAATAATATCAACGTGAAATCAATGCCAAATCAACCACCTGCTTTACCTTTGTTTGACTCTATTATCCATCTTGAAGATGGGAACCCTAGCATTAACCAGTTCATTGCAAACATTACAATGTATCAGGTTAACGATGCAGCATTAATATACGAACATGCAGTAGATTGGCTACTAGAACAAAGACATAGTGAGAATAACTATAAAACTTATAGAAGTGAATTAACCACATTTCTTTATTGGAGCTTTATAGAAGAAGGCGTTAGCGTTTCAGATATTACGCGGCGAGTACTATTACGCTATATCGACTATTGCATAAAACCACCAAAACATCTGATTGCCTACCGAAATGTCGCCCAGTTCTTATTAGATAAAGATATCGATGAACGAATTCCGAACGAACAATGGCGCCCATTTTTAGGTAAAAAAAAGGAGGGCATAGAACAGCCTTACAAAATCACAGATAAAGCAATAAAAACAAAATTAGCTATTCTATCTTCATTTTTTAGTTACCTTATAAATGAGGAATATACAGAAAGAAACCCCGCTATGATGCTGATGAAAAGTGGACGCTTTAAGTCGAGTTCACAAAACTTAGTAATGAATGAAGATGATGAAGACGTTCGCTCATTTACACAGCTACAGTGGTCTTACGTCATATCCACATCCATTAAGCTGGCTGAATCTGACCCAGAAACACACGAACGCACCCTGTTTTTAATGAGCTTAATGTACAGCTGTTATTTACGTATTTCAGAAGCAGCTGCACGTCCTGGGTTTTCACCAATGATGGGACAATTTCGTCGAGACACTAAAACATCAGTCTGGGGATTTCATATTCCACGCAGTAAAGGCGGCAAAAAAAGAACGGTTGCTGTGTCAAGCCAACTACTTAAAGCGTTAAAAAGATATCGCTGTTTTCTTGGCTTAAGTCCATTACCAGCACCTAATGAAAACACGCCACTATTTATTCGACACCGCGCAGCAGGACGTGGCCGTGACGTCGGTTTATTAAATGCCAACTTGGGTATTCGCCAGCTACGAGAACAGATCAGCTTAGTTTTTGATCTAGCAGCTAATGCAGCGAACAAAGATGGCTTTGAGCAAGACGCCGTCGAAATGCGGCAAATGACACCACATAGCATTCGTCATACCGGAATATCACACGATATAAATATTAACAATCGACCTCTGTCACATGTTCAAGCAGATGCCGGCCATGACAGCATCAACACCACATCTCAATACTTACACACAACAAGAGTAGAGCGACACGAATCTGCAGCTAAAAAACCGATCGATCATTTAGCAAACTCTTACTAATTGAAGTGCCGTACGTGCAGCTCAGTGATACTTGGCCTGCACAAAACAAATCATTGCTACTCTCCGTACGAAAGAATTTCTCCAATAATTCTAGTAAGGCTTAGGCCAGCTCTTTACGAATTGATATTTGATTAGTAAGTACTAACAGCTTTTCAAATGCTCAAATTACGGTATATCTTCTATTATATATAACTTCGCATAATGTATATTATGTTAAATTGTATATTATTCTATTTATGACATTATCTGGAACCCCAATAGCCATATCTATTTCATGCATTGCTCTCTAATCACAGGAATAACAATTTTAGTATTAGCGTTTTAAGCCGACTTGGTTGAGTTGATTTTTTCGTGCGGAGAGCGTCGAAGAATTCTTTTTCGTGGGTAAAGTGACACTGCGTGCAATGTACGCACACTCCCAGAATGTATTATTTCCAATCAACATTGCTATTGAGGAAACCCGATGAGAATAAAAATATGTATTATGTATCGTTTTATCTGTATTTTTAATACAGTTTTGATCCTGCATTTTATCGAACTAAATATTCTATCTCACTACTACATACAGATTTGAGTACTATGATTTCATCTTCAATTAATGCGAGTAAGTAGCACCCATCATGACGAAAGCAACGGCCTTAAGGAAATCAGAAAGCAACACGTGTTCAGATGTTTTTTATATGGTAGACACCCTCTCATTCTCCCTTCTAATAAATGCTGACACATAAATCTCCTAGCCACTCGTCAGTTTTATTGTTAGCCGTTCTTCTTCTGAGGTTATAAATGGAAACATACGGCTTGCAGTGAGCCAAGCAATTCCGAAAGCAGTAAGCCCTATATTCTCCAGTACGAATGTAAGCCTCGGTGTTAGTTTACTGATAGACCCATCAGACATGCTATCAATGGCTAAAACAGCTATGGATAATATAATCAATGCTCCACAGACCCCATAAATAAACGCTCTTATTTTTGCTTCGCTATGACCTTTACTAAGTGCCTTAGTGTAAAAACACAAACAAAAATATGCCAAAATTAAAAACATTATGGCTGCAGAAATATAATGGACCGACGGTAGCAGCAGATCATGGTCGCCTCCACATGTACACGGAAATAATGCCACGCCTAAAGCTGATACTGCTGCAACCTTGCTTAGAATAGCTTCTGTTTTCGACTCGCCATTATATGATAAAAGGAAAGCACTAATAGCGAATAAAAAACCTACAAAGATATCTCGTGCCCAGCCTCCTTCATGATATGAGGCACTGATAGAATCAAGCTGCACCTCTAAAGATAATATATTGGTAAGAGGAGCAAGCGATATTGCAATAAGGCCAACAATTAGCCTGCTGGTATGGTGATCAATGGTGGGAGGTAATGCGCCAGTGCTCTTCATTATCAATGACTCCACTCTAGTGAGTACGAAACAAAGAATTAAATGAAAAATTTGTTTATTTTAAGAAACCTAATTCTGTGATTCTCGCATCAATTTTCTTTGATATTTTCCTATAGCCATCACTGTCTGGGTGAATTTCATTTAACCAATCATTGCTCTCACCAACACTTCCTAGCTTTGCTTTAACGAGAGAGCCTCGCGTGTCAACTACATGAAAGTTTGGTAGCTTATTGCTGCCTTCGCTTAACTCGATAATCCCCTCTGCTAGTCTATCAACAAGGAATTGAGCAAGCTTTATCCATATTCCTTTTGGGATCTCTGCTTTTAAAAATACTGGATATAACCAAGGGCCGGATATTGAAAAAGGAAAGAAACGTGAAGGAGCCTTTCGCGGTACAAAATAGTCATATGTATGAACTAGGATCGGTTTTCCGCATGAAGAGCTCAGAGGTGCGTCTCTTAACTGTACTATTTTTCGAAAGCTATCTTGAATATTCTGTATTGCTTGTTTCAGAATCATCGAATCACAATAGCCTTCAATGTCATTTGTATCATTACCGGCTCTTGCATTTTTAGACAGTATTATATTTTTAGCTTCGTCTATAAGGTCATTACCCCCGCCGCTAATTAATAATAAATCCCATGAAAAACGTTTGTCAGGCAATGCATCTATAAAAGATGAGTTTTTAAGAATATCAGACATGTTGATTATTGTATCGCCTGGTTTAGCGCAGTTTACAATAAGGGTTGAAGCTGAAAAGCGCATAGAAAACAATAAATTAGAAGTTGGTATTCCCGCCAACGTAAACCATGAGTCCCCTTCTGCGAGAATTAAATTATCATTGAATAGAGGATCATCAGAAGGAACTAAAACATCAGTCTGTGCTTCATGCCAAGTAACTATGTTTGGTCTAAACTTTCGACGCGCCATAATATACCGCCTTATATTTTCATCAGATCGAATACAGTAAATATGTATTTTTAAAAATATACAGGGACATCAGAAATCTAAATATTAAACAAACTCCCCCTCTACACAATGACTATAAACACATGTTTAAAATTATTTCAAACATTGGTTTGTTTATTCTCTAAACAGCATAAAACGCAGATATAGCCCCTTATTTTTGAAAAAATATGTAAGCAATGACTGCTGCATCCAAGGCTACAAACACTATAGCTGCCACAATAATAAGTCTTATTTTCCCCTTTAACTTCATATACAGCTCCGTATCGCTTACTTATTTGAGCGCTTTACGTTCAACACTCAGTTATCAAAACATAATTTTATCAGACAGGCTCTTCAAATTCTTCTCTGGAGATTCTACTCCATGTGAACTTACTTCCAAGAACACAAAAGCAAACACTTCCCAACACCATTGCTGCACTTACCCAACTAATGTCATCTCCTTTACTAGAAGCGAGTAGTGACGCTAGGCTTGTCGATAAACCAACCACGGCGGGTGTCAAAAAACCAGGTGTGCTACTAAAGAAAGCGGTTACTGCCCCACCCGCTAGCATTGTTAGGCTATAAACGGTTAGAGCAGAAACAAACCAAAGTTCGCTTTGGTATATCGTGAAAAAACCGTCTGTATCTGCAGAGCTTATATAAGTGGCAATTAGCACATATGCTAATTGTAGTGTTAGGCCGACAATCACAACTGTTACAAGGCCTGCGAGAAAAGCTTTTAAATTAAACATAAGATAAATCCAATATAATGTATAACGCTATTAGCGCATTCTACCGTTATCAAAAAAACGATATATATCAATTTTATGTATATAGAAGAGATTGCATGCTCATCTATTTGTGAGCATGCATTGTCATGAAGTGGTATGATTATTCCTTTACCAATCGAAAACACTGATACTCCTATGAAGAAAAAAAGCTTTCTACAAAAGACCTCTCTCGTATCGGGTATTATCAGCCAAGTTCTCTGCGTGTTGTGCATTATAATGCTCATTATCAAATCACGAGAGTTAGGTATGGAAGATGTGATTTCTGCCAGCTATATGGCGTCCGCCTTTTTCTTTTTTACCGCCGGCCTCGTCCTGATTATCATTGCTAAAGCGAATATACCCAGCTTTCGTTTTGATGACTCCACAGAAGATAGCTAGTATCAAAAATTTTAGAATTGCGATGATACATTTTTAAACGATTCAACATAGCTCATCTAAAAATATAAAAACCATTCCCAACTATCGCTCTATAGAAGTTACTTGATTATCTGTAGCTAACATATTGAATTTATTGATTTCTAGCCTCTAGCATTAACTATTAGACGCTTACAACTCGACAACTCTATTTGATAAGAAGGAGATTAAATCTCCAACCACAAAACAAATTGTCTGATAGTAATGCTGGAATATAATCAGGAATCCCAAAATAGCCCCAACACTGACAGCTGTTAAAAAATCAGATATGTTGAAGTGAATAAGTCCTTTTATGTGTTAAATATATATTTTCAGATTCGATTAAAAAAGTAACCTCAGTAAATACTGAGGTTACTCATAATTTTAAGCGCTAAATAAAAAGCATAGGTTTATTTGAGGTCGAAACGATCCAACTCCATAACTTTTACCCATGCGGCCACAAAGTCGTTAACAAATTTCAATTCTGCATCAGCAGCGGCATACACCTCTGCAACTGCACGTAGCTGTGAATTAGAACCAAACACTAAATCAACTTCTGTGGCCGTCCACTTTAATTGGCCTGTTTGTCGATCAGTGCCTTCTAATACGCCAGCTTCCACTGTCGATTTTTTCCACTGTGTAGTCATATCTAGCAAGTTAACAAAGAAGTCATTTGATAGGGCTTCTGTGCGGTGTGTAAACACACCGTGCAGGGTTTGATCTGTATTGGTATTCAGCACCCGCATACCGCCGACTAGCACTGTCATTTCTGGTACCGTTAAGGTTAACAGTTGTGCTCGATCGACCAATAACTCAGCGGCTGGACGAACATGTTGGCTCACAATATAGTTACGGAATCCATCGGCAACCGGTTGTAGCGCGGAAAACGATTCCACATCAGTTTGTGCCTGGTTAGCATCTGTCCGGCCCGGTTTAAAAGGGACTGTTATATCAACACCTGCATTTTTAGCGGCCGCTTCAATACCCGCACAACCGGCTAGAACAATCAGATCCGCCATGGAGACTTGTTTATCATTAGTGAGTGCACTATCAAACGTTTGCTTGATAGTTTCTAACGTGTGTAGCACCTCGGCTAAATCTTGAGGGTTATTCACAACCCAGTCTTTTTGTGGTGAAAGACGAATGCGTGCGCCATTGGCACCGCCGCGCATATCACTGCCCCGATAACTGGCTGCCGATGCCCACGCTGCTGATACTAGCTGTGCAATGGTTAAGCCTGTCGCCAGAATGTCTGTTTTAATAGAAGCGGCATCCGCTTCGTCAATTAAAGCATGTGTGGCTAACGGTATTGGGTCTTGCCATAATTGTGGTTCAACAGGTACTAAATCCCCAAGACCACGTACATATGGCCCCATATCACGGTGAGTTAACTTAAACCAAGCTTTTGCAAAAGCGTCGGCAAAAGCTGCTGGGTTTTGATGGAAATAACGTGAAATAGGCGCATATATGGGATCTAGCTTTAATGCCATATCCGCTGTTGTCATCATCAGTGCTTCACGGCGAGAAGGACCATGTGCCGCTGGAGCACCAGTAGCATTCGAGCTTGCGGTTGGCGTCCATTGATGGGCACCGGCGGGGCTTTTGGTGAGTTCCCACTCATACCCCATTAGCGCATCAAAAAAACCGTTATCCCATTGCGTTGGGTTGCTAGTCCAAGCACCTTCAACGCCGCTTGTAATAGAATCTTTACCGACACCACTGCCCATGGAATTTTTCCAGCCTAGACCTTGCTCTTCAATACCAGCACCTTCTGGTTCTGCACCGACATAACTAGGATCACCTGCCCCATGAGCCTTACCAAAGGTATGCCCCCCTGCTATTAACGCAACGGTTTCTTCATCATTCATGGCCATACGAGCAAATGTTTCTCGAATATCATGAGCCGATGCCAATGGATCAGGATGGCCGTTCGGCCCTTCTGGGTTAACGTAAATAAGGCCCATCTGTACAGCACCTAAGGGTGATTCAAGCTCACGCTGACCGCTATAACGTTTATCACCTAACCATTGCGTTTCAGGCCCCCAGTAAATATCTTCCTCAGGCTCCCATATATCCACACGTCCTCCGGCAAAACCAAAGGTTTTTAAACCCATTGTTTCCAAAGCTCGATTTCCAGAAAAAATCATTAAATCGGCCCAAGATATTTTATCGCCATATTTTTGTTTGATCGGCCAGAGTAAGCGCCTAGCTTTATCAAGATTGCCATTATCAGGCCAACTATTGAGAGGGGCAAAACGTTGTGAGCCTGTGCCCGCCCCGCCACGACCATCATAGATTCGATAAGTACCGGCACTGTGCCATGCCATACGAATGAATAGCGGTCCGTAATGGCCATAGTCCGCCGGCCACCAATCTTGAGAGTCTGTCATAAGAGCATCTAGGTCTTTAGCTAATGCATCTAAATCAAGCGAGTTAAAAGCTGATGCATAGTCAAAGTCAGCACCTAATGGATTATTCTCTTGCGTATTTTGGCTAAGAACCTTCAAGTTTAATTGGTTTGGCCACCAGTGTTGATTCGCTTTACTGCCTGTAGCCACTTGTTTATGCGCCCCGTGCATCACAGGACATTTACCTTGTTCACCACTCATGCGCTTAATCCTCATCAATCAAATTACTAGGAAGTCTTACCTACGGTATTTATTTCAGACTTGAGCACACTATAAACAGGAGCTCTCCACACTTATAATTGATTAAATCTTTAACCTTAATAGTTAAAATTTAAAACACTCAGCAAATCACTAATTCAACTGGAAAATATCTGTTTGTAATTGACACCACCTGTGCAAGCCGACACTATGCGCACCTAATAACAGCTTACGCCTTCACGCGTAACAATTTTCTTAACGGTGCCCTATGAGCGAGCAAGATAACGAAGCAAATTATCAGAAATTTCTGCAACAAATTTGCAGCCAACAAGAGATTTGGATTCTTACCGACACTCATGGTTGCGTCATGCTGAATACAGATGATGAAGATTGCGTACCGGTTTGGGCGAATGAAGCTGACGCCAGCAACTGGGCCAATGGCGAGTGGCAAACGTGTGAAGCACAAGCCATTACGTTAAAAACGTGGCAACATCGTTGGACAGCAGGCCTTGTGGAAGATGAATTCCTTGTGGTGATTGCTCCTCAAGAAGATCAGCTAGGCTTAGTGGTACACCCTGAAGATTTAGATTCGGATATCCGTAAAACAAGAAAGTGATCGGCATCTATTTATAAGCCCGCAAAAATATTGCGTATGCTGACAGCCATTACAGGATGATTGCTGCAATGACATGAAGCGCTTGCAGAAGAACCCTTTAACCGTAACAATTAGCTATTCTTAATTGAGAAGACTAATAATGCGTAAGTTTGAAGACTCTATCCCGTTACAATTGCTCAAAGCTCGCGAAGCATCCATGCAGTTTTTCCGCCCGTTATTACAGAAAAACAACCTAACCGAGCAGCAATGGCGTGTTCTTCGTGCACTGAAGGCTTACGACGAACTTGAATCAAAACAACTCGCAGATCTTTGTTGCATTCTTAGCCCGAGTTTAACAGGCATCATTAAGCGGCTCGAACAACAAGGTTACATTGAGAGACGTAAATCATCTGAAGACCAACGCCGCACTCTCATCAAACTAACAGAACAAGCTTTACAACTGTTCGAGCAAATCAGCCCAGAAGTCGACGCGCACTATCAATTATTTGCTGAGCGTTTTGGTAAAGAAAAACTAGATCAGCTTTCAAAACTGTTGCAAGAATTAGCCTCAATCAAGCCTTAGTGATTCTTTTTTTACAAACCCGTATATCCCTATCGGGTTTGTAAAGCATCGGTCTTAGAACCACCCTATATTGTCTTTCATACCATGATCAGCACGTTTGATTCTTACCTCCCCTATTGACAATAGATAACATGTTAACTAATATTTGCGCATGTACTTAATATATTAACTAATAATCCCGTTAGTCATCCATTTGCGGTTAGGTGCAAAGCACACAGCCAGATGGCTTATACTGATATCAATACTAAGTGAGGTAACACAATGGGCGAGATTGTACTGGCAGCTAAAATAACTCACGTGCCAACGATGCTGTTATCGGAGCAACCCGGACGTTTGGAAGGCTGTCGCAAGCAAGCCATTGATGGGCATAAAGAGATTGCACGTCGTGCCCGAGAAGCAGGTGCCGATACAGTAGTGGTTATAGACACCCACTGGCTTGTGAACAACGGTTACCATATAAATTCTAATAGCCGTTTTAAAGGCAATTACACCAGCCACGAGTTTCCTCACTTTATTCAGAACATGGAATACGATTACCAAGGCAACCCTGAACTTGGCGACTTAATAGCAAAGAAGGCAACAGATAAAGGCGTTTATACACTCTCCCATCAAGTTGACTCACTTACACTTGAATATGGCACCTTAGTGCCTATGTATTATATGAACCAAGAAGCTGACCTAAAAATCGTCTCTATTTCTGGTTGGTGTAGCGTTCATAGTCTTGAGTCATCACGTATCCTTGGCGAAGCTATTCGTGAAGCTATTGAAGCCAGTGATAGTAAAGTAATGGTACTTGCTTCAGGGTCTTTATCTCACCGGATTTGGGCTAATGAGGATTACGAAGCAAACAATGGTACGTTTACAATCTCCAAAGAATTTAACCGCCAGGTTGATCTTCGCGTTTTAGACCTTTGGCAACAAGGCGATACTGCTACCTTCTTAAAAATGCTCCCTGACTATGCAAACCTTTGTTCTGGCGAAGGCGGTATGCACGATACAGCCATGCTGTTTGGCGCACTGGGATGGGATGAGTATCAGGGTAAAGGAGAAATAATTGGTGAATATTTCCCTAGCTCTGGCACAGGACAAGTCAACGTTGTTTTCAGCCTTTAAAAATAAATCGACGCCTACAACACCGGTTTCATTGCTCGCTGGCATGGCGATAGCCAGCCCTGTTGCGCTTAATATCTTTGCTCCGGTCATGCCGGAGCTGGCTGTTACATTTAACACCAGTACTTTCACTATCCAGCTGGGCTTTACCCTGTACCTTTTCACACTTGCTATTGGCCAGCTAATCAGCGGACCTCTGGCCGATCGCTATGGTCGCAGGCCAGTACTACTATGGGGTTTTATCCTACATATCGCGGGATGTGTACTCGGTGTTATGGCTGTTGAAGTCTGGCAACTATTGTTAGCACGCGTGCTACAAGCCGCCGGAGGTTGTACCGGTATGCTACTGGCGCGCAGTATTATTTTAGATCAACACGGAAAAGATCAGGCCGCTGGCATGCTCGGCTATATCACTTTAGGTATTGCTACTGCACAGGCAATAGCGCCTACCATGGGTGGTTATCTTAATCTGCTCGCTGGTTGGCAAAGCGTATTCTGGCTTTCTATGATTCTGGGATCAATCGTGTGGCTAGGAGCACTTCTGTACCTGCCAGAATCAAATCAGATTGATCAGCAAAACAGAGGCCTCCTTGATAGCTTTAAGCGCTACAACAGCGTTTTGTCTTCACCCGGTTACCTCTGGTACGCCCTATCGTGCACCATGATAGCGTGTGGTTTCTTTATCTTTATTACTAGCGCTCCCTTTGTTGTAGCTAAGTATATGCAAGGCAGCGCAGTGGATTATGGTAATTGGTTCATACTGGTGGCCGGTGGCTTCTGGTTAGGCAGCCTGACGGCTGGAAGAGTATCCGCAAAAGCGGGCACCGACCGAATGATAAGACTAGGAAACTATATTTCTGGTATAGGAAGCCTACTAATGCTTGGCTTGTTCATAGTAGAAACACCCAGCTACTTGAGCTTATTTCTACCGATGGCTTTGTTCACGTATGGCAGAGGTTTAAGCCAGCCTAATGCCCAAGCCAGTGCTATATCCGCTACCCGCGGTGCCAAGGCTACTGCTACAGGAATGCTCGGCTTTCTTCAGCTTTTGATAGGCTCACTCATGGCTCAATTAACACCGGTACTCATGCTAATGGGGCTTGTTGTACTTCCTATCGTTCTGTTGTGCATGGTGATACTCGCAGCCTATTGCTATTACCGAGGCATTAAGGCCAGCACGGCCGATTGGATTGACGTTTAGATCTATCTCTTCTCAAGCAAAATCCATCGTTACAACAACGCGCCTCTCATTTGGAGCAACGGCTGGAGATCGATGAACCGCACCAAATCCGTCATTGCCAAACCAGCCATCGCCTTTTAACAGTAGAATATCACCCTGACTAGCTTGCTGAATACTAGCAGCATTATGGTATAGACCCGATTCCTTATCGCTTAATCCCATATTACCTGCACCGAGTTTCGTGCGATCCACACCGTAACCGCCGAGCCATTCCGTTCCCTGTCCATAATACGTGGTGACCAGACGACAACCTAGTTTATCTGTATGGAAGCGGGGACACATCGCTCGGTCTAACACTTGCAATCTCAGACCAACTTCAGCCAGGTCGAACAAGCAGGAGTACATGTCCAATAACAAAGTCAGATCTTCTATAAATGCGGATTGTCCCGCCAAATCCGGTACTAAGGATATAAGCGACTGTGTTGTCGTCTTATGCTTAAAAACTGAGCGCAGATTAAAGTTTGGGTTGTTATCTACTAGTTTTTCGCAGTAGCTCGTGACTTCATCAGGCAGCGACCGCTGTAATACAACTAGATTTATTTGTTCTTCATAGATAGTTGTCATCACCTCTGGGGAATCCCCTGTTTTATGATTATCTTCACTCTGGTAACGCTTTATAAAAACATTACTTTCTACTCGTTCCGTAGCACCCACAACAATCACCTATTTCAATGAAATCAAAAACAATCTACAATGTTATAGTATAACATAACAGTAAAGTTTAGAGGTTCAGGAATGAAAAGAAAAGCGTTGGCATTGGCTACGGCTGTGCTTTGCTCGCAGGCAAATGTTGTTAATGCGCTTGAGGTAGGGGTAATTCTGGATGCCTATCACAAATCAGAAACTACGGCTTTGGGAGGGCGAACTGAAGGGTTTGGTTCGAGTCACAGTGAATTAAGCCTATCACAGGATGTTGCTAACTTTGCGACAGCACACATGGCCCTGGTCGGTGAGTGGAATGAGCAAGAAAGTGATCTTCAACTTGAAGAAGCTTATCTTCAGTCTTCTGCGCTACCAGGGGGGCTAAATGTTACAGCCGGACGCTTTTTAGCAGACATCGGTTATCTTAATGCGACTCACAGCCATTCTGACAATTTCAGCGAAAGGCCTTTGCTGTACAGAGCCTTTTTAGGTGGCCATTACTTTGATGATGGTATCGGTGTTAGTTGGCTGGCACCTACAGATCGGTACTGGCGCTTGAGCGCAGGAGCTTTTACGGGTGATGAATTTGGCGAGGAAGGCTCAGAATCTAGTATTGGTACCTGGACGCTATCTACTGAGTTTGGTGATGATATCGGCAATAACGCAAGCTGGCAGATGGGAGTAAGCTACCTGAGTAATAAAACTCAAACGTCAGGTCATCACGAGGATGAAGAGGATCACGACGATGAACATGAAGAGCATGATCACGAAGAGCACGACCATGCAGGCCATGCTCATGGAGCTGAGTTTCAAGGGGAAAAGCTCTACTTAACAGACCTGGTATGGAAATGGGCACCACAGGGAAATAATCGGCAACAGCAAGTTAAGCTAGCGGCTGAGTATGCCTATGTTGATGACATTTATGGTGCAGAATTTGATCATTATGATGGTTGGTATTTATCTGGAGTTTATCAGTTTGATGAAAACTGGGCGACTGGCATTCGCCACGGTCGTGTAAACCTGGCAGAAGAGCACGAGCACGATGGTGAGCATGAATGGGAAGCGAGCCGTTTAACTGAAACAAGTGTGATGCTGAGTTGGATGCCTACTCATACACAGCGACTGCGTCTTGAATATAAACATCAAGATGCTGACCATATGGAAGGGACAGATAACGCCATTACATTTCATTACCAAGTTGGATTCGGTGCACATGCTGCGCATAGCTTCTAAGATATTTGCTCTCAGCTTGTTTGCGCTGGTTAATACCGCGCAAGCATTAACCATCTTCACCTGCGAGCCGGAATGGGCTGCTCTCAGTAAGGAATTAGCGCCTGGCGCTAAAGTATTTAGCGCTACTCATGCCTACCAGGACCCGCACTATATTGAAGCGCGTCCCAGCTTGATCTCGAAGATAGCAAAAGCTGATTTAGTAATCTGTAGTGGAGCCGGCCTGGAATCCGGCTGGCTTCCCGCATTACAAAAGCGCGCGGCTAACCGAAAGATCGTGAATGGTGCCGATGGCATGCTCTACTTGTCTCAATTTATTGAGACAATAGAGAAACATGAAACTGAATTCTTTAGTACCAAACATGTGCACCCGAAAGGCAATCCACACTTCCATTTAGATCCTGATCGTTTATCAAAACTGGCGGTGGTGATTAGCCAACGTTTACAGATCATTGATTCTGGCTCTCGCCTGATCTATCAGCAGGCGCTGGCAAAATGGCAAATCAAATGGCAGCAGTCGCTGCAACAGTGGAAACAGCAAGCAGCGAAGTTAAAAGGCCAGCCTGTTGTTGTGCAACATACAAGCTTTAGTTATCTGATTAACTGGATAGGTATGGATGCTATTGCTGATTTGGAGCCAAAGCCAGGTGTGCCACCAACGATGGCGCATGCACAATCTCTGATTGAGGAAGCCCGCCAAAAGCAGCCGGTTGCTATCCTTACAAACTGGTATCAAAACGATCGAGCCGCTCGCTGGTTGTCCGATAAGACAGAGATTAAACACCTGAACCTACCTGCAACAGTTGATCTTAAAGGGGATATCAATAACCTCCAACGTTTATTTGATCACCTTCTTACTCAACTACAGGAAGCTCAGTAGTGCAGATACTCGAAATAGGATTACCTGTATTAGTTGCAGGTTTATTGATTATGGCAAGCCATATTCCGTTAGGTTATCAAGTACTCAAGCGAGGAATTGTTTTTATAGATCTTGCGATTGCGCAAGTTGCTGCACTAGGGACAGTATTAGCAAGCCAGATGCATAGGCACGATAATAACCAGTGGCTTTTACAAGGTATGGCAATATTGTTTGCCTTGTTAGGTGTCGGATTAGTCGCCTGGGTTAATAGAAACTTTCCAGAGTGGCGTGAAGCGTTTATCGGCTTAATATACGTAACTGCTGCTTCAGCATTAGTACTACTGGTGTCCGGGCAGCCCAAGGGCGGCCAGCTGTTAACCAGTACATTAAGTGGAGATATTCTCTGGCTGACTTGGCAAGACCTTACTCTGCTCGTTCTGGCTGCTGTATTTGTGCAGTTACTTGCCCATGTTTGGCCGGAAAAACTAGAGCGCTTTTTTTATCTGGTTTTTGCAGTCACAATCACCCTTTCTGTTGTTAAAGCAGGTATCTATCTGGTGTTTGTTTGCCTGATAGCTCCAGCGCTGGCTTCTATTGTGCATAACAAGTCCAAATTTTGGTCATACTTAGTCGGCTGTATGGGTTTTGTTGCTGGATTAACAGCGGCTTGGCTCTATGATCTTCCAGCAGCGGCTTGCGTTGTCGTTAGCATCATTTTGTCTCTTGTAGTCGCGCTGGGTATACAACAACTGATTGGCCGCGCAGATGCAGCTACCCAGGCACACCCCTGACTAACGCAGCTCGTTTCAAAATGATCACCATATCTGGTGCCTGCTTGTGGCATCTGCCTGCCTAAATGCTCAATCTGGTTCTGCTCATAACCACTTCAGTCGCAAAGCGACCCCAAGGAAATATAGAGTCGCTTTTCTTAAGTATGATTTAATTCATTCATCAGCACAGCACTCTTCCTGTAAAATTTGTGAAAATATTCGCGAAACGCAGGTACAAATTGAGTGCAAGGTTTGGGCGTTAACTGAAGAAATTTGTTAGCTTTTATTTAAACAATAAAATATTTAGCGCTTGTCAATTACCAGAATTATTGGAAATGTCCTGAACAAAAGAAATTTTATTTCCTTCCGGATCGATTATTTCCGCCATTTTGATAATTTCTGGATACTCTACAATCTCTCCAATGGGCAAATTAGCGTCTGAAAAAGCTTTACTCTGTTCTTCTATGTCATTTACACCAATTACTACTGTTGTACTGCCAGCGCGTTCCGGGTCAATTGATACTTGAATCCATGCGTTTTCTACAAGCTGCCATTCTGCAATACCCTCCATAGGCACAACATCTGGATCGCGCCCAAACAACTTTCTATACCACTCAAGGGTAAGCTCAAAGTTCTTTACGGGGATAACTGAGACAACACTATTAATATTTTGAGTTGGCATCGTACTTCCTTAAATGTAAATGGTTGAGCAACGTATCTAAGAGAGAAAGTGGTCTTACCCATAAAAGGCGCGAGTTTACGAGCGTCTAGCCCACGTCTTTTTGTGGCGATTTTTCGTGGCCTTGTGTACGCCCAGTATGGGCATGAACCAATGAGGTGAAAGTCCTCTGTAGGAAGGTCACCATCCATAGCGATTTATATCGCCATTAGATGTTAACTACTAGCGAATGGCAAGAGCTTAACCGTGAGGCAGGGTTTGGAGGAAGCCGGACGAAAAACTGCGAGCTGATGAACAAAAACATCATATGAGGCGTAGGCTGGAGGCATCATCACCCTGCTTGAGCAACCACGATGAAACGAATTATAAATGAATCCCACGTTAGAGCTCCAATACAGTCAATTGATTTTCTCTTAGGGGTTTTAAGTAACTTTTCATCGAACACAGGTGTAAAGTAACCAACAGTGAACTCAATTACAGATTTCCAAGCAAAATATACCTCTTTTAAATGGTGTATCACTTCTCTTATTAAAACCCATCACAGGACCGCTCAATGAGATATTACTTGAGAGCTCTTCAATCTTTGGTGGCAGTACTTCTTGCCACTCTCGTTCTTGTGGGCTGCAGCGATATGGCAAAGCCTAAGCAAGTGTCTTTGGCGATGCTAGCAGAGCGTGCTGCTAGTTTTGATAACAGCCAAGTCATCACCCGAGGCATAGTTCGCCGCTTCGAGGCTCCTTTACACTACTGGATAGAAGACGAAGATTTAAATCGGGTCGAGGTATTTCCTCAAGAGAGAGTGGCCTTATTTTTGGGTGAAACTGTATTTGTGGAAGGCCACTTTCGCTTCTCAGAGACCGAAGGACGGCGGCTAACGCTGTCTAAGATCATGCGGGAGTGAGCATAAAACAAACACATAACTCACACCTAAAAACTTACTTCTTATCTGCTAGTTTTTTATGGATGTTGTTCATTCGATAATTACGCTCTGGGTGTAGCTCGATCATTTCAAAACCGATGCTCATCCAGCGTTTATCAAATGCAGGTTTAAGGTACGCGGTAAAGGTTTCAAACACCTTATCGGATGCTGCCTTAAGCACTTCAGGCTCACGCCCTGAACCCACTTTTGCCGTTAGATGAACAAAGGTATTTTCTGGGTCGCCTTCGCCAATACGAAAATGCTCACAACGAATAGCGCGTGTGCGAATGCCTCCAATAGGAAATACACCGGTACCTATGGCTGTTTCGTTCAGCTTTTCAAATAACCCTGGGATGTCTAAGTCATCATCAAGATTAGCTGAGTATTCCATAATAAAATGCGGCATTTTACCTCCTGCACACCTAAGATCAGGTGCCAATTATCATCGTATAAGAACAAAAAAACGTGTCGTTACCTATAGAGACAACAACACGTTAGATAACGAAACAATACGCTTAACGGTTTAAACCACCGATACAGATATATTTTGTCTCAAGGTAGTCATCCAGCCC
>NZ_JADGEV010000043.1 GCF_016744175.1 Neptunomonas sp. | reverse complement strand
ACAATCTTCATGGATAGAAGATCAACTAATACAAGGAAATGTAATGACCTCTAATAGATGATTTTAAAGAGCAATATGAAGCGAAATCTAGGTTTTACACTGGTTGAGCTAATGGTGACATTGGCCGTATTAGTAATACTAATCACTATAGCAATTCCGAGCTTTACTAGCATGATCCAAAATAATCGTTCGGCGGCGTTAGCAAATAGTATGGTGATGGGTTTGAATACTGCGCGTAGCGAAGCGGTGAAAAGGAATGTGCTAGTAGATTTGTGCCCAAGCACTGATGGGGCTACCTGTATGGCGGCCCCAGACTGGACTTTAGGGTGGATAGTTCAGCAAAATGGTGGCGCAGTTATACAGGCTTGGGCTGCTCCAGATGTAGGTGCCGTTATTGCTCAGGCAGGAGGAGCGGCGGTTATACAGTTTAATGGAAGTGGCCGTATGACTTTGCCAGCAGCAGCAGTAACAATTAATAGTCGATACCCTAACTGTACAGGCCAGCAACAGAGACTGTTACAAGTAAGTACCACAGGGCGGGTCAGTGTGACGCGAGCTGCTTGTCCACCATAGGGTAAATATATGAACTATAAGTACATAAACACAACTGGCCAGTTAGGTGCTACTCTGATAGAGGTGCTGATAACAGTTTTAGTTATATCGGTTGGTCTGTTGGGTATGGCAACTTTACAATTTGATGCAATCAAGTTAAATCATGATGCCTACACTCGCTCTCAGGCCGTTAATCTAGCTTATGACATGTCAGATCGAATTAGATCTAATCGTTCGGCAGCAGCTAATGGTGATTACGATGCCCAGCCAGCTCCAGCTGGTACAGACGCTACTGCGGCAGCAGATATTCTAGCATGGCAAGCAAATTTAGCGACAGACCTACCCGTAGGTACAGGAAGCATTACTCGAAGAAATGAAGAGTTTACTGTGCAGGTGTGTTGGGATGAAAGTAGAGGGATGGGAGCTCCGGCGACCTGTTTCTCTTTTGTTACGGGGTTGTGATTGAATAAATGAATAAATTTAGAGCTTCACATATACAAAATGGGTTTTCTCTAATCGAGTTGATGATAGCTATGGTGTTGGGGCTTATATTGATTGGAGGGGTCGTCAATGTATTTTTAGCATCTAGCCAAACTTATAGGCTGCAAGAGGCAATGTTTCGTGTGCAGGAATCCGGCAGGTTTGCTCTCGATATTATGCTGCGTGATTTGCGTGATGCAGGGTTCCAAGATCTATTAGATTTAAATAACAGTAGAGATGTAAGCATTACGGCAGTGCAGGGGTTTCAGGTCGGTGCTCCGCCAGCTAATGTCGTTGCGGGAGTCACGAGTGAAATTCTTTCAATTCCTCCTAACGCTGCTAATTCAGGAGGGGGTATTGCCTATTATGTCGCTCCTGATGCAGGAGGGCAGAGTACATTATTTAGAAATGCAAATGCGGTAGTGGAAGGCGTTGAAAATGTGGCTTTTACCTATGGTGTTGATACCAATAGTGATCGTGAGCCTGATGCATATTTAGGTGTTGCTGCTGTGGGTGCGACGCAATGGAGTGATGTGGTAACCGTGCGCGCAAGCTTCTTGGTTGCTAGTAATGATGCAGGTGTAGTTGATCAGGCGCAAGTTGCGCCTGCCCCCTTTAATGCGGCGCCATATCTTGTAGATACCTCTGATAGGCGTCTATATAAAGTATATAGCACTACTGTGTCGCTTCGGAATAAGATGCCCTAATGATGAATAACCATAATATAGAAGGTAACCCAAGGCTTGTGAACTCTCTTCCTAAACAAAAGGGAGCTGCGCTTATTATTGGTTTGGTGATGTTGTTGTTATTAACCATCATGGGATTAAGTGCCATGCAGGGTACTACTATGCAAGAAAAAATGAGTGGTAACATGCGTGATGCAAACTTGGCTCTTCAGGCAGGAGAGGCAGGAACGCGCTATTTAGAGGAGGGCTTCCTGAAGGAACTTGATGTTATAGATGTGGGGCTGCCATTTGGAAACTGCAGTGTAGCTGCTGTTCCGCGTTGTCAAATAATAAACTCATCAACAGGTGTAGCTTTACCTGCTAATGATACGGCAGGGTGGGATGCTCAAGCTATTAGTTATGGGAACTATACAGAGCCCGATGGCACTGCGATTAACCCTCCTGCTAGTAGCGATGTTAATACGTTAGTGTCTTTAACTCCTTTAATAATGGTTGAATATGTTGCTTATAAAAAAGATGCTTTCGATACGGGTGCGGGGGTAGAAGAGGACCGAGGTAATGCGCTGTATAGAAACACCACAAAAGCTTTCGGGGGGACGCAAAACTCAGAGGCTATTTTACAAACTGTTTTTGCACGCCGATTTAGATAAGGAGGGGTTATGAAAGTTTTTTTTAAGCCATTATACGGATTTCAACTTTTAGCAGTACTTGGTGTATCTATAAATGTAGCCGCCGCTCCTTTAGCATTGTCGAACGCTCCGTTGCCTGTTTCTACAACAGTTAAACCGAATGTTATGTTGCTTGTCGATAATTCTGGAAGCATGAATAACATTATTTATGATGCTGATTTCTTTACATTAAATCGTTCATCTCAGCAACAGTGGCAGTATTACAATGGAAGTGATTGGTCTAATGTTTCTAATACAGCAGGCAACTATTATAAGAGCAGTTTCAAGCAAGGGAGTTGCTCAAGTAACTATGATCGATTCAGAAATGCTTCGACAACAAGTATCACTAAGTGTTTGAGGCTGCCTGATCCGGTGGGTAGTGACAATACACGTTATTCCGGTGAGTATGTTAATTACCTGCTTAACCGCTTTTCTAGTGGGACAAACCTGTCGACAGGAACAGTCCCCAATGAAACAAGGATGATGGTGGCAAAAACAGTTGGTGCTGATGTGGTTGATAACACTGCGGGTATGCGTTTTGGTATAGCTCGGTTTCATGGGCCTAGTAGTAATAGTTTTGGGCATGGAGCGACGATTGATCAAGCTTGTGGTAGTAGTATTAGTAGCATTAAAAGCTCGTTGTCTGGCTATACTGCATCAACAAACACCCCTTTGTCCGAAGCTCTTTATGAGATTACGCGCTATTTTAGAGGGATGAGTAGCTACTATCATTTAAACACTCCCTACACCAGCCCAATTCAGTATCGTTGTCAAAAGAACTTTACGCTAGCAATTACTGATGGTTTTCCTACGCGAGATAGAAATTTTCCAAGCAATGACCCAGATGTACCCGCTGGGAAAACTTTATCAGATTGGGATGAGCTTCACCCCACGACAGTTAGCTCGACTTACCCTATTTTCCCTCAGTACTCAGATGGATATAGTACGACGAGCAACGGAGAGGGAGCTGCTCTATTTTTAGATGATATTGCCAAATTTGCTTGGGATACCGATTTCAAAAAGAATGCTAGTGAAAACGATTTGTCAGGTGTTGGTTATAATGATCCTGCTTTTGCTGTACAAAATATGCATACCTATACAGTTGGCTTTGCAACTCAAAACCAAATGCTAGAAGATGCCGCTGGATATGGTCATGGTGAATATTATACTGCGTCCAACTCAGCACAATTAACAACTGCTTTAAGAGATGCGCTATCCGATATAATAAAAAAATCAGGTTCCTCTTCTTCTGCTGCAGCCAGTACTGGCCGAATACAAACAGGCTCTAGTGTTTATCAAGCGCGTTATAATAGTGCGAATTGGTCTGGTGAATTTCTTTCATTTGCAATAAGTACAGCTGTTGGCCCGACCTATGGTCAAGTATTAACTAACGGACCTGCTACTAATGGAGCGGTGTTTGATGCAAGCACAAAAATTCCGGCATGGAGTTCACGTGCTATTGTCACAAGTAAAGCAAACGCGGGCATTCCCTTTAGGTGGGGGCAATTTTCTGCATCAGAAAAAACTAGCTTGTTTAGCAACGATCAAGCGATGTTGCAGTATTTGCGAGGCCGAAATGTTAGTGATGCAACTTATGATGTCTCTATCTATAGGCAACGGCCGTCTAAAAATAGCATCGTAAATAATCTTGGAGATATTGTTCACTCTACTCCCTACTTTGTGGGACCGCCTTCAGCTCGATACCCCGATTCATTTGAGTCAGTTGCTTATTCATCATTCGTATTAGCGCAAAAAAACCGTGATCAGCTTTTATATGTAGGTGCTAACGATGGTATGTTACATGCCTTTGAAGCCTCTACAGGCATTGAAAAAATGGCATTTATTCCTGGCTCATTACTACCAGAATTGAAAAACCTCTCTGATCCTAATTATTCTCATCAATATTATGTTGATGGTTCTCCAACTGTGGTGGATGCGTTTGATGGAACGGCATGGAAAACGGTATTGATAGGGGGGTTAAATAAAGGTGGTCAAGGAATATATGCATTGGATATCACTGATCCATCATCTTTTTCTGAGACAAATGCGTCGTCATTGTTTATGTGGGAGTTTACAGATCAAGATGATGTCGATTTAGGCTACAGCTTTAGTCGACCTAAAATAGTCAAATTACAAGATGGCAAATGGTATGCAGTATTTGGTAATGGCTACAATAATACTGAGGCAGATGGCCATGCTAGTACTAGTGGTGATGCGGTAATTTATATTGTTGACCTTTGGGATAAAAGTAAAGTAATCAAACTTTCTACTGGGACCGGTGTTGCTGAAGATCCGACTAATGCCAGTAGGCCTAATGGTTTTGCGACGCTAACACCTGTCGATTTAAATGGTAATCAAGTAGCAGATTATATTTATGGGGGGGATTTGTTCGGGAATGTATGGAAGTTTAATCTGAACGATGTAGATCCTACCAAGTGGAAATTGGATTATAAACTCTATAGTGCTTGTAGTGCTGACCCTTGCACTACAGGGGCAAATAGCAATGCTCAGCCGATTACCACTGCTGTTACTGTTGGGAGGTCGAAAAGTGGAATTGGGCAAATGGTCTATTTTGGAACAGGCCAGTACATAGAGATAACTGACAATAATGGTGCGTTAGGTGGGCGTCAAACTTTTTATGGAATCCATGATAAGGGCGCAAATGTGACAGGGCGTTCAAAATTGTTGTTGCAAAGTATTACGATAGAAGCTTCCGTTACTGTAAATGATACAAAAGGTACAGTGACGACTGCTGATGATTCACCAAAAAGTATACCTCTTCGTGAAACATCCAACAACTATGCAGCGCTTGCTAAGCAGGGATGGTTTATTGATTTGGTACCTCCTTCAGGGGAGAGGGGGGAGCGCTTGATATCTAACCCAGCATTACGTGGAAAACGAATTTTATTTGTTAGTAATATTCCCGCAGACGACCCGTGCTCTCCAGGAGGAGACAGTTGGCTTATGTCTCTTGATGCTTTTACAGGGGCGCGATTGAATCATACCTATGATCTAGATAATGATGGAAAGTTTGGTACAGGTGATAAAGTGTTCACTGCTGGTAGTAAGCAAATTGTAGCATCTGGGATTAAAGTTGGCGCGGGAGGCAATAGCCCAAGTTTTATGCCTGGTGCAGATACAGATCAAGTGATTATTTCAGGCCATAATGAAGTGGAGTCGATGCGAATTTATGAAGGTGATGATGTTAATCGCCAAAGTTGGCAGCAAATTACTCGTTAGGAGAATTTTTTTGAAAACTAAAAAATCACTTACAATGGTAGCAATGGCTCTAGCATTAGTTATAAGTTTTATCCCACAGCCTGCAATTGCTAAAGAGAAGCTTAAGTCAGGTGTTAATTACCAAGCCCAAGGGACTTTGCAAGAAGTCGTTACAAAGGGTTCCGGTAGCGTCATAATCGATAATGTAATTTATAAAGTTGCTTCCCATGCAAAGATAAGGGAAGCAGAGAATCCCGTAAAGTTACGGCATTTAGATTCTGGTGTAGATGTGTTATTTAGTTACAAAAAAGGTAAGAAAGGCGAACGTCGTCCTGTTATTACCTCAATCAGCGTTATAATGAAGTGAGGTTTATGAAGCTAAATCAGAAAGGCTTTACTCTTATCGAGTTAATGATTGTGGTATCAATTATCGGAATACTAGCGGCTATTGCTTATCCTAGCTATCAGCAATATGTTCTTAGCTCTTGGAGATCAACGGCAAGTGGTTGTGTTTTAACCTTAGCTCAAGATATGGAGCGCAGGTTTACGGCGAATATGACTTACTTAGCCGCTGTACCTGTAAATGGCTGTACCGCAGAAAACGGCATGGCCGCAAGATATACCATAAGTCTAGCCGCAGCGGCAACAGCAAATGCATACACAATCCAAGCAGTACCGCAGGGTGCTCAAGTAGCAGATGCGCGGTGCGGTACGCTCAGTATTAACCAAGTTGGAGTACGCGCTGAGACAGGCACTGGGACGGTGGCAGATTGCTGGTAATGTTTAACGAATAGCAACTTCATAGGCCAAGGATGGCCTGAGGAAAAAACATGCACAAGGATGCGCATATACACCCGGATTCCTCGCAATCCGGGTTCACACTTGTTGAGTTGATGGTGACACTATCTATTGCACTTATACTCACCTTCATAGCAATACCTTCATTTTCGGTGTTGTTAATTCGTAATGAAATTGCATCAAACGCTCAGACAATTCGTACAGGGTTAGCGCTTGCAAGATACGAAGCAATAAAGAGAAATAGTCCAGTTCAAATATGTAGTTTGTCCTCTAGCGCAACGCAATGCGCCGGTATTATCGGAGTTGGTCGTTTGGCTTGGGATGATGGCCTTATTGTTTTTCAAGATGTGGATAGCGATAGAATTTATACCGCTGGAGTAGACGATTTGATATCCCACGCTAGGTTTAGTGAATCCCTAGATATTAATTGGGGAAGAGGTCACTATTTAATCTATACGGCGACGGGGAGACTGATGATAGGGAATAGCTCTTTTCGTATTAACCACCCTAGTTATGCCATAGAGCGACGTTTGATTCTTAATATTGTTGGCAGAGTGCGTTCTATAGATATTTAAAATACTCTACACTGCATTTTTTGTTGAATAGATCAGGTGTAGTAATGAGCGACTTTGTCATTGTTGGTGCTGGTGTTATTGGTATGATGCTCGCACGGGAATTAGTTCTAGGTGGTGCTACAGTATCCTTAGTTGACCGTTTAGCCTGTGCTCAGGAATCTACATGGGCCGGCGGAGGTATTGTTTCTCCTTTGTACCCTTGGCGCTATGCTGAGCCCGTGACTCAACTAGCAACGTGGTCACAAAGTAGTTATTTGCACCTCTCACAAGATCTTCAAGAAGAGACCGGTTGTGATCCTGAGCTCCGCCAGAAAGGGATGTATATGGTGGATGTTGAAGATGAGAAAGAGGCTTTACATTGGGCAACAGCATTTAATAGACCGATGCAAAAAGTCGATTCGTCTCACCTTTACTTAAGAGAAGAAAATTTTTGTAATGGGTACAGTAGTGCACTTTGGATGCCTGAAGTATGTAGCATACGTAACCCTCGATTGGGTCAAGCGCTCAGGGAAAGCTTAGTAAAGTCTTCGAATGTAACCTTATATGAACACCACGAAGTACAGCAGTTACTGCAGAGAAAAGGAATCATTTATGGTGTTCGGACTTCTCAAGGTGACATTACGGGCGGGAAAACCATTATTACAGCAGGGGCCTGGAGTGGTGAGTTGCTGAAACCGCTAAATGTCGACTTGCCGGTTGAGCCTGTTAAGGGACAAATGATGATCTTCAATGCACCTGTTGGTACGGTGAATAGAGTCATCTTAATGGCGGGCCGCTATGTTATTCCGCGAAATGATGGACGCATTTTAGTCGGCTCTACTTTGGAGTTCGAAGGGTTTGATAAGAGTACAACAAAGCAGGCTTATGACTCCTTGTATAAGACAGCTGTTAGTATTATTCCGTCGTTAGCTAATTATAATGTAGAGCATCATTGGTCTGGTTTGAGGCCGGGTTCACCTGAAGGTATACCGTATATTGGCGATGTACCTGGTTATGAAGGACTTGCTGTGAATGCAGGGCAATTCCGCAATGGTTTAGTATTGGCTCCGGCTTCTACACGTTTGCACGCTGACTTATTATTAGGGAAAGAGCCTGTAATTAATCCTGTAGCGTATCGTTTGGAAGGACGTATCTAAGCACTTCCAAACAGTACGGCGAGCGCTTAATCGTAGATTGTTGGAATCGGTTGGCGCTTGTGTTGTGTTTTTAAATAGATGTTGATCAGTTTTTCCTGAACTTCAGGTTCTACAACTTTCCCTTCTAAAAAGTCATCGATATTATCATATGATAGGCCAAGTGCTTGTTCGTCTGCCTTTTGTGGAGCAAGGCACTCTAAATCCGCGGTAGGTGTTTTATGTACTAGGTTTTGGGGTGCACCAAGCTCCATGGCTAGCTGACGAATTTGGCGCTTATTTAATCCAAACAACGGAGCCAAGTCACATGCTCCATCGCCCCACTTTGTATAAAAGCCTGTAATGTTTTCGGCTGAGTGATCCGTCCCAATGACGAGTGCTCCCACAATTCCGGCAATCTCATACTGAATGATCATACGAGCTCTAGCTTTAACATTGCCCTTAGCAAAATCGATTGCGGCTTCGCTCGCATGGAGTAACTGACTTTGTTGTAATGAAGCAGTAACCTCGGTATGTAGAGAGTCTGCGCCAGGCTTGACATTAACCGTTAGTGTTTCGCTGGGTTTAATAAATGTCAGAGCCTGTTGTGCGTCACCTTCGTCGTGCTGGACGTTATAAGGTAAACGCACCGCGATAAATGCATACTCAGATGTTTGTGATTCGCTGTTGAGTTCATCGATAGCTTGTTGAGCAAGTTTTCCACAAGTAGATGAGTCGACACCACCGCTAATACCTAATACCAGATGTTTTAAATGAGAATCACGTAAACGCTGCTTGATAAAGTCGATGCGGCGTCTGATTTCAAACGCTGGATCTATTGTTGGTAGAACCCGCATCTCTTTAATGATGTCATCAGCATTCATTGCGTTTACATTCCCGTATTAATGACTCAAAAGTTACTTGCTAACAGATAATTACTCGAAAGCACCAAAAGTAATGCGATCAAACCAGGACTTTTTCTTTTCAATTTTAATTTGTGACTCTGTAACTTTAGTACTTGGGCGCGATGGCGGTATTGGTTCTTCGCTGCTGCCAAGTAACCCAAAGGTTGCGGTCTCTAATAACGTTTTGTTTTCTTGGCGGTAAGTGCGTAAGTCATAATCTGGATAATTTGTTAGTAATACATCACGTGCACTGTTTGCTAAATCAGACATGCCAAGCTCAGTATATGCTTGATACATAATAGCGAGTGCATTAGGGGTTGCAGGCGTGTTTTTTAGATTCTCTACTACAAATCGACCACGGTTGGCTGCTGCGACAAAGGCACCGCGTTTCATGTAAAAACGCGCAACATTGACTTCATAAGTAGCTAAGCGGTTTTTCAAAAACACCATGCGTTTACTGGCATCCGGAGCATATTTGCTATCAGGGTAGCGATTTAGCAAGGTGGAGAAACTTTCAAAAGAGTCCAGTGCTGCTCCAGGATCGCGTCGGCTAATATCGATAGGTAAGTAACGTTCAAAGAAGGTTCTGTCCTGCTCAAATGCGGTGAGGCCTTTAAGGTAGTATGCATAGTCGATATTCTCATGCGATGGGTGCAATCGAACAAAACGGTCTGCAGCAGCGCTTGACGCTTCTGGCTCATAGTTCTTGTGATAAGCGTAGATCAATTCGAGTTGAGCTTGCTCGGAATAGCGGCCGAATGGATAACGGGCTTCTAGCATTTGCAGTTTTTCAACCGCTTGCTGATAGTTTTGTTCTTCAAGAGCAGTGATAGACTCCTCATAGAGTTGTTGTTCCGGAATATCCGGTATCTCTTTATCACCACCAAACCATGAACAACCGGTTGCTAGAACGCAAAGGGTGACGGTACCAACGATTTTTGCCAAGCGCATGTAATAAATCCTGCTATTCCAAGTATTCGATTCTCGGCGCGACTCGCCGTATCGGGTATACTGAGCCAAAATGCTTAATTAACGGTCTATTTAACCATAACCGGAAGCTAAGAAAAATCATCAGGGCTACAGATCGGTATATTGATGTCAGAAAAGATTGAATTAGAAGTAATAGTACCAGGTGAGTTGACCGGAAAACGTCTTGATCAGGTTGTTGCTCAGTTGTTTTCGGAGTTTTCACGCTCACGGTTACAGTCTTGGATAAAAGAAGGCTCAATCACCGTAGACGGGCAGACGGCTAGGCCGCGAGAGAAACTGTATGGTGGTGAGCGTATTGTTGTTAATGCGACTGTCGAACCTTTGGAAGATCATATTGCAGAGAATATTCCATTGGATATCATTTATGAAGACGATGACATTCTGGTAGTTAATAAACCGGCGGGCTTAGTGGTCCACCCAGCAATAGGGCATCGCACAGGTACATTGTTGAATGCTCTATTGCATCACTTTCCTGATATTGCCATGGTACCTCGTGCTGGTATTGTGCATCGTTTGGATATGGATACTACCGGTTTGATGGTGGTTGCTAAAACTATTCAAGCGCAAACAGAGCTAGTAGGCCAATTGCAGGATCGTTCGATGGGCCGTGAATATGAAGCGGTAGCTCAAGGTGTGATGACCGGCGGTGGTTGTGTTGAGGAACCCATTGGGAGGCATCCTAAGAATCGTCTTAAAATGGGTGTAGTCAAAGGAGGAAAAGAGGCCGTTACACACTATCGACTTCTTGAGAAATTCCGCAATCATACGCATGTTCGTTTGAAGCTCGAAACGGGTCGTACCCACCAAATACGTGTCCATATGGCACATATTAATTATCCACTGGCGGGTGATCAACTTTACGGTGGACGCTTTCGTATGCCAAAAGGTGCAACCGAGGAAGTTCAGGAGACCTTGATTGGTTTTAAGCGCCAAGCGTTGCATGCGAAAAAGCTAGAGCTTTGGCACCCTTCTAGTGGTGAGCTAATGTCTTGGGAGGTCGATTTGCCTGAAGATTTTCAGCTTCTACTGGTGGCGTTACAACGGGATGTTAAAGATTATGACGATTATCAAGACTAGCCAGGTACTATTGTGCAGCTAATACGACCAAACTGGGCTGCACCACAGTGTATACAGGTTGCTGCTAGTACTCGATTGGGAGGTACGAGCTATCCTCCCTATGATTCTCTGAATTTAGGTGACCATGTAGGTGACGAGCCTAGTGCTGTAGCCTGTAATCGTGAGCAACTGCTTCTTCAGCTGGGGCTCAATTCCGCACAGTGGTTATCGCAAGTTCATGGCACTGTATGCACTGAAGCAAAAAATGATTCTGTTATTCGCGAGGCGGATGCTTGCTGGACGGCTGAAGTAGATTTAGCGTGCGTAATCATGACGGCAGATTGTTTGCCGGTTGTATTTACGGATGGTGATCGGGTTGCGGCAGCTCATGCAGGGTGGAGAGGGTTGGCAGATGGCGTTTTGGAAACAACGCTAGAAACAATGTTAGGGTCTGATATTCACGTGTGGTTAGGACCCGCCATTGGCCCCACAGTATTTGAAGTGGGTGAAGAAGTCCGCCAGAAGTTTTGTGATCAGTTAGCACAATCGAGTGATTGCTTCGTACCCTCCCTTAATTCAGGTAAGTGGTTGGCAAACATATATCAGCTTGCTGCTTTGCGCTTACAGCGTGTTGGCGTATCTCAAATATCAGGTGGTGACTATTGTACATTTTCTGATGCCGAGCGTTTTTTCTCTTATCGTCGAGCTTCGCAAACAGGGCGAATGGCAACGTTAATCTGGAAAGCAAATCACTAGGTGTTACCAAAGCGATCGAGTCTATAACGAGTGTCTAGATAGGTAGTGCAGTTGTGTATTTTATTTGCTCCATGGCAAAACTAGAGGTTACATCGCTTAAGTCGGGTGTCTCCTCAACAAGGCGTTTATAAAAGTGATCGAATGCGGCAATATCAGCAACAACAATGCGCATTAAATAATCATACTCACCACTCATGCGATAAAACTCAGCAACTTCTGCGTAACTAGATATTTTCTTTGAAAACGCTACAAACCAATCGTGCGAATGATTACGTGTTTTTATATGCACAAAGACAGATACGTTTAAGCCTACTTTTTCTGGATCTAATAATGCGACTTTTTTTCTGATGATCCCTGCATCTTGTAATTTTTGAACACGCCGCCAGCACGGTGTTGATGATAGGTTTATGCGTGCCGCTAGCTCTGTGATGCCGAGTTCAGTATTTTGTTGTAACTCTCTTAGAATCCGTCTATCAGTCTCATCTATTTTAATATTTATCATAATATTAGAATTATTTTCTATAATTTGTTGATAATGAATAAATAATAGCAATATTTTTCTCTGCTTGCTCCTGCATACTTTTAATAATAAAAGGGGAGCAAATAATGAATCAACGTCACTGGTTAGCTAATGCTATTCGTATCATAGAAGCAGATTACAATCGTTCTGCTGATACACACCTAATTAAATTAGATATGCCATCTTTTCCCGGTATTGATATCTACCTCAAAGATGAGTCGACACACCCTACCGGTAGTTTAAAGCATCGATTAGCTCGTTCATTATTTCTCTATGCTCTGTGTAACGGTTGGATCAAAGAAGGGACACCCGTCATTGAGGCTTCATCAGGTAGCACTGCTATATCGGAAGCCTATTTTGCACGGTTATTGGGCTTGCCTTTCATCGCGGTTGTTCCTGTTGGTACCGCACAGAAAAAAATGGAGCAGATTGCTTTTTATGGTGGCCAGTGTCATCAAGTTGAAGCAGTTGATTTGTGCCAGGCAGCGGCAAATATGGCAAAAGAAATGAACGGTCATTTTATGGATCAGTTTACTTATGCTGAAAGAGCGACTGACTGGCGGGGCAATAATAATATTGCCGAGTCTATTTTCAAGCAGATGAGCATTGAGCGCTTCTCTAAGCCAAGTTGGATTGTGGTGAGTGCGGGAACGGGTGGTACTTCAGCCACTATTGGCCGATATCTAAGACATCAACAATGGTGGCAGCAACCTTCGCAGTTATGCGTAGTGGATCCCGAAAACTCTGTATTCTACGATTATTACAAAACAGGGGATGCCAGTTTAACAATTAAGGAAGGCTCTCGGATTGAAGGTATCGGGCGGCCGCGTGTTGAGCCCTCATTTGAAGCAGGGGTGGTTGATAGGATGTTGCGAGTAGAAGATAACGAGAGCTTAGCAGCGGCGCATTTCTTATCAGCAAAGTTAGGACGTTTAGTGGGAGGCTCGACAGGTACTAACTTTGTAGGTGTACTGGCGCTGGCAGAAGAAATGCACAAGCAAGGTGAACACGGCAGTATCGTTTCCTTAATATGTGATGGTGGAGATCGCTATCAAGAGAGCTACTTCAATCAAGACTGGCTATTACAAAAGGGCTACCAGGTGCCCGAAAGGGTTGCTGCAATGCAATCGTTGTATGGTTGAGGGAAATATCTTTCCAATACATAAAATCCTGTTTAGTAGAAATTTTTCTATAATAAAGCTAATTATGTGATTTTTTCTGATATATTAGATTGATTATTTTTTACACGACTAAAGTAGAGCTTAGGAGATGATATGAACCGCGCAGACTTTTTACAGCAGCTAGTATTGCAAGCAGAACAGTTAAAAGCAGAAGGGTTGTTTAAAGCTGAACGGGAAATAGCATCGCCACAAGAGTCGAATATTCAACTCAAAGATGGTCGTAAAGTGATAAATTTCTGTGCTAATAATTATTTGGGTCTATCTAATCATCCAGAATTGATTAAGGCTGCAAAGCAAGGCTTAGATGAGCATGGTTTTGGCATGTCATCGGTACGTTTTATTTGTGGAACACAAGATATTCATAAACAACTAGAGGCTGCATTAAGTCAGTTTTTGGGAATGGATGATGCGATTTTATATTCATCATGTTTTGATGCAAACGGTGGCTTGTTTGAAACCTTATTAGGCGCAGATGACGTCATTATTAGCGATGCATTAAATCACGCCAGTATTATCGATGGCGTGCGCCTCAGTAAAGCGAAACGTATGCGTTATGCTAATAATGATTTGGCAGCGCTTGAGCAGTGTTTGCAGCAGTCACAAGATGCGCGAGTGAGGTTAATTGCTACTGATGGTGTCTTTTCCATGGATGGTGTTATTGCCAATTTACAGGGTATTTGTGATCTGGCTGATCAATACAATGCACTGGTAATGGTAGATGACTCGCATGCAGTGGGCTTTGTTGGAGAGCATGGACGAGGTAGTCATGAGTTGTGTGAGGTGATGGGGCGTGTCGATATCATTACGGGCACGCTGGGCAAGGCTTTGGGCGGCGCTTCTGGTGGATATACGGCAGCAAAACAAGAAGTGGTTGAGTGGCTACGTCAGCGGTCACGCCCATATTTATTCTCTAACTCGCTTGCTCCAGCTATTGTTCAAGCCAGTTTACAAGCACTGAAATTAGTTGACGCAGGAGATGAGCTTCGTAAGCAGTTAAATGAGAATGCAGATTATTTTCGCAAGCAGATGGAGCTGGCAGGTTTTACTTTATCCGGCAGTGGCCATGCGATTATCCCGGTGATGATAGGTGATGCGGCGTTGGCGTCTACCCTAGCAGAGCGTCTACTAAAAGAAGGGATCTATGTTATTGGCTTCTCTTTTCCTGTTGTACCGAAAGGGCAGGCGAGAATTCGTACACAAATGTCCGCGGCCCACTCTCGTGAGCAATTGGATCAGGCTATTTCTGCTTTTACACGAATTTCTCGCGAATTGGGTATTATCTGAGGAAAAGTCATATGAAAGCGCTCGCAAAACTTTATCCACAGGAAGGTATTTGGCTGCATGAAACTGAGAAACCGTCAGTGGGCCATAATGATCTGCTGATTAAAATTCGCAAAACCGCTATCTGTGGGACGGATGTTCACATTTATAATTGGGATGAGTGGTCGCAAAAAACTATTCCAGTACCGATGACTGTTGGTCATGAATATGTAGGTACAGTGGTTGAAATTGGTTGTGAAGTCGAAGGTTTTTCAATAGGAGATCGCGTTTCTGGTGAAGGCCATATTACATGTGGCCACTGTCGTAACTGTCGAGCAGGCCGTCGTCATCTGTGTCGTAACACACAAGGTGTGGGTGTTAATCGTCCAGGCGCTTTTGCTGAGTTTCTTGCTTTACCCGCGATCAACGCATTCAAAATACCTGATAATATTTCTGATGACCTCGCTGCAATTTTTGATCCTTTTGGAAACGCGTTGCATACAGCGTTGTCGTTCGACCTAGTGGGTGAAGACGTACTAATTACCGGGGCAGGGCCCATTGGAATAATGGCTGCCGCTGTTGCACGACATGTGGGTGCTCGACATGTAGTACTAACGGATGTAAATAAATACCGTTTATCATTAGCCAAGCAGTTAGGTGTGACTCATACCGTTAATGTTGCTGAGCAGTCATTGGAAGATAAAATGTCTGAGTTGCAAATGACAGAAGGTTTTGATGTGGGGTTAGAGATGTCGGGTGCGGCGGCGGCCTTTCGGAATATGTTAGATGTTATGAACCATGGCGGTAAAATTGCCATGCTGGGCATTCCGTCTTCAGATATGGCAATAGACTGGACTAAGGTAATATTTAAAGGGTTGGTCCTTAAAGGGATTTATGGCCGTGAGATGTTTGAAACCTGGTATAAAATGGCCAGTATTATTCAATCTGGGTTAGATCTTACGCCTATCATTACGCATCACTTCCCGTTGAAAGACTTCCAAGAGGGTTTTGATTTGATGCGTTCTGGAGCCTCAGGAAAAGTTATACTCGATTGGCCTGAATAGAAAGGTCTAAAAAATTCTACCCAGTAGTAAGCGCGCTTTTTAGCGTTTGTGTACAACTAGAAAAGCCCGGGCTGTGGTATTTCCTGGGTTTTTTATGGAGTGTTGAATGTCGGCTGGGTAGCGTAGCGTGTCTCCTGTGGTTGCTTTTGTTCGTACCTCTTCTTGTAGTATTACTTCCATCTGTCCTTCGATGACTGATAGATGTTCCTGTGTACCACGTACATGTGCTTCAGATTCCAGATGGCTACCGGCTTGAATGATTAACTGGTACCACTCAAATTCGGTGGCCGTATCTACAGGGTTTAGTGCGATAAGCTCACAGCCCTGATCTTCGCTGTGCATTCTCGGTGTATTAATTGCATCTTGCCTCATGATTGTTGGAGGCTGATTTTCTGTGCTGCTATGCGCCAAGTCATCGATACTAACGCCTAATGCCTGAGTAATATTCCATAAGTTAGTGAATGTAGGGTTGGCGTTTCCTCGCTCTATTTCCGATAACATTGAGCGTGATACATTAGAAAGCTCAGCGAGCTGAGAAAGATTGAGCCCGAGCGTTTTGCGGCGTTGCTTCATGGCTAACCCAAGATTTGGTGTGCTTCTCTGGCTCACTGACAATACCTACCTTCATAACAAAAATAGTATTCATGATAAAACACTCTACGGTTTTTGTCCTTTAGGCGTTTTGTAATGTGCTGCTATATACAGAAGCATTTGTTGATATTTATCATATCTCATTGTGATAACTGAGAGGATAATCGTTCTCATTATCTTTTATGGTGGAGTGAGCCGTTGTGACTCTTGATTCTTTAGCGCGTGGGCAGTCTAGAAAAATCGTGAATATTTCCGGTTGTGGGGATTTTCGGCAGCGTTTGGCTACGCTGGGTATTTTACGTGGACAAATGATTCAATTATCAGCGGTATCTCCATGGGGAAACCCTAAAGTATATCGATTGGGACGACAGCAAATCTGCTTACGAAATGAAGAAGCTGTATGTATTCAGGTCTCTGATAATGACTAAAAAGCATTTCACGGTTGCGTTAGTAGGCAACCCTAATTGTGGCAAAACCTCTTTATTTAACTTACTGACTGGAGCGAGACAACGTACCGGCAACATGGCGGGTGTTACCGTTGATATTAAGCAGGGCACACGAGAGTATGAAGGCCTTACGCTGACGTTTGTTGATTTGCCTGGTATTTACTCGTTAAGTCAGAATCGAGTGGAAGAGCGAGTTACACGAGATTATCTACTATCGACACCACCCGATTTCATTTTGAATGTACTTGATGCTAGCCATCTTTCACGCCATCTGGCGTTAACAACACAATTGTTAGAGCAGAGCTTACCCACTTTACTCGCACTAAATATGATGGATGAGGCAGCACGTCTACGCCAGGTGCCCGATCTAAAAGAACTGTCTCGCCAGTTGGGTGTGCCTGCATTAGCAAGTGATGGTCGCAATATCCATATTATTAAACCATTGCTTGATCAGCTGGTGGCTTCACTGCTAGCAAGTAACCAGCACCAATCCTCATTGGTATCAACTTTTCGTGCATTGGATATTGTTTATGAGCCTCATATTGAGCAAGCGGTCGAGCAGCTGCAGCTGGCTGATCTACCTCGTTGGCAGGCGATTCAGTGTCTAGAAGCGCAAGGTGATGTTGGTTTTCAGTTAACTGAAAATGCACAAAACGCTATGACTAGTGCATTGCAAATGCTGGCTGATCGCCATGATGAAACCGCGACAGAAATGATAACAGCGGGGCGTTACGGCTATATACATGGTTTGTTTCATGAAATAGATGAAAACCATGTGGATATCAGCCGCATTGATAGTTGGTTGGATCGTATTACGCTTAATCGCTGGCTGGGTTTGCCTTTGTTTTTTGTATCATTGTGGCTGATTTTTGAAGCAACATTTACTTTCGGTGCTTACCCCGCAGACTGGATTGAGCAAGGGGTTTCTTTGCTGGGAGACGGCGTGAATTGGCTATTACCTGAGAGCTTATTTAGGGCTGTTATTACTGACGGTTTGCTAGCGGGTGTTGGCGGCGTTCTCGTATTTTTACCGAATGTTGTTCTGTTGTTTTTTTTCATCGCAATTTTAGAGCAAAGTGGCTACATGGCTCGTGCCGCTTTTCTTACCGACAGAGTCATGAGTAAGGTTGGTTTACATGGGAAGGCGTTCGTACCTTTGGTGATGGGGTTCGGTTGTAATGTGCCGGCGATTATGGCAACACGTACGATTGAGGAGCCTAGAGCACGCTTGATTACTATTTTAATCAATCCATTTATGAGCTGTTCAGCACGTTTGCCTGTTTATGTTTTGTTAGCAGGGATCTTTTTTACAGATAATGCAGGCAGCGCTCTTTTTGGGATTCATATGCTAGGTATTTTGGTGGCATTCATGATTGCTGCGCTTTTGTCTCGCTGGTTGCCTGCACAACCTAATGAAATTTTCATTATGGAGCTGCCTCCATGGCGTTGGCCATCATGGCGCTCATTAGTGTTGCATGTGTGGGATAAAGTTAAAGACTTTCTACAAAAAGTAGGAGGTGTGATTTTAGTGGGGTCTTTGGCGGTATGGGTGTTACAAACATTTCCGATGCAAGCCGAGATGTCATTTCTGGAGCAGTTGGGGCGTTGGATGGCACCGATATTTGCTCCTTTGGGTTTTCAGTGGCAAGAGACTGTCGCTCTACTGTCTGGTTTTTTAGCAAAAGAAGTTATCGCCGCGACATTAGCGATGGTTTATCAGGTCAATGCTGAAGACATTGGTGGATTGCAGCTAGCCATACAGGCAGGTTTAGCACCTGCTGCTGGGTTGGCTTTAATGGTTTTTACTCTGCTTTATATGCCATGTTTGGCCACACTGGCTGTTATTCGTAGAGAAACAGGAAGCTGGCGATGGGCTGCACTGTCTATTTTTTCCGGTTTAGTATTGGCTTGGGTGGGTGCCTGGTTAGCATTTACCTTAGGCAGTTTAATTCTGTAAAACTTGATGTCAGATCACATCTGATCAAATATTAATCATTTCAAGGTTGAATAGGTCAGGAAGTATCCCCATATCTGATGCAAAGAGACAGCCATTACGTCTAATTGTGAATTGTTCACAGGAGATACTTATTTATGCGGCCCGATAAATTCACATCAAAACTTCAGGATGCGTTAGGTGAAGCGCAATCGCTAGCAGTTGGCAAAGATCATAATTTTATTGAGCCTATTCATTTGCTTGCTGCTTTTTTGCAACAACAAAATGGTTCTGTGAAACCCTTATTGGCACAGGCGGGCGCTGCTTTGCCTCAGCTTGCGCGTAAGGTTGGTGAAACGTTGGATCGTTTGCCACAAGTTCAAAGTCCAGATGGGGAGATTCGATTATCCCAAAATATGGCACGCATCTTTAATCTGACGGATAAGTTGGCGCAAAAACGTGGCGATCAATTTATCGCCAGCGAACTAATAGTCTTGGCAATGCTAGAAGATAAAAGTGATGCCGGTAAGGTGTTGAAAGATGCTGGCGTGAGTAAGCAATCTTTGGAGCAAGCTATTAATAATATGCGGGGTGGAGAGAGCGTGAATGACCCTAATGCTGAGGGTAGTCGTCAATCCTTAGATAAATACTGTATTGACCTAACTGAGCAGGCTGAACTAGGTAAGCTGGATCCAGTTATTGGTCGTGATGATGAGATCCGCCGCACTATCCAAGTTTTACAACGTAGAACTAAAAACAACCCGGTATTAATTGGTGAGCCAGGAGTAGGTAAAACGGCGATAGTTGAGGGCTTGGCCCAACGCATTATTAATGGCGAAGTGCCAGAAGGCCTGAAGCGCAAGAAGGTGCTCTCTCTTGATATGGGGGCACTGATTGCCGGAGCAAAATTTCGCGGCGAATTTGAAGAGCGCCTTAAAGCTGTATTGAACGAACTCTCTAAGCAAGAAGGGCAAATAATCCTCTTTATCGACGAGCTACATACGATGGTAGGTGCGGGTAAAGGTGAAGGGGCTATGGATGCCGGGAATATGTTGAAACCCGCTTTGGCAAGAGGTGAGCTACATTGTGTGGGTGCAACTACACTAGACGAGTATCGCCAATATGTTGAGAAAGATGCAGCTCTTGAGCGCCGTTTTCAAAAAGTGCTGGTGGATGAACCTACAGAAGAAGATACCGTGGCGATTTTACGTGGTTTAAAGCAACGCTACGAAGTACATCATGGTGTCGAAATAACAGACTCCGCGATTATTGCAGCTGCAAAACTGTCACAACGCTACATTACTGATCGGCAGCTACCTGATAAAGCAATCGATTTAATTGATGAGGCTGGATCGCGAATTCGTATGGAGATGGACTCTAAACCTGAAGATTTGGATCGTCTAGAACGTCGTTTAATTCAGTTAAAAATGGAGCGCGAAGCACTCAAAAAAGAGAAAGATGGCGCTGCTCGTAAACGTTTGGCGGGGCTTGAAAAAACAATCGCGCAGCTGGAACGAGAATTTGCCGACTTAGAAGAAATTTGGAAAGCAGAAAAAGCTGCTTTGCAGGGATCTCAAAAGGCAAATGAGGCATTAGACCAAGCGCTTGTTGAGTTAGAAAAGGTTAAGCGAAGTGGTGATTTGGCCAAAGCTTCAGAACTGCAGTATGGCATTATTCCGGAGTTACAAAAGCAGTTGGCTGCGGCCAGTGAAGCAGAAGAAGCGGATCAGGAAAACAACAAGCTTCTACGAAATAAAGTAACTGAAGAGGAAGTGGCTGAAGTCGTTGCGCGTTGGACCGGTATCCCTGTGAGCAAAATGCTTGAAGGTGAGCGTGAAAAATTATTACGCATGGAAGGTGCTTTGCACCATCGTGTGGTTGGTCAGACTGAAGCAGTTGTTGCTGTATCAAATGCAGTACGTCGTTCGCGAGCAGGGTTGTCCGATCCAAATCGCCCGAATGGTAGTTTCTTGTTTCTTGGGCCAACAGGTGTGGGTAAAACAGAGCTGTGTAAGGCGTTAGCAAACTATTTGTTTGATACTGATGACGCCATGGTGCGTATTGATATGTCAGAGTTTATGGAAAAACATTCTGTCGCACGACTTATTGGGGCTCCTCCAGGTTATGTTGGTTATGAAGAGGGAGGCTACCTAACTGAGGCAGTGCGCCGTAAACCGTACTCTGTTTTATTACTGGATGAGGTTGAAAAGGCACACTCTGATGTTTTCAATATCTTGCTACAAGTATTGGAAGATGGGCGTTTGACTGACGGGCAAGGAAGAACAGTAGATTTTAGGAATACCATTGTAGTCATGACATCAAATTTGGGCTCTCATCTTATTCAAAGCTTCAGTGATGACGATGATTACGGGCTAATGAAACGTGCTGTCATGGAAGAAGTGGGCTCTCATTTTCGTCCTGAGGTTATTAATCGTATAGATGAAGTTGTAGTGTTTCATAGTTTGCGTAAAGATCAGGTAGCAGGTATTGCAACTATTCAACTAGAGCGTTTGCGTCAGCGACTGGCTGAGCGTGAACTCACCCTCACATTGACACCTACAGCATTAGATAAACTGGTTGACGTAGGTTTTGAGCCTATTTATGGAGCTCGGCCATTGAAGAGAGCGATTCAGCAGTGGATTGAAAACCCACTTGCGCATGCACTATTGGCAGGTAAATATTCGCCTGGGACTGAGATTGCAATAGATGTGGAGGATGGGGAGTTTGTTTTTCGTTAAATGGCTAACAGATGATTTAAAGCCCGCTAATTAAGCGGGTTTTTTTACGTTTGTATTTCAAGTTTACTGGTTAATAGCGCTTTGATGACCTACTTTAATGAATGTATAGTGAGTTAATTCCCCAAAGTACTGCCGTGAAAAGGCAGTTGTAGAGATTAGTGAATGAAAAACTTGAAAGTGTTGATCGTTGATGATGCGAAATTTATTTGTGAGTTGGTCACTAAACTCGTGAGCGATGCATTTCCGCAATCCTCGGTGAAAGCTGCTTTTAATGGAGAAGAGGCTAGAACATTACTGTCTTCTGAGAAGTTTGATATTGTTCTTTGTGATTGGGAAATGCCAAAAATGAGTGGCTTGGAAGTGCTCGAATGGACGCGTGCTCAACCTCAATATAAAACGACTCCATTTGTTATGGTAACCAGCCGTGGTGAAAGGGAGTACGTGCTTAAAGCAATACATGCAGGCGTTAACGACTATTTAGGCAAACCGTTTACCAAAGAACAGCTTGTGCAGAAAATGAATAAGGTCTTGGGTAAACAAATAGCACCAGATACAGCCAAGCAGGCGAAAGCGGCTCAAATGCTGAAACAAGAGCAGCAAAAAACGGAATCAATTCCAAGTAGTGTCTCTAAACCAAAAGGCATGGCTCACTTACGTGTACGTGATCAAGTTTTTAAGTGCGCAATTAAAGATATGAGTTTGAAAGATGTCCTAGTCGTCGTGAAAAATAGTGGTGTATTCCCTCAAGTGTTGGATCAGGCGGTAATTGATATAGAGCAGTTATCTGGCGATAGTGTCGCTAGAGTGAATGGTTTTGTACAAATGGTGCAGGCAGCAGATCCTCATATCAACTCAGCCTTTATCAATATCAAGGTCACCTTGGTCGATGATGACCCAGATAAAATGGCGCATCTCTCTAAATATATTGCCAGCGTTCGCTAAGCTTTATAATAGCTTTTATACCATTCAATAAACTGACGTACTCCCTCTTCGATGGGGGTTGCTGGAGTGAACCCAGTTGCTTTACTGAGTGCGTCAATGTCTGCAAATGTTTCTACGACATCGCCTGCTTGCATTGGTAAATACTCTTTAACGGCGGTCGTGCCTAAAGATGTTTCAATTTGCTGAATAAAATATTCTAACTCGACAGGCTGATTATTTCCGATATTGAAGATTTTATAAGGCGCAGCACTCTCGTCACCTTTGCCATCCCAGTCTACGTTTTCTTGTGGAATGATATTTTGAATGCGTATGACACCTTCAACAATGTCGTCAATATAGGTAAAGTCGCGGCGCATTTTTCCATAGTTAAACACTTTAATGGCTTTTTCTTCTGAAATAGCACTGGCAAATAACATAGGTGCCATATCAGGGCGTCCCCAGGGCCCGTATACGGTGAAGAATCGTAAGCCTGTAGTGGGAATGCTATAAAGATGAGAATAGCTATGGGCCATCAACTCGTTGCTTTTTTTAGTGGCAGCATAAAGCGAAGCTGGATGAGTCACTTCGTCGGTAGTTGAAAATGGGATCTTAGTATTGGTGCCATATACCGAGCTAGATGAAGCATAAACCAAGTGTTCAATCGCAAAGTGACGACAGCATTCAAGAATCACTAGCATGCCAAGCAGATTTGAGCTGGCGTAATCAAAAGGTTTATTGATTGAGTGCCTTACTCCTGCCTGCGCACCTAAGTGAATAACACGCTGGATTGCTTCGTTTACAAATATTTTCTCTACACCTTCTTTATCTGCAAGGTCGCACTTATAGAAGGTAAAGGCGGCGTAAGGTTCTAATATAGATAAACGATCCCGTTTTAATTGAGGATCGTAGTAATCATTTATATTGTCTAAACCAACAACTTGATGGCCATCTTTCAGAAGGCGTTGGGCTACATGAAAGCCAATAAACCCTGCTGCACCGGTTACTAAAAAACGCATTGAGCCTACTCCTGATGATATCTAATTAAGGAATGATTTATTGGTATAAGCTACTGCAGTTGGCAAGCTAATAGCGTCTAAATATTTACAGTTTTAACCGGGGTAGCAATTGACTTAAAGACAGCCGGTGGTAAATATAACCTAAACTGATTGCTGATGATGTAATAGCAAACAGCCATGTGTGTGGGAAGCCTCCATCATAATTAATCAAAGTAATAGCACACCCCGCATGTATGAGAAGTAATGATGCATAGAACTTCCCTTTGAATACATGATGCCAGCGGTCGCATAGTTTTAGTCCTGCCCATGCAGATACAAGCCCCCCTGCAGTTCCCATGCATACATCAGCGGGCCAATGTACGCCAACGGCTACTCGTGACCAACCTATGAAAAAGGCCGCTATTATAATTAGGTATTGTATAGCTCGGTTCATTGTTAATCGTGTTAGTAAACCTGCTGCAGCAAATGCTGTTAATGTGTGTCCGGATGGCATACTTTTTCGGCTAATACTGGAACCAATTAGTTGAAAACTGCCAGGCTCCAACATACCGGGTGGTCTTGGTGTAGCAAGCCAAGGCTTAATTCCATGAGTAATCAAGGTGCCTACAATGGCTGTAATTAACAATGCGAACAAAAGGTGGGGATAACGATACGCAAATAACAGAGCCAGTGTGAGGACTACGAGTGTATCTCCCATAAACGATAAATGCTCCCAGATAAAGTTTGGTAGCATTAAGCTTAAGAATTGAACAGAGTAGAAACCGGTTTGTAAACCGTTAGTGAGTAATAACAAGCTACCTAATAAGAATGAAGCGAGAGCTAGGAAGAGTAGGTATTTGTCGAATGGCTGTGCTCCAGGCCATGCGGCTTGTGCTGAGTTAACGTGTTGCTTAAATGTTTGAGTACTTGGAACGTAGCTTATATTCATAAATGTCTTGTTAGTTGAGTCGTTCATGTAAAGGCCGGCTACTCGTAGGAGTAAAGGGCGACACCGCCTTTAGAGTATAGACGAACTGGTTGAACGGTTTCGTCCAGTTTTAATAGATCTTCCTGGCTATCAATACGAGTGAATACCAGCTCGCCGCGTTGAGGTTTTCTGCGTGGGACAATAGCTTCACGGTAAACAGAAAAACTTGGCATGTTGATACCATAGCTCACCACAGGCCCCCCTATTTTTTTTGCTAATAGAGCGGCTTCTCGGACAGGCTCCTGCTGAGCTGCACCCAGTAAGGGTAGAAGTAGAAAATTAAAGGTTAGCATTGTTGTTGCCGCACCGATTAATAGCCTAGAAGGGTAATCGATTTTTTTTAGTAGATACAATGCGGCTGCTAAGCTAAGACCTGCTGCGGTAACCAGTTGGAAAACTAAGTTGTATTCGGTTGTGGCCAGCTCGAGCACGGCTTTGTCAAAAGGCTTTGATGATTGTTGCGCGGCATAACTGAAGAGTAGGGGTAATAAGCTGACGAACAATATAGTTAAGGCGGGTGCTAATAATGACCAAAATCCCACCTGCAGTAAATGTCTTGTCATTAGAAATAATATTGGAGTGATTCCATATAAAATGTAGTGTGGCAACTGTGTCTTTGAAAATGAGAAGATTGCTAGAACGAGTAAAAACCACGTAAGTAGATATAACTCAAGCCCTTTTGGACGCTGTGCGAACAGAGATTTAACGACCGGTGCAATGAGCCCCGTAAACGGTATCAGCAATAATGGCATTAACAACACATAGTAGTAGGGTTTGCCGCCGTGGCTTTCCATCGTGCTACTGAAACGATCAATATTATGTTTTAAGTAAAACCCTTTAAAAAACTCCCAACCTTGGTCTAGGTATACAGCAATGTGCCATGGTAGGACTATTATGGTAAATGTGACCAAAATCATGGGATGGAAAACGGCCTTTAACCAGTCTTTAAAGCGACCTTCACTCGTAAATAATACAAAGCTCGCTACGAGAGGAAGAGCGCAAGCAACAGGCCCTTTAGTTAGAAAGCCTAATCCTAACCAGATGCCAATACGAAACAATGTTCTCTTGTCAGCGCGTAGATAATAACGATAGATATCGAAGAATGCCGCGCATAATAAAAAATTGAGCAATGCATCAGCAATGGCTGCTTTAAAAATGATACTAGCCAGCGGTAATGAGGCCAGCAACCAAACCATTAAACGCGCTTCAGTTTCATTTCTTTGCTCTTTTACGAAACCATAGCTTATCCATACCCAAGCGAGCGCAGCTAAACATGAGGGAAGTCGTAGGCTGAACGTACTGAGCCCAAAGTTAGATACACTCAGAGCTTGTAGCCAGTAAATTAGAATGGGTTTGTCGTGACGAGGCACTCCATTCATGTAAGTAGATATCCAATTTCCGGTTTCCAGCATCTCGCGCGTGGCGGTGGTGAAAGCGCCTTCATCCAAGTCGAACAAAGGTAGCCAAGCGGCGTAGCCAAATGTGCTGATCAGTGCCAGTAGTACTAAGGCCGGAGATGAGAGCAGGAGCTTTAAAAGCCCATGCTGCGGTAACGTGTTATTCACACCAGCCCCTCTGTGTTGGAGCACCAGTCGATGGTCGGACAGGCATTTTTGCATGTGCCGTGCTGCGGGTTAGAATTTCTGCTAATACACCTGTTGTAATTAATTGAGCGCTGGTCATTACAAAAAGAATACCGGTGAATAGTAGTGGACGATTCCCAATGTCCTCATCAGTGAACAACTTAATGCCAAACAAGTAAGTAAGAATCAGGCCACCAATAGCGCCTAAAAACAAACCGATTGAGCCGAAAAAGTGACCGGGGCGGCGTGAAAAACGCATAAAGAAGAATACGGCTAGAAGGTCTAAGATTACGCGTATGGTTCGTGAAATACCGTATTTAGATGTCCCGAACTGACGGGCTCGATGATTAACTGGCATATCACTGATGCGATCAGGTGAAGTGACACATGCGACCCAAGCAGGTATGAAACGGTGCATTTCGCCAATTAAGTGTACTTGTTTGATGACCCACGAACGGTACACTTTCAGGCTGCAGCCATAATCATTTACATAGACGCCGGTGTTTTTGCGAATCAGCCAGTTGGCAATGCGTGATGGAAGTTTGCGGTTGATAGCACCATCTTGACGATCTTTCCTCCAGCCGCTGATCATGTCTAAATCTCGCTCATCCAGTGCGACTATGAGCTTAGGGATATCCGCAGGGTCATTCTGTAGATCACCATCTAATGTTGCTATTAGCTCTCCGCGTGCTGCATCTATACCCGTCTGCATTGCAGCCGTTTGCCCAAAGTTACGCGCAAAGTGGATAGCATTGATATGGCTTCCGTACTCTATAACGGCTTTGTCTAATGCTCTTGCTGTACCGTCATTACTTCCATCGTTCACCGCAATCAACTCCCATTTTCCAGGGTAGTCTTTTAGAGCCGCATGTACCTCTTCCATGAAGGGCTTGATATTGTCTTCTTCATTGTAAAAAGGGACTACAACAGAAAGGCTCTGATTACATGGGTTTGTCGAAGCATTGGTAACGTCGGAAACTATTGAGTCTTCAGGTGTATCAATCTTGTCGATCATATGGAGATATCCTCTCGCGTTGGCTTTGCAACGGGAATCCAGAAACATAAAAGAGCGAACATTGACGTTGCTCCTAGTATAAATAGATGTAGGTTAACCGCTAGCCCTAAAACATCTGAGCTAAGTAATCCAATGGGGGTGAGCCCCGCCAGAAAAGCTGCTTCAAAGCTACCACTTCCTGCAATACCATGGATTGGTAAAATGCTACTTAGTTCCGCACCTAATACTCCAGCGAGCGCTTCAAAGTTGCTGAGTGACTGTAATGCACGGGTAATCATAATGAGAGCTGCGAGTTTGCAGCCCCAGGACAGAAAGGTCCAAATCACAACGCGAATAAACTGCCGTGAACCTTGCGGAGCCGTTAGTCGAAGCTGCTTTATGATAGGCTCAACCTTGGGGTATAAAGAATGTTGAACTATCCAAGAGCGGCCTTTAAAACGATAAATAACATAAATTACGAGTATCGAAACGAGGCCCAGAACGGTTCCAATGATAGCAAGTGTAGGGAAAAAATAGCTAACAGTGATGACGATAAGTGAACCTGCTATTAGCAGATCTAATACCCTTAGCCAGACCAGTCGAGCAAAACCTTCTGTAAAACCAACTGAAAAGTAGCGTTTCATGAGGATGGGGAAAAGCCCTTCACCTAATCGCATTGGTAGCATGTTGTTTGCGTATAAATGTAAAACGCTGAGCTTTAAAACGGCTATAAAACGCCCGTGAAGAGTGGGTTGGCAAAGGTCGTAAATGCGCAATGCTCTTAAAAGGTAGCTTCCTGCAAAAAGAATTAACGCGGGTAGCAATGTATTAGTAGGTACCGTTTGCCACTGTGCTAATACTGTTTTCCAGCCAACAACGTATTCTACGGCAATAAGCATGGCGGTAAATATGAGAGCGCCAAGCAACCAAGGTAAGCGTTTGCGTTTGGAAAATAGGCTTTCTTGAGGGTTCGTTTGCATATCTTCTATACGAAAAGTGACAAAGTTGAGCATTGTACCTTTTGCATAAAGGATATGGCAGCGATAATGGGTAGGAATATAACCAAATAGGGGTGTTAGAGTGCTTAGCTATCAACATGGCTTTCATGCTGGGAATTTTGCAGATGTGCATAAACATACAATACTGGCATTAATGATTGAGGCACTTAATGCTAAGGAAAAACCGTGGAGTTATCTAGAAACGCATGGTGGCTGTGCACTTTATGACTTGTCAGATGAGCAGGCTCAAAAAACGGGTGAGTTCCTTGAAGGTGTTAATAGGCTGTGGGGCGCAGAGGATATTCCTGAAGCGCTTCAGCCTTATATGGAGCAGGTAAAGGCTGTGAATGCTGAGGCTTCTTTACGGTTTTATCCAGGGTCGCCATCGATAGCCGCTATGATGGCGCGCGCATCAGACCGCTTAGTCGTGATGGAGTTGCACCCCGCCGAATACCAGAAAGTTAAGCAGCATTTCAAGCGCCAACCACAAATGGCTGTGCATCATCGAGATGGTTATGAAGGTGTCATGTCAATGGTGCCGCCCAAGCCTAATCGTGGTTTAGTGCTGGTTGATCCGTCTTACGAAGTGAAAACAGAATATAAACAAGTGGCCAAGTTTGTGAAGCAATTATTAGGCCGTTGGCCAAATGGTAGTGTTGCTATTTGGTATCCGTTGTTAAAAGCAGGGCATCAGCAAGAAATGCTCGATAGCATTGTTTCTTGCGGTATTCGTAAGGTTTATCAATCCGAGTTTTTTATAAAAGGTTCGGATTCAGAAAGAATGTACGGTAGTGGTATGTTGCTAATTAATCCGCCATGGCAGCTTGATAAAAAAATTGATTCGGTGATGCCATGGTTGTATCAGAATCTTGCAGCAAAAGAGGCAGGTGAGCCACAAAGTCAGTGGCTCGTGCCGGAGTAGATATTTAATAAAGAGCGGTTTCGTCTTTGACGATATCTTTTAACAGGTCAAGAAACATTTCATCAGCTTCGCTATGTTCTATAGGGATTTTCACGTTTGTAAGTGAAGATAACTCATCTGCAATAAGGACGTTAGCGTTGGGGCTATTGAGATGTTTGCGAGCTATGTCCTTAGCAATGGCGCATATTTCTGGTTCAGAAAATACTTTGCGAATGAATAGGGTTAGTTCTTTAATGACGCGCTCTTTGTTTTTGATTTCAGCAATGCTCATTGGGTAATCTCCAGCTTTTTTCAGACAATATAACCTGACTTTCGCCTATGTGCATCTGCTGTATGCAAAGTGTGTTCCTAGAGTTGATCAATAGTGCGCAAAATGCGAGAATATCGGGCTGTTTTTCTTCGTTCGTTTGCAGTAGGAAATCCTGACACAAATGGCGAAATTAATGTTTATAAACTGGTTTAGTAAATCTGTTTAGAGCATTAGGTAAGCACTACCCAGCTTAAGTTTCAGAAGGTCTGCCGGTTAAGACGATCCTTAGCCTGCATTCATCCGAGCATGGGCCATTACACAAGGTGTGCTTTTGGTTTTCCGCTGTTCTTGCGTCATCATCGCACAGCGGCTTTAACATGTTCATTATTGCAGAATCTCTGAACTGTTTACTCACCGACGGGGTCGGTGTCGACTAGAGGGTAAGAAAGTGGAATTACTATCAGGCGCAGAAATGGTTGTTCGCGCTCTTCGTGATGAAGGTGTGAAATATATCTATGGATATCCAGGCGGAGCCTTGCTTCATGTCTATGATGCAATTTTTCAGCAGGAAGAAGTAGAGCATGTTCTTGTGCGCCACGAACAAGCGGCTACTCACATGGCTGACGCATATGCGCGTGCTACCGGTAAGGCAGGTGTTGCGTTAGTGACATCTGGGCCAGGAGCTACGAATGCGGTGACAGGTATTGCAACCGCGTACATGGATTCAATTCCTATGGTGGTTATTACTGGGCAGGTGCCAAGTCACCTGATTGGTGAAGATGCTTTTCAGGAAACAGACATGATCGGCATTTCTCGCCCGGTCGTGAAGCATAATTTCAGTGTTCGTCATGCAGAAGATATTCCTGAAATAATCCGTAAGGCTTTTCACATTGCAGAAACGGGTCGACCGGGTCCTGTGGTTGTCGATATCCCTAAGGATATGACCAATCCAACAGACCGTTTCCCTTATGTGTTTCCGAAACAGGTGAAGTTGCGTTCTTATAACCCAGTGACTAAAGGTCATAGTGGTCAGATTAAGAAAGCATTTGATTTGTTGATGAGTGCTAAGCGTCCTGTCATCTATGCAGGTGGCGGTGTCATCATGGGTGATGCAAGTGAAGAGCTGACTGAACTAGCTCAAGCTTTGAATTACCCAGTAACCAACACATTAATGGGGCTTGGTGGGTATCCTGGAACGGATCGCCAGTTTGTCGGTATGCTGGGAATGCATGGCAGCTATGAAGCTAATATGGTTATGCATCACAGTGATCTTATTCTGGCTATAGGTGCACGTTTTGATGACCGTGTTACCAATGGTGTTGATAAATTTTGCCCAACAGCAAAAATCGTTCACATCGATGTAGACCCGGCATCTATTTCAAAAACAATTCGTGCAGATGTGCCCATCGTTGGTCCTGCTAAGGCTGTTTTGGAAGAAATGTTGCAGCTGCTTAAGGCTAGCAAGAAGACGCCTGATGAAGAAGCGACTAAAGCGTGGTGGGCGCAAATTGATGAATGGCGTCAGCGTCATGGAGGGCATTTCCGTACGGATGACTCTGAAAAGATGAAGCCGCAACAGGTTATAGAAATGCTGAGTAAGGTGACTGGCGGAGATGCATATGTTTGCTCGGATGTTGGCCAGCATCAGATGTTTGCTGCGCAATACTATAAGTTCAATAAACCTAATCGTTGGATTAATTCTGGTGGTTTGGGCACGATGGGCTTTGGTCTGCCGGCAGCGATGGGTGTGAAAATGAACTTTCCGGATGCTGATGTCGCCTGTGTGACAGGTGAAGGCAGTATTCAGATGAATATTCAGGAGTTGTCGACCTGCAACCAGTACGACATTCCGGTCAAGATTATTTGCTTGAATAACGGGTCGTTAGGCATGGTGCGTCAGTGGCAGGATATGAATTACGAGTCTCGTCACTCGCAATCTTATATGGAGTCATTGCCTGATTTCATGAAGTTGGTCGAGTCGTATGGACACGTGGGTATAAAGGTTGATAAATACTCAGATCTAGAAGCGGCAATGGTGAAAGCTTTTGCTATGAAAGATCGTTTGGTGTTTATGGATATCACGGTTGATCCGCATGAGCATGTATATCCTATGCAAGTGCCGCGCGGTTCTATGCGTGATATGTGGTTGAGCAAAACGGAGAGGACTTAAGTATGCGTCATATCATTTCTGTTCTTCTTGAGAACGAACCGGGGGCTTTGTCTCGTGTCGTTGGACTGTTTTCTCAGCGTAACTTCAACATTGAGTCGCTAACGGTAGCGCCGACTAATGACGAGACTTTATCTCGCCTGACGGTCACTACAGAAGGTGATGATCGTGTTGTCGAGCAGATTACCAAGCAACTTAATAAGCTAATTGATGTTGTTAAGGTTGTTGATCTGACAGAAGGTGAGCATATAGAGCGCGAGCTGATGATGATCAAGTTCAAGGCTTCGGGTGCTTTTCGTGCTGAGGTTAAGCGTACTGCTGACATTTTCCGTGGTCAGATTATCGATATAACACCAAACACTTATACTGTGCAGTTGGTAGGTTCTAGCTCAAAACTAGATGCTTTTATCGACTCGCTAGGTTCTACCAGCATTATGGAAGTAGTGCGTTCGGGAGTGTCTGGTATTGCGCGTGGTGAGAAGGTTTTAAGCCTGTAGTACCAAGCCAGCTTTAAAAAGCCGTTCCGTAGTGGAGCGGCTTTTTTGTATCTATATAAACTATAACGCAGAGTGAGAAGATTGATGGGGGCTGCTTTTCAGATAATGAGTAAAGTGCGAGATTACGAATTAGATATGCAGGGCATTGTTAATAATGGTGTGTATTTCAGTTATTTAGAGCATGCGCGGCATGAGTTTTTATTAGCAAACGGTGTGGACTTTTCGGGTTTGGCCGAGAAGGGTGTTCATCTTGTTGTGATTCGCTCGGAGATGGATTACAAGGCTTCTTTAAAAAGTGGCGATGAGTACGCAGTAAGTGTGGCTGTTGAGCGTCTTAGTAAGGTTAGGTTTGGTTTTAGACAGGAAGTTGTTCGCTCGTCCGATAAAAAGCTATGTGTGAGTGCGTTAGTGATCGGTACTGCGCTTAATGAGCGTGGGCGCCCTTATCTTTCTCCTGAAATAGACGCTTTATTTGGGGATTAAATCAGAACCTAATAGAAGGCTTGGTAATTAAGGGTTGCTGGTTTTAATTTGGCTCCATAGTGCATTAATCAATGGGTTCTTGAGCTTTTTTTCTAGTGTAAACAAACCTACTTCGTATGGTTTTAGCTTAGGAGTGACAGAAAGAATTTCAATTTTGTCTACAAGAGGGCTGTTGTCGAGCACTATCTTGGGTACCACTCCTACGCCAAAGCCTAGGCTAACCATGCTAACAATAGCTTCGTTACCAGCTACCTGTGCGTAGATGTTAGGTTTGGTGTCTCGCCTTCTGAACCACTCATCGATTCGGTCTCTTGAAACGCCACCCTCGGAAAGAATCATGGGGACGTGGCTCCATTGTTCTTCGCTGATAGGTAATGCAATTATGTCAGATTGAGCGTTGCTCTTTTTAGGAGCGATAAATAGCAAAGGAGAAATGCCGATAGGCTTGAACGTTAAGTCTTTAGGTAGCTGGTCTGGTTTGGCTGCTATCGATATATCTTCTTCGTTATTTTGTACTCGGCTAAGCGCCAGATCAGGGTCGCCCGTATGTAGTTTTATTTCGATGCTAGGAAAATTTTTCCGGAATTGGCTAAGAATGTCATATAGAAAACTATAGCTGGCTGTAACGGAGCAGTAGATGCTAACTTCGCCGCGCAGCTCTTTCGCTTCTTCTAGTAATGTGTTCCGTGTTAACTCCCATTGAGCAAGTGCATCTCGGGCATAAACTTGAAACAATTTTCCTTCATGAGTTAGTTGTACGCTGCGATTGTCTCGTATGAATAAAGAAACCCCGACTTCTTCTTCTAATTGCTTAATGGTTCGGCTTAAGGCTGATGCGCTAATATGACAGAAGGCGCTGGCTCGCCCGAAGTGGAGTGTATCTGACAGGCTGAGAAATAGTTGAAGAGTGCGTGTATCCATATGATTATTATTACATAAATCTTGAGTGGCTTGTCATAAATTCAGGAAGGCGGTCGGCGGGGATCGTTAATATCTTGGATGCTGTCTGCTAAGTGGTGTTGGGCGTCGGCCTATAACGTATTTTCAAAATGGTTGAGTTAGTCTGGATGTTAATTAGATGTGGTATTTAAAGTGTTGATGATGAGTGGTGATATTCGTGTATTGTTTGCTTGATAAGCTATCGAACTGTTTGATGGCGCTGTAGAATAACCTCTTTCCTAATGAATAGTGATGTTATGACTGAAGAAAATAACTCTTGTCCGGAAGATGAGTCTGCTCCTGAGTCAGAGGTTAAACCTCGACGTGGCATCTATTTGTTGCCAAATTTATTTACAACGGGGGCGTTGTTTTCCGGTTTTTATGCTGTTGTAGCGGGTATGAATAGCCAGTTTGAAGCTGCCGCAATTGCGATTTTTGTGGCAATGGTTTTGGATGGGCTTGATGGGCGTGTCGCTAGAATGACCAATACATCAAGTGCATTTGGTGCTGAATATGACTCATTGTCTGACATGGTTTCGTTTGGTGTTGCGCCGGCGTTGGTTACATTTAGCTGGGTATTAGGTGATATAGGCAAGATAGGCTGGTTTGCAGCATTTATTTATGTCGCATGCGCGGCATTGAGGTTGGCCAGATTTAATACTCAAATAGGTTCGGTTGATAAGCGCTATTTCATAGGGTTGCCATCACCGGCAGCAGCAGCAGCAGTAGGCGGTTTAGTGTGGGCGGCAACCGAATATAATATTGATCCGGCCCCTTACGCTTATTTTATCGCGCTTTACGTTGCGTTGGCTGGAATCATGATGGTGAGTAATGCGCTTTATAATAGTTTCAAGGATATTGATCTGAAAGGAAAAGTGCCCTTCGTTATCTTGGCTGCAATTGTATTAGGTGTCGGTGTTATTTCTATTGAGCCAGCGCTTTTTCTATGGGTATTGTTTCTTGTCTATAGTGCATCAGGGCCTGTGTTGTGGTTGCTGCGAAAAAGGAAAAAAGCATAGAAGGGAATTATTTATAACTTTAGGGTCTAAATTTTCATTGGTTAAACAATGGAAAATACAATGTTAATTAAAAAGGCTGAGTTAATAAGAAGCTCCGAGATAACGCCAGAGTCCATCTATAAGCAGCGTCGTCTTTTTATGCAAGGTTTGGCAGGAGCTGCCGCCTTGCTTTCTTCAGGTGCAGTTTCAGCATTATCAAAGTACGATTTCAATGAAGATTGGCCGGTATATCCGGGGCCAAATTGGATTCAACCGTCTATTAGTGCTGCTGAACGCAATAATAGATTTTCTTCAGATGAGAAGCCTGCTCCGTATCCGGATGCTATTTCACACAATAATTTTTATGAGTTTGGATTAGGAAAACAAGACCCTAGTCGTAAAGCTCAAGGATTCAAATCTGATCCTTGGACTATAGAAGTGGAAGGGGAGGCTGAAAAAATTGGTAAATTTGCCTTAGAAGATTTGATAAAACCATATAAGTTTGAAGAAAGGGTGTATCGGTTGCGCTGTGTTGAGGCGTGGTCGATGGTTATTCCGTGGCTAGGTATTCCTTTAGCGGACCTTTTGAAGCAGTTTAATCCAACCAGCAAGGCAAAGTATGTTGAATTTACAACGCTTTATGACCCAAAACAGATGCCTGGCCAGAAAGCATTGTTTAGCTCTCTGGATTGGCCTTATGTTGAAGGGTTGAGAATGGATGAGGCGATGAACCCTTTGAGCTTTCTGGCTACGGGTATGTATGGTCAGGCTTTGCCGCCGCAAAACGGAGCGCCACTAAGATTGGTTGTTCCTTGGAAATATGGATTTAAAAGTATTAAGTCGATAGTGAAAATTCGTTTTACTGAAGCTATGCCTAAATCTACATGGAACCTTACAGCACCAAAAGAGTACGGTTTTTTTGCTAATGTGAACCCTGAAGTGGATCATCCTAGATGGACACAAGCATCTGAAAGGCGCTTGCCTTCGTCTTTATTTTCTCCTAATAGAATCGAGACATTGCCCTTTAATGGTTATGCGGATGAAGTTGCTCACCTTTACAGTGGAATGGATTTGCGTAAATGGTTTTAGGAATTAACCCTGCAAAGAGCAGGTTGGTGTGGTGCATTGTTTTTCTTGCGTTGTTATTTCCATTATTGCTGTTGTCTTATGATATTTATTTGCAACAGTTGGGGGCTGATCCTGCAAAAGAGATAGTTAAGTATTTGGGTACGTGGGCCATTATTTCATTGTGGTTAAGTCTTTGGGTGACGCCGTTACGTCGTAGGTTGTCATTTACTTGGCTGGTTCGGTTTCGTCGTATGGTCGGCTTGTATGCATTCTTTTATAGTGTACTTCACTTGTTGGCGTTCGCTACCTTTATTGTGGGGTGGCGGTTTGAGATATTGATACAGGAGTTTTCAGAGCGCCCATACATTTTAGTGGGTGCTGCTGCTGTGCTATTGCTGATGCCGCTGGCTCTCACGTCTACCAAGAAAATGCAGCGTCGCTTAAAGAAGCGATGGATTCAATTGCATAAGCTGGTATACCTCATATCCATCTTGGTGATGGTTCATGTTGTATGGATGGTAAGAGCGAGCTATGAAGATGCAATTATCTACGGAGGGTTGCTAGCGGTTGTTTTAATTGAGAGGGTGGTTTTTCGATATAAGAAGAGTAAGTCGTCCCAGAAGGCTTGACTGCTAATTAAAGGCGCCCTCGTGGCGCCTTTATTGTCTGTGTAATCTGCTCAAAATGAATAAATATGAGTTTTTTTGATAAGGGGTGTTGACTCTTTGTGGGGTGTCTGTAGAATGCGCACCTCTTCCCAAGGAAGCT
>NZ_JADGEV010000003.1 GCF_016744175.1 Neptunomonas sp. | reverse complement strand
TAAACAGCGGATTCATAGCTGTACTCCTTTTAAGCACGTTAAGAATGAATTCTATTCTTTGTGTAAAAGATTGCCGACAGAAGTACAAACGTTTGTTTTCGCAGATATTAATAACGAGCGATGCATTGAAGAAGCGATGGAGCACTTACCCCTTCGTCTTGTAAGTGAGAAAACCGAGTATGATCAAGATAATGCAACAAAAAAATAAGTGAGACACTAATGCGATTAAGTACAGTCTGCCATGCGTTATGCTTATCCACACAAACCCACTGGCTAACGAATTCTTATCATCACTATTCTCATGATAGTATTTCATATAACACTACCCCTACTTAAGTGCGATCATATAGTCCTTAAAAAAATCAATAAAAGCAGTAACTTGCAAAGGAGAATATTGCCGAGTCGGATAAACCACCTGCAAACCTACTTCGTCATGATCGGTTACCTGAAAGCCTTTAACACTGCTATCCAGCAAGCTCACTAATGCACCTCGCTCGATATCGTTTTTTATGTCCCACCAGGATTTTAAAGCAATGCCGGCACCAGCAAGAGCCCATTCACGGATAACACCACCATCATTGCTCATCTGCGCTGGGTGTACTTTTATCAAGTAATTTTCTTCTGACTGAGTAAAGCGCCATTCATTTAACGGCTCACCTAAACGCTCCATCACTAAACAACGATGTTGCAACAGTTCCTCAGGAGTCTGCGGTGTACCATAGCGACGCAAATATTCAGGAGCGGCGCACAGTACGCGATGATTTTCAGTTAATTGTCGAACAACCAGATTACTGTCAGGTAAATTGCCAAAGCGAACGCCCAGGTCGAAGCCTTGATTTACTAAATTAACAATACCGTCTGATAAATATAAGTAAGGCTGCACCTCCTTATGCTCTTCTACAAATGCGGCTAGTGCAGGGGCTACATACTGGCGACCAAAATCAGACGGTGCAGTCACTCTTAGCGCCCCACAAAAGCTGCCTTTCCCCTGCTGAAGAAGTACCTCTAATGTCTCCATTTCAGCTAGCACACGTAAACTCGCTTCATAGAAATACTGCCCTGCGGAGGTTAACGCAATACTTCGTGTAGTGCGGTGAAGCAAACGGGCTCCATAGCGATCTTCCAAGGCTTTAATGCGTGCCGTCATGCTCGCAGCGGATATCCCTAACTGCCTACCGGCAACCGCTAAGCCGCCTTCTTTTACAACTCTAACAAAGAGCGCCATGTCATCAGTTTTATTCATATTATTCATTTTTTCTAAACAATGTTTTAAGAAACTAACCAATTATCAAAATAAACACCAACACTTATAGTTCACCTAAACCTTAAAACACAATGAATAGGAGGCCTGTAATGAGACATGACCATATATTGCTACGCGTCCAAGACCTGTACCAAATGATTAATTTTTTCACTGAAACACTGAAACTTGAAGAAGGCTCTCGCCCTGCATTTCCATTTCCGGGAGCTTGGCTATACAGCGAGAATCAGCCATTAATTCACCTGGCTCTTAACGATGAAGGGCTTGATAGCTCGGCACATAAAGCACAAGAGCAATACCTAGGAAAACGCAGCGCTTCATCACAACAAGGAATCGTCGACCATATTGCTTTTCAGGGAGACGATTACACCTCTTTAATTTTACGCCTAAAAAATAACGCTACCGCTTACTTTGAGCGCAGCGTTCCCGTCTCTGGTGAGCATCAAGTTTTTGTTATAGGACCAGAAGGATTACTTCTTGAGATCCTTTTCAATCAAGACAAATCAGCGATCAAAACGCCTTTTACTAAACCTTCTCACTAACACCCAGCACTTTATTAGGGGATAACATGAAAACCAGCGCTTTATTTACATCACATAAAATTGGCTCTATTAGTATTACTAACCGAGTACTAATGGCCCCCATGACACGCTCACGAACAGCTCAACCCGGTGATATTCCAACAGAGCTAATGGCTGATTACTATGCTCAACGCGCCAGTGCGGGCTTAATTATTAGTGAAGCCACGCAAATATCGGCACAAGGTAAGGGATACTCTTTTACTCCAGGAATTTATACAAAAGAACAGATTTTTGGCTGGCAAAAAGTTACCCGTAAGGTCCATGCAGCTCAGGGTAAAATTTTCTCACAGCTCTGGCATGTCGGAAGAATGTCACATGCGGTATTTCATGAAGATGGTCTCCCTGTCGCTCCTTCTGCCATTGCTCCTGATGCACAAGTTTGGATTGTGGGGGAAGATGGCGAAGGCAGAATGCTTGATTGCCCAACACCTAGAGAACTTAAGCATGCAGAAATCAAATCTATTGTGGAGGATTACCAGCAAGCTGCAAAAAACGCGATGTTAGCAGGGTTTGATGGGATAGAAATTCACGGTGGTAACGGTTATCTGATCGATCAGTTTTTACGACGCAGCTCCAACCATAGAGATGATGAATTTGGCGGCAGTATTGATAATCGTATTCGCTTTGCCATGGATGTAATTGAGGCCGTGTGCACTGCTATCGGCGCTGATAAAGTTGGTATTCGCTTAGCACCTTTTATTACTCAGCGCGGAATGCAAGATGAAGAAACGACAGATGCCATTCTCGCCGTTGCCAGACAACTAAAGCAGCTCGGTGTTGCCTATATTCATTTATCTGAAGCCGACTGGGATGATGCGCCGGTTGTTCCTGACCGGTTTCGCCACGATTTACGAGCAGCCTTTGATGGCACAATCATCGTAGCAGGAAACTACACTGCTGAATCTGGCGCTAAGCTAATAGAAAAAGGGCTAGCAGACGGCATTGCTTTCGGGCGAAAGTTTATTGCCAACCCAGATTTGCCCGAACGTTTTGCAAACCATTGGCCATTAGATGATATATCTGGCGCAAGCACACTGTTTGGTGGTGATGAGAAGGGCTATACCGACTATACAAATTATACGGCGGCAAATATGTAACACATTAAAAGTAAACGCCGCGACTTGATAGATATCAAAGGGGAAAAGGGAGCTTTCCTCTACTATAAAATATCGATTAAGGAGCCCCTAATGACCTCTTTCACCCTGCCTAACCTAGTGCCATCTCGGCTGCTAAAAACCTTACCAACACCAAATTTTGCTAAAATCATTCAATTTAGCGAACCGAAGCTACCTTTTATCTTTAGGAAAAAAGTAGCAGAACAACTTTTAAATTATTTATTCAAAGAACAACTTCAGGATGATGAGTTCTATTTTCTCGAAGGGCAAGAACTAGGATTAGAAGTAAGAGATTTAGGCATTCAGGTTGCTTTTACCTGCCAAGATGAGGAGCTTATCGTATTGCCAGCTCAGCAACCTGACGCATGGATTAGAGGGGATGCTGTCGACTTCATTGAAATGGCGTCTCAAGAAGTTGATCCTGATACTTTATTCTTTCAACGAAAATTAGTCATCGAGGGTAATACTGAGCTTGGGTTAGCCATTAAAAACCTAATGGATAGCGTTGATTGGAGTGAGATGCCGACATTGTTCCAACGTAGCATTCAATTTGCACAGCGCGCCACGAAGTAACACTAACAGGAATAAGCACTTGTTATATTTCTACTTATTCCTGCTACCTTAACTACATCACTTGGCCAAGGCCTACCTGAACAGGGCTAATCTACCCACTTCATACCAGGCTCGCCATACCAATAACCATTACACTGTGACTTATTCAACAAAGGAATACTCGTTGATGAAGGCTCAAGTAGACGCTCGGCAAAACGCTTAACAACGTTAGTCATGCCTTCACGCTGAGGACTAAGACGCACTAAGTCCACACCAATCTCTCGCATCCGTTGTAACTCATTCTCGAGATTATAGTGCTCTCCCGATAATGTCTGAACTCCATTGATAACGAAAAGATTATCATCTTCCTGTGACTTCATAGAAATACCATCAGGATATTCTATACAACAGAAATTACAGTTATCTTTAGGTAGATTCTTGTATCGTGCGGTAAAACAACGTGCCGCATACGCCAGAGGCAAGCAACCATAAGCAAATACTTCTGTTTCCAGCTCAGAAAATCCACCATCATCATTGGCTTGTTGCAACAAATCATCCAGGGTTTGCGCTCCGAGCTCAACGGGCATAACCCAGCGACGCATACCACTGCTATATAGTTGTTTTAAAACAGCTAAATTATAAACATTAATAGAAGGGCCTGTTACGAAAGGGATACCTTGCTGGCTTAATAACTGCACTGCAGCCATGTCATTAGCTTCTACCATCAGATCACCATTGTTACAGATCCGCCGTAGCATTTTCAGTTCTGATTCAGCCTCAAGTAAAGCCAATGTTGAAAGCACTACTTTTTTACCGCACTTCGTTAGATCCTGCGCCACCTCTAACCAATCAGACAGCTTTAACTCACGCCTTTTAGAACAAACCGTTTCACCCAAATAGATAGTATCAAGTGATAGTTCTGCCATTTCAGCATAAAAATTAAATACATCTTGTTTCGGCCAAAAATATAACATTGGCCCCAATGAAAGTTTCATTTCTTTGTCTACTTGTTGGCGTTCTTGTTTATTAACAAGCTGATTCATCATGCTATCCCCGTTACTGCCAGCTGCGGTGATAAGCACCGATGGTCGTTGTTGAGCCCTCAGAGAGTTCCAGCAGGCCTTCATTCCACTCAGGATTAATATCAAAGCGATCAGGATTACGAGCAGCCGTATCAAGAGCTTCTCGCCAAATGCGCACAACCTTAGCAACATACGCGGGGCTTCTCTGACGTCCCTCAATTTTTAATGCTTTAATGCCCATACGTTTTAGTTCAGGAATCAAATTCAAAGTGTTTAAACTAGTAGGCTCTTCCATCGCGTGATAAATCGAACCTTCCACCTCAAAGCGCCCTTTACATAATGTTGGATATCCTGCTTTTTCATCTGTTTTGTAGCGATCAATGAGAACATCATTTAAACGGGATTCAAGACCGGATGCAGTCTCCTGCCATCGCACGGCTTTTGCCGGGGAACACGCGCCACAAGTATTAGGAGATTCATCTGTGATATACGAAGAAAGGTAACAACGTCCCTCAACCATGATGCAAAGGCTGCCGAAGGCAAAGACTTCCAATTCAACCGGACTGTGCAGCGCCAAATGTTCAACTTGAGCTAATGACAACACGCGCGGTAATACGGCACGTTTAATGCCAAACTGCTGTTGGTAATAAGCCAGCGCTTCATAATTAGTCGCCGAACCTTGAACAGAGAGATGCAAATTAAGAGCAGAATGCGTATCTGATGCGTAGCCTAGCACACCCATATCGGCTGCTATTAAAGCATCAACTCCCATATCAGCGGCAAGATCAACAGCTCCCTGCCATGCTTTCCAACCAGAAGGCTGTGGGTAGGTATTTACAGCACACAATACTTTCACACCATGATTGCGGGCGTAATCTATGCCCTTCTCAGCCTTACGTCGGTCAAAATTAAGACCTGCAAAATGGCGAGCATTGGTCGCATCTTTAAAGCCAAAGTAAACAGCACTAGCACCGTTATCAACCGCTGCTTTTAAGGCAGGATAACTTCCCGCAGGACAAACCAACTCCACGATCGCACCTCCAACATGTTTCAGAGACGCTAGCCTAACAACGGCAACGAGGGATGTACTTGATAGTCATCAAGCAAAAAAACAGATGAAGTCGTGCTTCATCAGATTTATATATTCAGTCTTTTTGATGTACAGAAGTCAGGTATTCCATAGATTGCATTTCAACTAGACGGCTATACGTACGCTTAAATTCAAAGCTAAGTGACCCGCCGCTATAGAGGTATTCCAATGGAACATCGGCTGATAAATACAAATTTACTCGACGATCATAAAGCTCATCGACCAAACTAATAAAACGTCTGGCGGGATCATCTTGGCGGGCATAAGAAAGCTTTCGTTCACCCGTTTCGGTTGTCTCAAAACTCCCATCTTCAGTACCACGTGCTTTAATCCAGCCACGACACTCTCCTCCTAAGAGGGGAATACCACTTACCAAAATACTACTAAAACGACTGGCTAGCTCTATGTAGTCAAGCGGTGAACGGGGGCCATTACAGAGTGCATCAAAGTTGAACCATACAACATGGGAACTTAACTCAATAACATCAATCGGTCTCTTGCATACCAGCAATGCAGGTGTAGATGGAATATCTTCCTGAAAATTTTCTTGAATAGTCGTTGATGCGACAGTTTGCTCCGTAGGCGGTTCGGTCAATTCCTGGAACAAGATTTTAAATTGAGTCTCTGATGATAAAAAATAGGTCTGTTGATGCTGCAAGTGACGAAGCCGATGGTCTTCATCTCCATTTAAGTGAATCTCTTCAGTTTGCTGTAGTAACAACTGAATCGCAGGCTCAAACCGTTGCCGTTGCAAACCATTCCAGTACAAGCGTTCGATAGGAATATTTGATGTAGCAACTAGAATTAATCCATTTTCAAAAAGAGCCGTAAACAACCGTCCCAGAATCATTGCATCACCGATATCTGAAACGAAAAACTCATCGAAGCATAGCACCTTGCATTCTTTCGCTAGGCGCTTGGCAATCAATTTTAAAGGGTCTGCATGTCCAGATTCAGTATTCAGTTCTTTATGTATACGTGCCATAAACCGGTGAAAATGCAAACGTAATTTACGCTCATCAGGCAAACTTTCATAAAACAGATCCATCAGAAAAGTCTTACCGCGACCCACATCTCCCCAAAGGTACAACCCCTTAATTGGCTCTTTAGTCGCTAAGCTAAGTTTTCCTTTCCAAGGCTGCTTTGGCTGTTGCAACTGAACATAAAGATGATCTAACTGCTCAACTGCATGCTGTTGCGCTGTATCAACGACAAAGCCTTGCTGCTCGAGTTGTTTATAGTAGCGTTCGAGGGGTGCTAGCATCTGGAGTGGTGTCCGTTTATCAGAGACCGCTATGGTAATAGAATTCAAAAAGAAAAGAAGCCTGCCAGCACTATTGACAGGCTTTAATAAAACACTACTTAGGGGCAACCTCATAACCAAACAGTGCTTTGGTTTCGAGGAACTCTTCTAATCCGTAAGCGCCCCACTCACGACCAATACCCGACTGCTTGTAACCACCAAAAGGAGCTTTAGCATCCGCCGTTGCGCCATTGATATGTACCATTCCTGTACGTAAGCGAGCGGCAACGGAGCGAGCTCTATCTACATCTGCAGACCAAACACTACCTGACAAGCCATATGGCGAGTCGTTGGCAATAGCAATGGCTTCAGCCTCATCTTGATAAGCAATGATACTCAAAACCGGCCCAAATACCTCTTCACGAGCAATGGTCATATTATTAGTTACATGAGCAAAAATGGTTGGTTTCACATAATAACCACGCTCCAAACCTTCTGGCTTTCCTGGGCCTCCACATACTAGCTGCGCACCCTCAGAAACACCTTTACCGATCAATTCTTGTATTTTTCTCCACTGAACATCACTGACAACAGGGCCAATGGTTGTCGTACTATCGTTTGGATCGCCAGCAATAATAGATTCTCCAGTGCGACGAGCAATCTCAATAGTTTCATCCATCTTATTCGCTGGAACTAGCATACGTGTTAAGGCATTGCAGGATTGTCCGCTGTTACTCATAACGCTTTTAACACCACGGCTAACGGCTTTATCCAAATCAGCATCATCTAAAATAATATTGGCTGACTTGCCGCCTAGCTCTAACGATACTCGCTTCACTGTTTCAGCTGCGGCTTTAGATACCAAGGTACCTGCTCGTGTTGAACCCGTAAAAGAGACCATATCGACATCAGCATGATGAGTGAGGGCTGTTCCTACACCGACACCATCACCATCGACCAAATTAAAGACGCCTGCAGGAACTCCAGCTTCATGCATAATGTCAGCAAAAATATGGGCAGAAAGTGGTGCAACTTCACTTGGCTTTAATACCATGGTGCAGCCGGTTGCTAAAGCAGGTGCGACTTTACAAGCGATCTGGTTTAGCGGCCAGTTCCATGGTGTGATTAAAGCGCATACACCAATGGGTTCTTTCACTACATTCGTTGTGCCAACCATTTCACTAAATTGATATTCTTTAAGCACTTTTAAGGCCACAAAGAAATGCCCTAACCCAGCAGCCACTTGCGCTTTTCGTGCTAATTGGTCAGGTGCGCCCATCTCGCTGGTAATTGCTTCTGCCAATGCTTCACTGTGCTTTTTATACACCGCGATAATACTTTCTAATAGCGCAATGCGCTCTTCTCGACTGCTTTGGCTGTAGTCTGGAAAGGCTTTTTGTGCAGCAGCAACCGCAACGTCAACATCCACTTTATTGCCAAGTCGAATATTGGCAATAGCTTCTTCTGTTGCTGGATTAATAACCGATAACGTCGCTTGTCCCTGTGGTTCAAGCCATTGACCATCTATGTAAAATTTCTGTAAATCACGCATACAAAAGCCTGTCCTTCTTAATACTCAGCCATTAGGAAGTACAGGTTTACCACTACTGGAGGCGGGTTTCAATCATGATATTAGTATCGGCATACTCAGCGACACCCTTTCCCAAACGCACTTACAACACAAACCTCCCTTTCGTGATCATTAATCATCTCATAGCCCATATTAATTTATTTTTCTTCATATTCATTAATCCATGCCAGTACTACATCTAGCAATCCCTCAGTCTGCAGTAACGATTGATTTAAACCTGGTTGAATGTCTAACACACTCATCCCCCGCTTTTGTGCTTGCCTAACAACTTTTGCAACATGCAACCGGCAAGACAGTAACGTAACTGTATCCGCACACTCGGGTGCGTTCTGATATAAAACGGCATTCGTAAACGCACTATCGAACTCCCAAAGAGCCAATAAATATGCACCAATAACATTTTCTTCATCAAAACGAACAAGACCACTATCCGGTTCTTTCTGAATGACGGACATGCCTGCCATTAACATACCAACATTATGTAGCAGCCCAAGCACGAACGAGTTATCTAATTCCGCCTTCGAGCACCCACATATTTTGCTCAATTCACGAGATATTTTTGCTACTTCCATAGCCTCAACAAAAAGCTGCTCACACAAGTGCTCATTAATGTGTTCGCTTTGTTTAAAAATACCAACACAAAGCACAACATTCTTAATTAGCTCAGTACCTAACCTTACAACAACACCCTGAGCGCTTGTGGCATGATTCAAAAATCCCATAAAAGCCGAATTAGCCAATTGCATTAGCTTTGCCAGAATAGATGGGTCTTGGCTTATAATCCGTGCAATTTCTTTGGTTTCAATATCATCACGTTTTAAATATTCAACGAGTTCTTGATAAACCTTAGGCAATACGGGGAAGTGTTCTATTGCGCCAATTTGATGTCGAATAGAATGAGAAACGGGAAGTAAGCGCAAACAATGAGCACGATGCAACACATCAATTATTGTGTCAAATTGAAAAGGCTTGGCAAGCAAAATATGCGCTACATCTGCAACTTCAAATGCCACTTCAGGAGAGGTATCACCGGTTAACAGAACCCTCACTGCTTCAGGCGACTTTTGTCCTACTGCATGTAAAAAAACTGCACCATCCATTTCAGGCATTCGTTTATCGCTAACGACGACCCACGGTTCAAACGTCGGTAACAGCTGCAACGCTGTCGAAGGAGAATTGCAATACTCAACTTGCCAATCACTACAATGTAAGCTCATTCCTCGTTTAAATGCGTTGAGCATACTAAGTTCATCATCGACAAACAAAACTCTTGGTTTATCCATCGCTGTGCCGCTCCATTCATTGGGATGGTGACTTAATTTTCGTCAACAAACCCTCCCCTTATATTTAAGGCTCCTTATTCAAAGAAAGTCTATATTTGCATTTAAATCAACTTTTCATTATTCAATTCAGAAATAACAATAGTCTGCTAACGAGTAATATCTTCGTTCATTCACGCATAACCCAACACATTAAGCGTCTCGGTTAAGTATGTTCAAATACTGTAGAAGCGGACATATTTTATTGTTAAGAAAAACGAAGGAGTGGTATTAAAAATTCAATTGCTGTTTATTGCAGCGTTGTTCAAATGACGCTCTACTGGTGTAGGCGAGATAAAGTTAAGAAATAACTGCCTACCAAAAACCATCAATTAAGAGTTCTGTGATTTCTTCAATTGTTTAAGGTTGTAGTCTATTTTATAGATCAGCATGTCCCGATCCACAGGCTTGCGCATCACTTCATGGACACCTAGCTTCATTGCTTCATGAGCGTTTTCTTTATCTCCTGCTGTCGCCAAAACCAATATTCTTACATTATGCAGCTTAGGATCATTGATTATTGTATTGATCACATACAACGGGCTCATGTCTGGCAACCTCAAATCAAGCATAATAATATCGGGTTTCCACGTTCGTAATAACTCAATGGCATGTGTCGCACTACCTGATACCTGAGCACTATAACCTGCAGAAGTGAGGGTATCTTTAATATTATCACGGGTAGATGAGTCATCTTCGATAAGCAATATGTTGCTTTCAATAACAGGAGCAGGCTGTGGGTTTTCTAATTTATGTTTCTTCAATTTGGCAATGTCAGCAACATCTTTTACTGCATCATGAAGTTGCTGTTGTGTTTGTTTCTGATGATCAGAAACATCTTTAATCAGTGTTTTTTCTGCATGCTTATCGATTAACGATCCAATATCATTTTGTTGTCCCGGATGCAGTGCTCCTTCTTCAAATATACTCTCTTTCATTTTTTCCATAGAAAAAGAAACAATGGTTAGCAGTTTTTCGTAACTATCTTGATTCAATTCATCTAATACATCTTGGCAGTTAACCACTTGGTCGAAGTAATTACACAAATCATCCAAACTGAACGACTGGATATCGGCAGGATCTCGATTATCACGAACGCGGCGAATAAATCTTAGGCGAAGTAAAATATGGTAAGGGTCATACAAAGGCCGAACGATAAAGTAGTCATCGAACACATCTTTATTGCAAATTGAAAAAGCATCTTTTAGCTCGTCTCTGCTGCAAAAAACAACCTTTCTATACAAAATATTCGCGATAGTTTGTTTAGCGCTCAGTAAATGCAGGAAGCAAACTTCATTAGCCTGCAAGGTTTTAAGGCCCATTAAAAGCACGTCAATATTTTTATCGACGATAATTTTTAATGCTTCCTCTTCACTTTTAGCTATATAAAATTGTGGAAAATGACGTTTTATCAGATTACATATTGTTCTGACTTCCTCAACGTCTTCAGTGACCAGTAGAACTGAAAACCGGTCTGAGCTCCCCATAATGACTCCTGATATTCCTGATGCGTCCTAATATAACTCAAGCACATAAATGTCACTTCGAACGACTATAGAGTGCGAATAATCTTAACTCTAGCCTAAAACTATCAAATGACATACTTCTGTATTCAACTCTTTTTTATACTTCAGGCAAGCACTTACACTTTTACTTTAGAAACTACTCGAATATTTATAACATTGATTTTTAGCTAACATATCTCATTATCAAGCTAAAAGCTTATCGTTATATCAATATTAGCTAAATTATACTTTCCCCGAAAAGAATGATTACCTAGCTCAAGACTCTGCTCGTAACTTGTATGATTTTCGATAGCGACTAGGAGATAAGCCAAGCCGCTGCTTAAACAGTCTCAGTAGCGAACTTTGGCTACTATAGCCAACTCGTTCAACTACCTGCTCAATACTTAAACTGGTGGTCTCTAAAAGTAACTTTGTATATTCAAGTCGAAGATGTTGGAAATAATCAGATATGCTCATACCATTGGCTTTTTTAAAACGCCGTGACAATGTTCTCACACTGACTGAGTGCAATCCTGCTAGGCGCTCTACATCTAATGGCAACGCAATCTCTTGTTGTAGCCGGCTTTCCACGGCTAGCACCAAACTATCTTGATGATCCGACTGGTTTTGCATAAAGAAGTATGGCGATGCGAAAGTTTGGCCTGCATCAATCAACATAGTCCGAGCACAACTTTGAGCAAGCTGCCGCCCTACTTGTTGCTCAACAATTTGTAACATCACTCCCAAGTTTGCTGTCATTGAACCCGTGGTAAAAGTATTCGCATTTTTTACTAGCAACTGGTCTCCACGTAACTTAACTGAGGGATAGCGTTTACTAAACAGCTCAGTTAGCCACCACGCCGTTGTTGCTTCATTTCCAGCAAGCACACCTGTTTGAGCTAGTACAAAAACACCGCTGCAGTTCGCGGTAATGGTGACACCCTTTTCTGCTTGCCTTTTTAACCAAGCACACTCTTTATCCAGCGTGTTTAGCTTATGGAGCAAGGTATCTACATCATAATGATGAATACCGGGGACAATAATTAAATCGGCATCTCCCACTTCATCAAGAGTGGCATCTGTCATAACGCGCATACCGTTAGAGCAGGTAATAGGTTCCCCTGAAACTGAGACCAAACGACACTCATAAAGGTCCGACTCGCCGCACTGTTGCTTCCATAATGTATTGATGACATTGAATACATCAAACGGAGAGGTAACCCCAGAGGCTTGGCACCCATCAAAGCCTAATCCGATTATTTTGTACATATTGTCCGACCTTGCACGTTTTATGACTAGTTTATGACTGATTTTTAATGATATTACAGGATAAACTAATAAACTCATCCAATAGAATAACGTCAGTGGAGACAAAACATGAAAGATTTATCCATCAGCCGATACCCTGTACCGAGTTTGGATAGCTTACCTGATGATATTCGGGAACGTATCTTGGCAGTACAAGAAAAAGCACGCTTTATCCCCAATGTATTCCTGACACTGGCACATCGCCCGGCTGAGTTCAGAGCTTTTTTTGCCTATCATGATGCGATTATGGAAAGGGAAGGCAGTACGTTAAGCCCTGCTGAAAAAGAGATGATTATTGTCGCAACCAGCGCAGCTAATGGCTGCCAATACTGTGTTGTTGCGCACGGTGCTTTATTACGAGTATTTGCGAAAGAGCCTTTATTAGCGGATCAGATAGCCGTTAACTATTTGCATGCACCCATTAGTGAGCGCCAAAAAGCTATGCTGTCGTTTTCTCTCAAGCTATCTCGTACCCCTGAGTTAATACAAGATGCTGATTATGAAGCACTGAAGGCACAGGGATATGACGATGAAGATATTCTAGATATCACCGGGATTACTGCATTTTTCGGATTATCAAATAGAATGGCAATTGTTACAAATATGCAGGCAAATACTGAATTTTACACAATGGCACGTGAACCTAGAGCATAATCGTTTGTTGGCGAATCCTGATATAGCTCAGGATTCGCAAGTCTATCTTATACTGTGCGTTCAAGTATTTTATCGCAGATATAACCACCGATAGGTATCGCTGATGTAGCCGCAGGCGAAGGCGCATTACAAACATGCAAACTACGTGGGCTTTCTGCAAATAAGAAGTCATGCACCAATGAGCCATCTTTCATGACAGCCTGAGCACGAATACCTGCAGGATACGGCTGTAGATCGGCCACTTCCAATGTCGGGCAGTATTTTTGAACCAGCTTAAGATAACCCGGCTTCCAAAGAGAGTTTTTAGTTTCAACAATACCTGTTTTGATATGGCTTTTCAGCACACGCCAAAAACCGACAAAAGTTACCATATCCCAAATATCGCGCAGGCTAACATTAATACGCCCATAGCCTTCACGCTTCCAACCCTGAACGGCGTTAGGCCCAACAGTCACGCTGCCATCAATCATTCGCGTTAAATGAACGCCTAAAAATGGAAGGTCTGGATCAGGAATAGGATAAATAAGATGATTAACGATCTTATTGTGTTTCGCCGGCAGTTGGTAATACTCACCTCTAAAGGGAATAATTTGAAAATCTGTAGGGATACCCAACATTTTTGTAGTTCGATCGGCCATTAATCCAGAGCAAGTGATCAGGAATTTACCTTTAAAGGTCACTTTCTCATCATTATGGATCGCCTCAACACTAATCTCATCAGCGCTTTCATTCAGCCCCACAACTTTATGGTTCAAACGAGCATCGCCTCCCATCTCGATAAAACGTTCGGCCATCTTGGTGGTGACTTGCTGATAGTTTACTATAGCAGTGTCTTTTACCAGCATACCGCCAACGCCTACTATGTTGGGCTCACGAATTTTTAGTTGTTCGGCATCGAGTAACTCAACAGCAATATCATTTTTCTGACAACGCTCGAACAATGCATTCATACGCTCTAGTTCTAATGCATTTGTAGCAACTAATAACTTGCCACACTGATCATAAGGAACGTCATTTTTCTGGCAAAACTCCATCGTAGCAGCAACACCCGCTTTACAAAATTTTGCTTTAAGACTGCCCGGCGCATAATACACACCTGCATGAATAACACCGCTGTTATGACCCGTCTGATGCTTGGAATATACTGATTCTTTTTCCAGTAGTAACACTTTTTTATCTGGGAAACGCTGCTGCATTTGCCATGCGGTAGACATACCAACAATGCCGCCACCGATAATAATATAATCGTATGTCATCACAATTATCCTGCCACTACTGAAGTTATTTTCTTAAAAAAAGACGGGCTAACATATGCTAGCCCGCCAAAGTATACCAGTGCCTATGTCACACGGTACTTACGAAACGCTTTACTTACAAAATTCGGTTCTTAAAGCACTACCCTCCACATAGGCAGCGCCTTATAAGCGAAAGCAGGCTCTCGCTTAATTAACAATAATTATCGGGTAAAATGACCACGCTGGCGAAGCAACTCACGACTTAACTGAGGATGTGCAGTAAATTTATCACGGCCGTGCAACCAGCAATGGTTTTGCGCTACTAACATCGAACCAACCGGCAAAGGTACCGCAATGTAATTAGGATCGGCTTCAATAGACTCGCCCATTTGATAGAGATACAAACCTTCAGACATATTCTGCGGTTCAACAAACTGGTCAATGAACGACATATGAGGCTTGCCGTTTTTATCTTCTTCGAAGAAGATCGGATGAGTGACTTTAGACTCTACATTTTTGGATTTTGGAGCCCCCCAAACAAGGTCTTTTTTAGCCAATGGATGATTGTAGAACTTATTCAAATCCGCCCAATCATCCAAATGAAGTAGCAAAGACTCTCCACCTTCCATATGCGCTTCACCCAGCTTTTGCATCAGCACAAAATCAGTACGCTCATTGACATAAGTGCCATCGGTATGCAGTTCCATGCGACGATGAGCCTGGCGCAAGTAACTATCTGAGTTATCTTCATTAAGTACAGTAAAGCGAGCGTAGTACTTACCATACATTGAGTCATGATTTGGCATGCCGATAAGATGGGAGATAGCAGTAGATAGCTTAATTTCAAACTCTGTACGAAGCTCACCGGCCTCAATGTTAGGCTCACCATCATATTGCAGCAAAAAAGCGGCCGTATCACGGTTCTGCATTATCGCATTCAGACAACGACCCAACGTATTTTCAGTTAGTTCATCCAATCGGTCTGCTGTGGCATATCGAAGAAAAGGCTTATATTCCAACGCCTGTACAGGCCATTGCGCCATTACATCTGCAAAGCCTTGGATAACGTCACTGCTTAACGTAACAACTTGCAGACGCTGACTAGCTGCATGCGGCTCAACCGTAAAACCTACTGGTACCAATGGGGATTCAACTGCACGCAATAGAGCTGTCATCTGCTTTTCTCCAAACTTAATATTATTTTATGCTACAACCTACGACTTAACGTCGACGAATTACAATAATGTCGACATTTTAATATTTCGTCAACAATTATTTATATCATCCTGCTTAACTATTACTAAGTCTTCACTTAAAATATGCCTGCTACTCTGTGAATTCAGTCGCTTAGGTGCCAATGAATCATTACCGAGATAGCAGACAAAAACAGGCTAGCCCTCAAGGAGACGCAATACATTATGCAAGACGTAGCCAACAGCACCGCTGACAGCAAGGACAACTTTGCGTCTCAAGTAATGGGGCGACTGAAGCAAGATATTTTGACGGGCTATTTCAAACCGGGTGAAAAGCTACGCATGGCACGATTAAAAGAGCGCTATCAAGTAGGTATAAGCCCCTTGCGTGAAGCGCTCTCTCAACTTTTGATAGAGCAACTTGTTATTGTCGAAAACCAGCGTGGTTTTCGGGTACACCCTATATCAAAAGAAGAGATGCTAGATATCTATGAAACTCGCGCTTACATCGAAGCACTCTGTATCAATCTAGCGATAGAACGAGGCGATGATGAGTGGGAAGCAGGTATTTTAGCAGCGGCCCATAAAATGCGAAAATTCAGTACGCTACTAGAAAAAGAACCGCACGAGTGGGAACGTCGCCATCAAGCATTTCACTCGGCCATTGCTGAAGGCTGCCAATCCCCCACTTTATTACACGTACGTAGATCTCTCTACGAAAAAGCCTCTCGTTACCGTAACCTCTGGCTAAAGAAAAATATGCTAGACAGTAAGATTTTTGATGCGAACCAAAAAGAACACGATAACTTGATCGAAGCGTTACTCAATCATGATGCGGGTAAAGCAAGAGAACTTATTAGAGAACATCTATTAAGCCCAAGCCGTACTCTGCTTACAACGGAGGGCTTCGAATAACGCTTAAGCCCCTTAATAAATACCAACATCAAGGCCTGCCGCCATGGTCATGCCTAGCTCTTCACACTGCTCTAAAAATGATACTTGCCAGTCTCCGCGGCACACTAAAGGTGCTTGAATCCAGTTCCAACGCAAACCCGTGCAGATAGTTTCGACAGCCCGGCAAGTACCTGTACCATCATTTCCTGCCCGCACATATAGCGCACATGGCAAGCCCTGCTTTACCTCTAAGCAAGGGTAATAACAGCGATCAAAAAAATCTTTTAAAGCACCACTCATATAACCTAGGTTTTCTGTCGTACCTAAAATAATAGCATCACACGCTAAAACATCTTCAGGCGTGGTTTCCAGTGGTGGAATCCAGCGAGTTTGTACCTGCTCAATATCTGGATGCTGCGCACCTTTTAAAACGGCCTCCACCATTAAGCGAGTATTGTCAGAGGGAGCATGTGCAACGATTAATAGTGTTTTCATGTTTCTTTAGCTTCGTTAAAGAAGCCTCTTTGCTCAAATAACCGTATTCACCCTAGCATATACTGATTTCTGGGCTGATAACACACTCGAAAAACACGTTATGTTTTACCATTTTTAATGACACTGTAGCCTGACGCATACCTCACTGCGATACCTCGTTGCTGCTTTCTAACGTCAACTGGATGAAGTCTCTAACCCCTGGTAAAGCACTGCGATTTTTCTGCCAAACAACATGTTCTAATACATGCTCAGACGCCTCAGTAACCGCCACTGTACAGAGACGATCATCGGGTCGAATGTCTTGCTCTAACGCAAAACCGATACCCAAACCATAAGCAACAGCCTCACACATATCAAGACGACCATCGACCATGACATTAGCGTTTACATTTATGTTAGAGCGATAAAAGAGATCATTTAGTAACTGTTGAGTACAGGCTTCAGGCTTATAAAAAATTAGCGGCTCACCTCTTAATTGCATCACATTAATACTTTTTTGTACCGCATAAGGATGACTAGATTTCAAAACAGCCACCAAACGATGAGATGAATAAGCTAATCTTGAAAGCCCTGCCTCCAATTCAACAGAAGGGAAAAGGCCAATATCGACTTCACGGTTAAGTACCATCTGTTTGCATAGCAACGTAGTCACAGAGGTTATTTTCAAGGTGATATCTGGGAAGCGCTGATGAAATTGTGCAATTAAAGGCATGAAGACTAAGGGTGATGATGTAGCCACTCGTAGTGTCATATTGCCCGGTGTCATTTCAGGATTAGCCAGTGCCTCTATCGCTCCTTGTAAATCACTGTACTGACACGTTATTTGATACAGACGTTTACCCAGTTCAGTCGGCCTCAAGCCACGGCTGAAACGCTCTAACAATGGTGCTTCGAAGCGCGATTCTAGCTTGCGAATTTGCGCTGTAATAGCCGGCTGGCTAACGGACAGCTGTTGTGCTGCCCGCGTGAAATTCCCGCATTTGATCGCTGCATTGTAAGCACGAACTTCTGCTAATGAATAATCCATAGAAGTGCCTTAGCAGCGTAACTCTTCAGTGTGAAACCGTATTGAAGCCTCTGTTATGTGTCCCCTTATAGGCCCTTTTATTAAAGGCTCCTGCTGAACAGCAAAAATTTCTGTAGACTCTGGCAAGTGCTCAACCCGCGGCTGCGACGGCTCCAAAAGTGGAATTGAAGCGATTAGCTTTTGAGTATACGGCTGCTGAGGTTTAAGAAATATCTGCCTAACCGTACCCTCCTCAACCATCCCACCATCTTTCATCACACACACCCAATCACATAAGTTAGCAATCACGCTAAGGTCGTGTGAGATAAACAAAATAGTGAGACCTAGCTCAGCTCTTAACTCTTTTAATAGAGCAAGGATTTCGGCCTGAATAGAAACATCCAATGCCGCTACTGATTCGTCAGCCACAATAAATTTTGGCCTGCATACCAACGCTCGAGCAATACTAATCCGCTGTCTTTGTCCACCTGAGAAGGCATGCGGAAAACGCCGTAAATGCTCAACGTCAATATGGCAGCGTTTAGCCATGTCTATTACACGCTGGTCGGTTTCTTCTCTACTGGAGGTTAACTTCATAGCTTCCAACGGCTCTGCGATAATATCCCGAATCGTCATTCTTGGATTCAGCGAACTATGAGGGTCTTGGAACACCATCTGTGCTGTTTTGGATAAACGTTTACGCTTAAGGCGTTTACTTGCGCCAAAATGCACTTTCTTTTTAGTGCCGTGATATTTAACACTTCCCTCACTAATAGGCGCAGCTCCCAAGAGTGCTTTACCTAAAGAGGTCTTACCCGAACCACTCTCACCTACCAAACCAATAATTTGCCCTTCAGGCAGATCCAACGAGATGTTTTTTACCGCTGTGAACATCTCTTGTTTACGGCTGTTTCCTGCCACTGGATAGCTTACCGACAGGTCATTAATACTAAGGAGCGCCTGCGGTTTCTCCTTTGGCGCTTCAGGTAAGTTATCCAAATTCGGTAAAGCAGCTAACAAGCGCTGGGTGTAATGATGCCCAGGACGATACAGCACCTGGTCTGCATTGCCCGCCTCGACCACTTGGCCTTTACGCATCACTGTTACGTTATCGGCAATCTTGGAAATAACGCCCAGATCATGCGTAATAAACAGCATTGCCATGCCCATCTGCTCGCGCAGCTCTAACATTAACTCCAACACTTGCGCCTGAATCGTTACATCCAAAGCAGTGGTTGGCTCATCTGCGATCAGTAACTTAGGCTTTGTTGATAACGCCATAGCAATCATGGCGCGCTGTCGCATCCCCCCTGATAACTCAAACACGTACTGATCGAAGCGTCGGGCAGGATCAACAATACCAACGCGATCAAACAAGGCTATTCCTTCTCGACGAGCTTGTTCACGGCTGTAACCCAAATGAATCTGCATGGTTTCTACGATCTGTTCACCGAGACGAATCGCTGGTGCAAAGCTGGCCATCGGCTCTTGGAATATCATTGAAACCATATCACCTCGCACTTTGCGTAAGTCGCGGCCGCGCAGCTTTAGAATATCGATATCATTGTTGTCGTGACGAAGCCGCAACTGGCTCTTAGGCTGAATAATGGCATTACCCGGCAGTAGCTGCATGATACTTTTCGCGGTGATCGACTTACCAGAACCGCTTTCACCTACAAGCCCCATCACCTCACCCGGGCGAATATTAAGGCTAATATTATCAACGGCATGAACTAAACCTTCATCGGTATTGAAGTCGATACTTAGATCGCGAATTTCAAGCAGGTTAGTGTGCATGCTTTTATTAATCATCATTTACTTCTTCTCCGAATAAGGGTCAGCAGCATCGCGCAGAGCGTCGCCAACAAAAACAAACGCCATAATTAACACCACAAAAACAAGTACCGGAAAGAACTGCCAAATCATGTTTTGCTGGATATCTGGGTCCTGAGCTTTTTGCAGTAAAACACCCAAGCTATTAACCGGTTCAGTTAAGCCTAACCCCAAGAAGCTAAGGCTGGTTTCTGCCAAGATAACGTAAGGAAAGTTGATCAAGGTATCGACGATGATATAACTCGTGAAACTGGGTATTAGATGACGCCAGATGATCCTCCAGCTGCTGGAACCACATAGCTGCGCCGCTAATACATAGTCCTGATTACGCTCAGTTAGAATATGAGTGCGCAAACGCCGCCCTAACGTGGCAAAATCTAGCGCCCCGATAACCACAGCAATCGCAAAGTAACGCTGTACAGAGGTAAGATCCATACTTGATAAGGCAACTGCACACGCTAAGTAAACAGGGATCGATGGGATAACACGAACCGCTTCAGTGAAGCTCATCAGCACCGCATCAACTCGTCCGCCAAAATAGCCACTTACGCCACCTATCAGTAAGGATGTAAACAACTTAACGATCAAAGCAACCACGGCAATACTCACCGTTACCCACACCGCATGTAGGGTACGGCTAAATACATCTTTGCCATCTTCATCCGTGCCCATTAGATGAATATCGCCCTGTTCAACACCAAACAAGTGTCGATCCCATCGAAGATCCAAATCTAGACCCGCCATACTGAAATCAATCAGGCTGTATTCCCAACCTTTAATAAAGAACTGCACGTAACGTCGTTTATCCCTGTCCACGTTATATTTGTTCTGTGAGGAGGAGCTCAGCGCACCACTGGAAGTAAGTGCATCGAGTGCATCCAAACCACCACTAGCTGCCAGTGCTTGAAAATCAATTTTGGGTTTACTTTTGCTATATGTATAAGTAAATGGACGTAAAGAAACACCCTGCGCATCCCAAAAGAAAAAAGCCTGCGGTGCTCCTCGTCGGTACTCCGCATCTGCTCCACGAATGGTCGGGTCTACCGGAGAGAAAAACGGTGCAAAGAAACCCATCAAAACGATAGATACCAATATCCAACCCGCGACGACTCCGCTTGCCTTGCGCGTAAAACGTGCTTTAATCAGCGCTAACTGGCCCGCGGTATAATAAGACTCATCTTGCGATGTTTTAGCTTTTTGCCCAAAGCGGGCCAATACACTGCTCATCATAATCTATCCAAGTACACTCTTACGGACTCGCGGATCGATCGCCGCCAGAACAATATCAGTAATAAAATTCATTGAGATAACAACCAGAGCCACCAAAAAGAGAATCGCTGCGGCCATCTCCTGATCATTCGTCATGGCCAATGCTTCAATCAATAATGCTGCTGAGTCAGTAAGGCCGATAACTACCGCTACGATGGGTAGATCATTAAACACCCGCTGAAAATCGAAGCCGATACTGTTAAACAACGGGCTAATTGAATGACGCACCGGGTAACCCGCCCATAAGCTCATACCATGCACACCACGAGCACGGGCAGCATCAACATAAAGCTTATTAGATTCATCGACGACTAAAGCGCGCACCGTTTGTAATTGAAGTGCGGTTGCAGCCCAGCCAATAACAAAAATGGGCAGCCAGATATGGCTCAGAAAATCAGTTAACTTAGCGTACTGAAAACCACTCTCAGCAAACCAAGGCTCATTACTCCATTGATCAGAGAACAAACCAGTAGGTACAGGCTCACCTGCAAATACGTAAAGTAAAATAATACTCAACGCTAATAAAAAATTAGGTAATGCCAGCCCCAGATAGCTGATAACGCGTAGCTTAAGATCTAACAACTTGTTAAAGCTCAAACCAAGAGAGTTAATCAGGCGTTGCTTTTGGCTATGCTGCGGGTTCGTATCTAACCACGGTTTATTGATCATATAAGCCGAGAGAATGCCAAAAGGGACTGCAATCAAATAAGCAAAAACTAAACCGGCAATACAAAACCCAAAGCTCATCCAGAAGCGATCGCCCAGCGCTATATTTACTGACTGGCGCTTGGCACAACTAAAACCTAGATCACCTCTTAATGTTAAATCCGTAATCCAACTGCTCCAGCGAACCACTAATGAGCGGTCCAAACCCATACGTGATCTTTCAGCAGCAATATCGGCTTGTGTGATAATTTCGCCCTGAGTGTTTTTGTAAGCAATGTACTTTTCAGCACAATCACCGGGTAAGACTTCCATCAATGAAAAAACAATGCCGCTCACGATCAGTAGTGTCATTAACGCCAGCAGGTAACGGTTAAGCACATAATGAAAGTACTGGCTGCTACGGCTACGCCAAAACAAAAATCCAGCCACACTGAGTAGAACCCACAACAACCAAGTGTTGGTAAAAAAATCGGCAACCACAACCGGACTCCATAAACATAACTTGTTAACCCTATGCCACTTATAACCTTGGTCTGTATAGGGCATAACCCTGGAATAGGGTTAGCAAACTCGGATAACTAAAATAGCTTCACACACTAAAAGGGAGAGACAGCGCCTCTCCCTTTTCTAACCTTTCAAACGATTAGTTATTAACCATATCTTCGTTACCTAAGAACCACTGGGTAGCAAGGTATGGATACATACGATAGAACTCATATGAGGACGTTTTAGGTACGGCAAAGTTGCCCAAAGAGCGGCTACGATAAACAGGGGAGACTGCTTTAACCGTACCGATAATGAACAGGTCATCAACCACACGTTTAGCAATCTCTGCACCTAGCTCGTTAGATTCTGGCGTACCTGCTTTGAGTGTTACAAAGCGAGCAGCCAACTTCTGCATCTGCGCAACGGTTGCTGGCGGTGCTACACCTTCTGCACCATTAGTGTCACGGTGCTGTGCCCACAACATGCCAGTACGCAAATCAAAAAAGCCGCCATAAGGAGGAACCAGCGTTTCGGTGTTGCTGGCAATATTTGACAACGGACGCCCCATTACCCAGCTAAGTACACTCAGATCATTAGCCGTTTGCGAGTTACGGTACTCATCAGAAGTTACTTCTTTGATGGTGGTTTTTACACCGACATCCGTCCAGTTATTGGCAATGATTTCGACCAACTCAGTTGGCGTCCCCTGAGTTGCATATTGAATGTTTAACTCAAGCTTTTTACCTGAAGGAAGATCACGTACACCATCATTGTTTTTATCAATAACACCGGCTTTATCCAACAATTCAGCGGCCATTTTTGGATCAAACTGCGTCCAGCTTTTCTGCAATGCGTCGGTAACAAACGGCGTGGTATCTGCATCAAAACCGGTGTACTGCATTGGTTTACCCAAACCGAAGTAAGCCACTTCGTTAATCTGGTCGCGGTTCATCGCTACCGACATAGCACGACGGAAATTAATATTGTTAAATACCGCACGCTTCTCTTCATCTTTATCGGTCAGGTTGAAGGCAAATGTGGTTTGAGCGATGGTTGGACGCAGTGCAATTTCGTACTTGCCCTGCCCCTTGTTTTCTAGCAATACAGGAGTCTGCGGCAAATTAACGGCCTGAGCTTTGTAATCCACTTCGCCAGCAATGAGCTTAGCGGTTTGGATATCTTCATCACCGATGAAAACTTCTTTAATCTCGTTAATATAAGGCAGTTGGTTACCCGCCGTATCGATTTGGAAGAAGTATGGGTTAGCCACTAAGCGGCGCCCTTCCAACGACTCTTCCACCACCAAATGAGATTCCAAAGATGGCATAATTGCCGTTAAACCGGCTTTAACTAAGCGGTCCGAAGCGGCTTTGTCTTTTAACAAAGGCGTTGGAATATCTTTCCAATCAGACTGGCCGTAGTAGAAGTTAATAACCGCATAGCCATTATCAAAGCCTAGTTCTTGGGCTTTTTTATCAGCGTCTTTATTCAGCATAGGGTGGAACTGAGCTAGCAGATGCTTAGGCTGAAACGGTTGAGCGTAATCTTGAGCAAAGTTATCCAAAAAGCCCGGCGCAGGTTTGTTCATAGTGAACTGCACGGTTGTTTCATTCAATACATCAACTTTTATCGCTTTACCCGCAGACAAGAAACGATCTTTTGGCTTCTCGATAATATTGCTATCCATCAGCATGTTGTTGTACCAGAAAGCAATATCTTCGGCTGTGAAGGGGCGACCATCTGACCACTTATGGCCTTTGCGTAGATTAACCTTAAGCACCGTAAAGTCACTGTTCCATTTCCAAGACTTAGCCACGTTTGGCACGACCGTTGCCAAATCATCACTAAAACGTACTAGGTTCACATGGCGAACCGACAACAGATCAGAGGTACCTGATTCTGTCGCTTTAGAAATACCATCCAGCACACCACCATACAGACCAATACTCTGGTACGGCGCAATCACCAATGGCTCTTCTGGTATGCGCTTAGCTAGCGAAAGTAGCTCTGAATTACCGGCTATACGGCTATTAAGCGCTTTTATAACCGGGTTCTCATTAAAGCTCATCTGGCAGCCATGTAGACTTTCAAATTCAGCCTTTTCAAATATATGAGGATAAGTTCCACCTGCATCAGCACCGACAACAGCCGGACACGCCGCTACTGCATTACCTGAGATAAGTGCTACTGCACTGGCGATCAGAAATTTAGACATGGGTTACTTCCTGAATGGTTGAGTTTTGAACGGATTGATCATTAAATGAGTCACTGCATAAATCACTAGGTCGAAACGCAGTCCAGTTAAGAACTGACCAGTTGCGTTGTGTTGCTATCTGCAAAAGCTGTTTGTCTGGGTTTGTTGCTATTGGGTAGTCAACCTGCTCTAACAAGGGAAGGTCATTAATAGAATCGCTGTAGAACTGAGCACCTTCTAAGGTTTCATCATGTTCGATTAACCAGCTATGCAACCGAGTCACCTTGCCGCTTCTAAAGGTTGGAACACCGTCAATCTTGCCTGTGTAAAAACCCTGCTCACTCGCTAAGCGAATGGCTAAAACATCTGAGACGCCCAAGTGGTGCGCAACAGCATTAACAATAAACTCAGCGGTTGCTGAAACAATCAGTGAGCGATTGCCTATCGCAAACTGACTCTCTAACATTTGATGCGCTTCAGAATATATACGAGGAGCAATATATTGCTCAACAAAGCGCGGCATCATCTCGTTGATGGTGGCGATGCTTAAATGGCGCAGTGGCTCAATAAAAAAGCCGATGTAATCATCTAACACGAGTGCTTCTGCGTTATACAAAGCCATCATTTGCTGATCACGTTCTACAAACTCACTGCCCACCAAGCCCTCTGTTAACAAGAACTGACAAAATAGCGAGCAGCTATCTCCCGCCACTAAAGTTTCATCTAGGTCAAAAATTGCTAACGCCATTATGCTGCCCCTTTATAAGAGAGCTGCTCACTTAGACCTTCACATAACAAACCGTTCGCTACAGGCTTAGCGTGGTTTTGTATTCCTAAAAGCTCACACACAACACCGCAGATTTCAGTTTGCGCAGGTGAGCAGTCAGTTTGATGGGAGAATCGCTCGCCGATAACAAAGAGAGGAATATCACGCTCTTCGGGTAAGGTTCCCCCATGGCTTTTATCACTGTTCATACCATGATCAGCAGTAATCAAAATTTGATAACCCGCCGCTATCCACTCGGGTAGGTGATAAGACAGCGACATATCGGAATGGCGAGCAGTATTACGATAATGTGCACTATCAAACCCAGCACGATGCCCTGCATCATCAATATTCATCGGGTGGACTAACAAAAAATCTGGATCGTATTTACGTCGCAGCCATTCAGCATCGAGGTATAAATGGCTATCAGGATAATGGTCCTGATGGTAGAAGCAGCCGTATTGGATCAGCTGCTCGGGCGCTTCGGTATAACGATCCCTGGCCGCATCATAAGGAGCACAGTTATATAACTCACTAAACCAATGATAGGCCGCAGCTGCCGTCGTTAAACTGTTTTCCCGCGCCAAACTAAAGACACTGGTTTGAGTAGAATTGCGCACGACATGATTATGTACAATGCCGCTTTGAATGGGCAAAGTGCCCGTTAAGATGGTCTCGTATAGTGGCCGAGACATCGATGGAAGCTCACATTGCAATTTATACAGTGTTGCCTTGCCTTGCTCTTTTAACGCATGTAAAAAGCCCATGCACTGTGCAGCCGTGTTGTACTCAAGCCCATCAAGAACGACCAGTATTACTTTATTCGACATATCATCCCGCCAGATCAATTACCGGCACTGTCATGCCGGCAAAGCATTATTCAAATCATTGGCGAAAAGCATAAACAGGGAATATGAACGAACGAAGACAACTAAAAGATATTTTTATGACAACCCTTCATTAAGAGTTTGATGCATAACTTTTAGTTATATTTTGTAACACACAACAAGCAGTGCATTTCAGAAAACAGGCGATGAATACTTTATCTTATGAGCGATGAAATTATCGTTACAATCTGAATCTAATAGAAAGAACCCACACAAAGGTGGGTTTTTGATAGGAGCATTGATTACTTACCTGTAGCCCTATGATGTCGAAGTATGGCTCCGCCTGTTAAGACGATTAACCCCGCAAAGATAAAACTGAAAGTGATCTGTTGATGGACATCGAAAGGTTCTCCAAGGATAAAAACCCCTGTAAGCAGCTGTAATGAGGGTGCCAAGTAGAGCATGAATCCAAGAATAACTAGACTTAGATGACGCGCGGCTGAAGCATAGGCCAGCAACGGTAGTGCCGTCATAACGCCTGCAGAGACCAGTAACAAACCATCAATGGACAGGCTAAAATGTTGTTCTCCATTCCACGCAATCCACAACCAATAGCCCAATGCAAAAGGAAGCAACAACAGGCTCTCTATCATCAATCCGGTGACTGTATCAACGGAAGTTTGTTTGCGGATGAGGCCATACAGACCAAATGAAACAGCTAAAGCCAGAGAAGCCCAAGGGATTTCTTGAGTGCCAAAAATCTTATAACTCACCCCAACTACAGCAAGGATCAGAGCAATCGTTTGATAGGGTAGTATACGCTCCTTGAGCACCCAAACACCTAAAGCAATCCCAACCAACGGGCTGATGAAGTACCCTAAACTGGCACCCACCGCATCACCAATACCAACGGACCAGATGTAGACAATCCAATTGCTGGCTATTAATAACGACGATGCAAATAGCTGTAAGACTAATGTCGGTTTCCCTAGCGCATCACGTACATGACCCCAACGGCGGCTTAGAGTAAGCACTACAGCAACAAACACAAAAGCCCAAACAAGACGGTGCAACAGCACTTCTATGGGGGGGATGTGTTGTAACTGGTGAAAAAACAGGGCAAAACAACCCCAAATTAAATAAGCGGAAAGCGCTTGAAACATACTACGGGAAAAATCAGTCATAAACGGACATTCACCTAAGGGTTATTGTCTTGGCGTGTAAAGGATCGACCGATACCGGCAGGCTTATAAGGTAACTTTTTTCGTTAGCTGCAATGACTATTGAAAGCTCTTAATTAAGCGTAACCAGTTACCAGGCCAGTATTCTATTCCAGTAAAGTGTTATGAATCCAATGTATTGCGAGTATAGTTGTTATAATTTTTATTTATACACATAGGTACCACAACATTGAATCTCTCTGGTCTTTCTTCTGCTGATTTGAACCTGCTACCGGTTTTTCAGGTGTTGTTGGAAGAGCGTAATGTCACCCGTGCCGCAGGGCGTTTGAACTTAACCCAACCGGCCATTAGCCGTAATTTGGCTCGGTTACGCCAATTGTTTAACGACCCGCTGTTTACACGAACTCCTAAAGGATTGGCTCCTACCCCCCGAGCAGAGGCTTTGGCGCTTCACTTGCGGCAGTCATTGCAAGATCTTAGTCAACTAATTGAGCCTGCTACTTTTCTTCCTGCCAAGGCGACTAATAACTTTAAACTTGCAACGACAGACTATGGCGCTCAAGTATTATTACCTTCGGTAATAAAGCGTCTGAGAATAGAAGCACCTCAGGTAAGCCTTGAGATCATTCCCTGGCATGAGAGCTTGTTGCAGCAGCTAGACCAACAAGATATAGACCTAGCAACCTGCACTGTTGCCAATGTCCCCGCCGCCATTCACGGGCGCGGGGTCGGCAGTGACCGGTTTGTTTGTGTCGTACGTGAAGGCCACCCTCTCATCGCACAAGGGCTGGATTTAGACAGTTATGCAAGCCACCCGCATGCCTTAATTACCATGGGCGGTTCTCGTAAAGGGGCGATTGATTATCTACTCGAACAACAAGGCCTAAAACGCCATATCGCACTAAGAGTACCTCACTTCGTCGCCGCATTGGCACTGGTTGCTCAAAGTGACCTGCTATTGACGGTACCCTACGGATTAGCAAAAAGTTTTGCTGCCCAGTATCAACTGAAAATATTACCCTTCCCAATGGAGCAAGATGACTTTACCTATTCCATTATTTGGCATGAGCGATACAAAAAAGAGCCCGGGCATATGTGGTTACGCCAGTTGGTATTTGAGCAACTAGCCCAAACTCTGAAGACTATAAATATCGATTTTACGTTTTGATACAGTTTTAAACAGCTAATTACAATTGACCATTATTCGGGAGATACGAACAACAGCCAACTGTATTTTGTTAGATTCTAAAACCTTTAACAGATTTTTTATCAGCACTTATTGAGTTCTTTTCTCGCGACTCTGAGCTTGGTGTGCTGTAAATTCTTCTCCACTAATGTGTCCATCTGCATTTGCATCTATATCAGTAAAAGAAGAGGCATTACTAAGATTTCTCATCTGATAACCTTGCTGCGCTCTTTCACTGATTCTTTTACTTCTCGCTTCGTTTAATTCCCTTTCAAGTATTTTTCCGTCGCCATTCAAATCAAACTCAGAGAAGCTGGGCATGTTTCTTTCCATTCCGATGCCTTTATTCATTCCACTGCCTAGCCCCATTCCCATACTGCGCCGCTTTTCCATCTGAGTTTTTTGCCCTTTTGAGAGCTCTTCGTTTGTTAAAGTACCATCCTGATTTATATCAAATGCCGAAAAAGAGGGTGCACTCAAAGCTCCTCGCATTGGCATACCTTGCGAAGCTTGCTTTGAGACCCGTTCTGAACGAGTTTCTATAAACTCTTTCTCACTAATTAACCCGTCGCCATTTGTATCATATGCAGAAAATGATATGGGGCCTCGATCAGGAATTGAGGATGAATTCGCGGTCATTGGCAAAAAAACAATTGTGAAAGCCATTAGCGAACTAGCAAAAAGTAGCTTTTTCATAAGTCACCCCTAATGTAGATTTAACTTAACAACACCCAATTTACTCTTGATATGATTAAGCACACTGATTTATATCAAATCTACTAAAGACTATTGATTAAGTACGCTAAGGAAGGGCTGATAGAGCAGGCAACTCACCGGAGTTACCCGGAAGGAGCACATGGGTTTTTCACTAGCCACTGAAAAACATGCGAGAAAAGCGCTGCGGGAATAGATTAATCGTCTAACATAGAATTATAAATATACTGATGATGTAATGGTCAATCCCTGTCTTCAGTGACTTTGCGACCTGCTAATTGCTCCGGTTCATTGCTAACCCAGCGGATCAATGCTCCATCCGGATTATCTTGCTGCACTCGGTCACAAGCATTTAGGCACTGCCCACATTGAGTGCAGGTGAATTTAGCTCTTTTAATGTTACGGGGCGGCAGTCGCATAGGGCAGGCTTTATCACACTCTCGATCACAGTCTTTACAAAGACTCGCTCGTTTTTTATCGAAGCTAACAACCATGGCCTTAGAATTAGCCATCCAAATAATGCTTTGAAAAAGCCCTAGAGCACAGCCGTATTTACAGAACAAGTGCCGTGCAAAAACAAAATCAATGGTAAACACCAAAGTGGCGACCATAAGAAAAATACTGGATGACATAGAAAGCTGTAGTGCGAGTAAATTAAATAGTACTTCTTTGGGGGGAAGCATATAGGTTAACAAGCTGAAGGCCCAAATAAAGGCAATGGTCATACTGACACACAGCACTAGCAGCCAAGAAATTACACTTTTAGGCTTAGCTGAAGCGGACTCCCACAAAGTAACTCTGTTTAGATTTTTTAGCATGAGCTGATTTATCATTTCAACCACTGAAAAATGAGGACAGAGCCATCCACAGTAGATTCGCCCAAATCGCCAGATGAGCAACATAGTAATTGAAATAAATAGCGTCGCCGGCAGAAAAATCATCAGTAAAATGTTTATACTGACTGCCAAGAAATCACCATTTCCTTGTTGGAATGACTCAAGTCCCAGCGTCCAATGCTGACCAAAAATAATAAAATTACCGATGGTAAGGTCAAAGCGAAATATATCCAGTGCAGGCGCTATCAAAAACAGCAGAAAAAATAATGTTCGAGACAGCAGTCGTAGTCTATTTCTAGGTAATTTATTCAGATTAATTTTCATAGTTAATACTGTGGTAATTCCACTCAATATTTTCGTGTATTTTAGACATGAAATCAGAGTTTTCTCTGATAAAAACTACGCCTAAAGCGCCTCGATAATATCCTTATCTACACTGCTTATAAAAAGCAGCACATCCGAATTTTCTGGTTCTGGGAAATAAAAGAAGTACAGGGCGTCCAGCAGTACTACAAAACTGACCAACCAACCGTTGTTTGTCGAAAATGAGCCATCCGCGCATCGACTATCCCAGAACATCCCTGCATACAGGATAGCAGATTACTCAGTAGGCGAGTTAGCCATTGATACGACATCAAGGTGATTATGTTGTCATACCTATGCTATTACTCTAAATTTATTCATATGTGTTTTATGCCATTTCATAAAATCATCAATCGCCATAGGGCGAGCGTAAAGATACCCTTGAGCACCTTCACAGCCTGAATCATGCAATATTGCCCACTGTAAAGGCTGCTCAACACCTTCAGCAATCGTATGCAAGCCTAGGCTTTTGCCAAGAGCAATCACCGCTTTGCAAATAGCGGCATCGTTGGGGTCGACTAGAATATCTCGGACAAAAGTTTGATCAATCTTAAGCTGGTCCAATGGTAGGAGCTTCACATAGGAAAGCGAAGAATAGCCGGTGCCAAAGTCATCCAGCGAGAATGAGATGCCAAGTCGTTTAAGCTCAGTCATTTTACAGATAACAGCATCCATATCCTCCATCAGCATACTCTCAGTAATCTCAAGTTTAAGACGAGTAGCGTTTATCCCCGAAGCCAAAACCAATTCAGTGACTTGCTGGGTAAAGTCATCTTGTTTAAACTGCACGGCGCTGACGTTGACCGCTAAGGTAAGTTGGTCAGTGGAAGGGCTTTTTTGCCACTGAAGCAATTGATTACAAGCCTGTTTGATTACCCATCGGCCAATAGGCAGAATCAGCTGACTATCTTCTGCTACTGGAATAAATTCTGCGGGGGGAGTAAAACCATGCTCAGGCGAATGCCATCGAATCAATGCTTCTACCCCCACACAATAACCTTCAGTATCGACCTGAGGTTGATAAAAAAGCTCAAATTCTTCCTCATCAATCGCTTTGCGAAGGTCATGCTCCATCGCTGTGTGTAAAGAAATAGTCGTTTGCATTTCTGGGTCAAAGAAACAAAAGCAGTTACGCCCCGCCTTTTTAGCTTGATACATCGCCAGATCAGCACGCTTCATCAACTCATCGTGACCGTGATGCTCTCCTCGGTATAGAGTAATGCCGATACTAATCGACCCTTGGTAAATTTGATTACTTAGCTCATACGGCAAGTGGTGTTGATCAAGAATTTTCTCAGCAACTGTTCTTGCACGCTGGGCTGCAGCTTCTAAATCACTGCCCAGCTGCTCTAATAGCACGATAAATTCATCACCTCCATGTCTAGAGACAGTATCGACAGCACGAATAGAGCGCTGAATGCGTCTAGCCGTTTCTATCAGAAGTTGATCTCCTAGGTCATGCCCTAGAGTATCGTTGAGGTTTTTGAAGTTATCCAAGTCCATGAATAATAGTGCTTTATAATTTTCACTACGTTCACCTTCTGCCATACTCTGTTGCAACCTATCCATGAGCAACCGACGATTGGGCAATCCCGTTAGAACATCATAGAATGCAAGGTTATGTATCTCCCGTTCTGCAGCTTTACGCTCAGTAATATCTTCTCCTGAACTGAGCGATCCACATATCTGATGTTGGTCATCGTAAAGTAACGAATTTCGCCAAGCAATCAATCGTCGACTACCATCAGCTTTGAGGATCTCACTCTCCAAATACGAATGAATTCGATTAGTTTCGGCAATTAAGCTATCAAAGTAAGAATGAACGGTTTCTGAGTCAGCCGAGGGAGGAAGGCACGTACTAAACCAATTCTTACCCAGTAAATCTTGCTCATGGTAGCCAAGAATTTCGCAACCAAAACCGTTAACCATCGTAATATTTCCATCCGTATCCAGCGCCACCATTAACGACTGTACCGTGTCTAGATACAGTTGACTTCGGTCACGCTCTTCGCGAATTAACTGCTCTGTTTGCTTTTGCGCGGTGATATCAACCATGATCCCACGTAACCAACGCGGTTCCCCATTTTCGGTAACGACTGTAACCAAATCATGCAACCAAACAATATCCCCTTTGGCTGTAATGAAGCGATATTTAAAATTATGAGGTTCAATCTTATTGGTACATGAGGCACAGTAATTAGGCGCCCATGTTTTATCTTCCGGGTGGAGGTGGCTAACCCAAAATCCTGGTTGGTACCAGTCATTTTTCGAGTAGCCCAACAAGCGTTCTGCTTGATCGCTAATGAAGGTAAAAGTGAACGTTTTAGCGTCGGCTTCCCAAACAATTCCGTCGGTAGCATTAACCATGTCACGGAAGCGTTGCTGCTCTTGCTCAGCGAGCTTTTGAGATTCAACTTGAGCTGTGATATCAACAATGCTGACAGGAATATTTAGAAAATCACTTTCTTTTTTCGGAATTCGAAAGGTAATGAAAGCGCTAAATTCTTTACCATCGATAGTGTTAAAATTCACCTCGGATTGAAACGTTTCCTGCTTATCCCAAATAGCGCATAGCTCATCAATGAATACTTCAATCGCATTAGAGCCAAAGGTTCTGTCAATTTTGCTCATAAACTCATCTTTAGTTTTTACACCAAATAGTTTTAGCGTTGCATTATTGACATAATTAACTTCAACTTTTCCTGCCAGCTCTCTGACTAGTGGCATATTTTGCTGCAAGTACTGTTTTAAGTCGCTTATTCCCGTATCTTTGAGACTATTTAAAACAAGCTGAACAGATGAAAAATCTTCACTCCAAATAGAAATTTCAGAGTTGCTAAAAAGGCCTTCAAAGCGTTCTTCATTCTCTTTTCGAGCTTGCTCAACTTTTCTTACCTGAGTGATCACAAAAAATGCAGTAGCTACACTTGAAAGAATGATAAACACGATCAAAAAGTAGAGGTATGAGACACTTTTTTCATACGCTTTCTGACTGTTGATCTTAAACTCTAAAGCCTTATTTCGAGCAAAATCAATCATTACATCCATTCTTTGGGTTAGCAATTCTACGTGTTTTGCACCCTTTCCCATGGTAATGGCTACAGCCTTTTCGTGTTGGTTATTATTGTGTAACGTAACAACCTCAGTACGAATCATTTTCCAATCAACAAATGCAGAGAAAGCAGCATTGACTGTTTCTTTCTCACCGAGAAAGCGTTCTTTGATTAATTCAAAATGGCCGTAAACTGCTTTCTCATGTTGTTCTACAAGCACAATAGCCCGCGCTAACTCGTCTTCATTGGTCGCTAACACTACATCTTTCATATATCGATGCATGGCTATAATGTCAGAATTTGCTTCTAACACAGCATTGGTAACTGAGAACGGATGTTGATATATTTTGTCGCTCAATTCAGCAGTTTTTCTATTCTCTTGTAGCGATATACTGGCAAACAACACCATCAATGAAATCATTACAAGGAACCCGATGACGAGCAACCTTGTAATAGATTTTATTTCAAATAATGCTGACCAAGCCATATAAACTCCTTTTCATATGTCACATACCTACGACACGCAGTCTATGTAGTGTTCATATATGAGTAAACGAACATATAGTATAGTGCTAGGAAGGTAAGTTTGCCGAAACTACTGCGCGTCTAAAAGACAACTTTCCCAGATAACCATCACTTTATAAAATTGACGTTGTAATCCTGTATCCCAGAGCATGACAAAGTGCTCACCGCTTTTTTTATCTGCTTACGATAAATTCCCCCACTCATCAATATTTATATAGATATAAATATTAACTATTGAATAAAACCTTATTATTAATGATAATAATTCGCACTATCATTTTCATAAGCAAATAATATGACTGAACTCGAACTGCTTTACCTTTCGCAACTTTTCCGATTTTGGACAGTTGGGCTCTGTTTAGGCGTCTCCAGCCTAGCAATGACATTCTATTTCTATGTGGTTAACAAAGGCGTCACTATCAAAGCCGAAAACCAGATGATGCATATTGTCTATACCGTTCTCAGAATCGGGATGGCACTTGTTTGCCTATCCGAATTCACTACTTTTATTTACAACTATCACGTTAATAACTTCATCTACTGGACTGATAATCCAGAGCTATTAATGCGCCTTACTATTTTCAGTGTCATCTGTATTAATGCGATTTCCATGCAAAAACGCTGGATCAGTATGTGGTTGGGCCCCGTATTTGCTGGTGGCTCGTGGTATGCCTACTTTTTCTTCTCTGTTTGGATTGAAACAGAATCAACCTACTCTACTTTACTAATCGGCTATGGATGCTGGTTAGCGATTGTAGCTGTATTACTTCTCGCATTACGGTTGTGGTTAACGAGAAATCAATCAAGCCGGATTGGCGATGGTGCTACTTTGGTAACACAAAATGAGAGCTAATAATGTCTGATTTAAGCAGCCATCAAACACCCGCCTTTACCTCTTTGCTTAAAGCCGGGTTTACTGTTCTTACACTGGCTATTGGCGCACTGGCTTATCAAGCTTACCAGTCATTTTGGTTACCCTATAATGGTTACGGTGAAGCCAAAATGGATTATTTATCTAAAGAATTGCCTGCTAGTCTCAGCGGTGGTGATCTAACGCATTTTCATTCTGCTGAAAAAGCCTTTGAGCAAGAAGCACCCAATTTGTCATGGGGTTTATCTGCCGCTTTTGATCGCGGCGACGGTATTTTTGAAAGATCCTTTACCCCTGCAATTAAATCAGGTTGGCGAAGAGATGCCGACGGCCTAGGCCCGCTATTTAACAACACTTCATGTGAGTCTTGCCACCAAGGCGACGGACGGGCTCAACCACCAACAGATGAAAATGAGCCCATTATCGGAGGGTTTGTGCGAGTGTCTGTTCCTGGAATAGGACCTTATGGTGAGCCATTGTCGCCTCCTGGTTATGGAGCGCAAATCAGTGATAGGTCGATTGAAGGCGTCAAACCAGAAGCGACCGTCCGTGTGAAGTGGAATGAGACCTACGGGCACTTTCCTGATGGCGAACGTTATAGCCTACGCAAGCCAAGGTTCTTACTAAGCAACCTAGCTTACGGGCCGCTTCCTGACAACACACAATATGAAATGCGACTAGCGCCCCCCGTATTCGGATTAGGTCTACTTGAAGCTATTCCTGAAAAAACCATTTTAGAATGGGCCGACCCAGATGATAAAAATGGGGATGGTATTTCAGGGCGCCCTAATTATGTATGGGATTTGGAACGCGGTGGAAAAATACTCGGGCGCTTTTCTTGGAAGGCTAATGCGTTTGATATTCGCCAACAATCTGCCATTGCTGCCTTTAATGACATGGGGATTAACAATGAGTTATTTCTTTATCGCCATGATGATCAAAACCTCGCACATAAATCGCGGCAAAATTGCGAACCAGAACAACTTAATTGTCTCGCCACCTTTGATAGCAAAGAATTTGAATTACGACCTGATCAACTTAAAGATGTTACCACCTATTTACAGCTATTAGGCGTCGTCTATCGGCGTAATATGGATGACCCCACTGTTCAGCAAGGTGAAACGCTATTCCACTCAACCGGTTGCGCAGGGTGTCATAAATCACAAGCAGTCACAGGAGAACACGAAATATCTCGGCTAGAAAATCAGCTAATCCGTCCCTATTCAGATCTGTTACTGCATGACATGGGAAAAGGCTTATCGGGCCGACCTGACTTTGAAGCCACTGCTCAAGAATGGCGTACAGCCCCCCTCTGGGGTATTGGCGTCACTGAGACCGTCAACGGTCATACCAATTTTTTGCATGATGGTCGTGCCCGTAATATTCAAGAGGCTATTTTGTGGCACGGGGGTGAAGCAGAAGCAACTAAACAAAACTACATGCAATTAGATAAAACTGAGCGAGAGAAATTGCTGAAGTTTATTAATAATTTGTAATGGACTTTATTCTCTCAAACACAGTAACTCTCACAATAGCCCGGCTACTCGATGTAAAATGTAGCGGGGCTATTGTGTAATAAAACCTAACAATATTTACAAAGATTCATTTTCTTTGTTTTTAAAAGAGGCACCCTGCCCCACTAACCAATGCAGTACCTGACTCTGTTGCTGCTCATTTAACTGCATAGCTAAGCATTGTTCTTGTATTGCTGCTAACTCATCAGGGCTACTTTGATATACCTTTACAATAGGTGCAAGCGGAACGCCATTAAGGTGCCACACGCCTAATGGCTGATCTGGCGACGTAACCACATTTACTGCCTCAATCAATCCTTGATTAACAACAGGCAGTGTTTTTACGAGCAGTTGAGTTATATCCGATTGCTGATGCATTGGCTGATTATCAGGCCATTGAGCACGAGAGGCCCAAAAAGTCTGATCCAGCCATTGTTCTTCCATGGCATAAAAATCTCGGCCAATGCGGGCAAAACGAAAGAAAAGTTCAGTTACACGTAATTGGTGAAACCTCTGAGCTAATTGCGCTTTTTCAGGTTCACGTAGCAGTGTATTAATCACAGCAGGCGCTTGTAGTGATGATGAAAGCGCTTGGAATATGCCATTACCCGATAACGGATCAACGGCCATGGCTGCATCACCTACTCTAATCCAGTTATCACCTACGGCTTCCTGACATAAAATAGGTGTGCTGGTACGCGCATGTATCTCACCCGTAGACGTCGCATTGGCGAGATAAGGCTGCGCCTGCTCTAAGGTTGTTAGTTTTTCAATGCAAAATTCTGCTAAACGGGATTTTTCAGGAAGTATCGATGAGGCAACATCAAAAGTAAGCTGCAAGTATCGTCTACCCTTTTCATCAGCCGCCATCCATGCCCAGCCGTCTTCAAAGCTTTGTACCGCAGACTGTCGCTCTCCTTGATCGCCTTCCCAATACTGCAAGATTGAAACGGTTTCAGCACCGCGCAAGCGCTTGAGTTTAGCTGAAGGGGCAGCTCTGCCACGGGCCTCTACCAAAAAGTCAGCGCCAAGCTGTATGTTTTGTCCTGATGAATCGACACTGATTATATGCCCTGCTAGTGTAGACGTTACATCACCCGCACGACCTTGGATAACATGAATACCTTGAATCGCAAGATCCATTAATATGGCCGCATCAAAGGCAGCGCGGTCAATCAGTCGCTCAGTATTAGCTTGGCTGGTTACACCATTCCAAGTAACAAATCGTGCTGATGCTGACGGGAGTTTATCTAATGCATGGCTAAAGCCTGCACCACGCAAGCCATCCACAACACGCTCAGAAACACCTTCCATCGCACAAAAAGGGCGTGGTTCGCCAACTATTGTGATATTTGTATAACCCAGTTTTTTTAGACCAAGGGCAACGGCACCACCCGCCGGGCCTGCACCTAGAATAACAATGGAGGTTGTTTCTACTACTGCCATATGGAAATAACTCCTAATGAATAAGGGTAATGTTAGCTAAGAGCCCATTAAGTTAGGCGACTTTCTGAATATAATTATCTTATGATACCCGACGTTCTGGCCCACGATAACTCGCCTGTTGTTGCAGCTTTTTAACGACCACCTCTTTACCTGCATCGGGTGAAGCCTGTAATAACTGCGTAATGTGACCCGTCATATGAGCACACCCAAGGCTCGCTCCTGCCGTTTGCTGTTGCTGGTCAAAGCCTAAAACATGTCCACCAAAATCGGCATACTGAGTATTAAGCCATGATATTTCATTCAAAGCACACCGCGCATCTCCGGTCATCCGTATTACGCCGTCATATGCAGAAGGATATACCGGATCGCCTCTAGCAGGGGATGATGCGCACAAAATAACACCGGCTGATAACGCCTTATTAACGGCTTCTTTTAAAACGGGGCGATCATCACGTAAACCTAAACTTAAATTTATTACTCGTACCTTCTGACTAACTAACCAATCAATAGCCGCCGCAACCTGTGCTGCTGTGGTTGTGTTACGTTGGTTGAAAACCTGCGCTGCATAAAAGAGCGCTTCTGGTGCATGGTGATGAATAATATCCAACAATCGCGATCCATGGTTGATTGGATCTTCGCTGGGCTCATCCATCCACAGTGCACCTTCGTGCAGTATAAATGCAGCGCCATCTTCGACCCAGTCCTGCTGATCTACACGAAAACCGCTATCAACTATACCGACTCGAATGCCAGTACGGTCTACTACGTTATTACTTGCACCCTCGTTGACAATAATAGACTCACTCATGCTGAGAGTTCCTCACCAACAATCAGCTTCCCATCTTTAAGAGTTACACGCTGTTCAGCACCCGCAAGTGTTGAAGCACGATGACTAATTAATATGCGTGTACGGCCAGCAAAAAGCTGGTCTACCGCATCAATTACCTGAGCCTCAGTTATTTCATCAACAGCAGCGGTGGCTTCATCTAATACGAGAATAGTTGGGTTTTGTAGCAAAGCCCGAGCAATAGCTATACGTTGTCGCTGCCCACCAGAAAGCTGCTGCCCCCTCTCCCCAATAATACTGTCGATTCCTTGAGGTAACTCTGCAATTAAGCTCTGCAATTGCGCCTGTTCAGCTGCTGCCTCTACTTGCTCTTCACTTGCTTGCGGGCTGGCATAACGGATATTTTCACGTAATGAGCCCCTGAACAAAACAATATCTTGGCTTACTACCGCAATAGTTTTGCGAAGTTCAAGCGGGTTAATAGTTCTAATATCGATGCCGTCTAACAAAATACTGCCTGATTGAGGGTCGTAGTAGCGTTGCATCAAGTCGATCAACGTGGATTTACCAACACCAGAGGAGCCACTCAGTGCCACCTTGCTTCCTGCCGGTAAGCTAGCCGACGCTTCAGATAGAATAAGTTGCTCTCGGCCAGGATAAGAGAAACTAAGGTTATGAAAATGAAGTTCCCCTTTTACATTCTCCGGTAGTGGCTTCCAATCAGCATCAAATGGAATTTCAGGCTGCTCGATCCGCAGTTCATTCACACGCCCCAAACTGACACTCATTCGCTGAATCGCAACATACAAACCTAATAAACTATTCACTGGGCCAACAGCCATACCCAAATAAGTAGAAAAGGCGATCAATGAGCCTAGCTGCCAGTTACCTTCTATCACCCAATAACCACCAATTAAAAAAGCGGAAGCACGTGTTAGTGAGGTTAGCGTGCCCGGTATAGCTTGAGTAAAAAATTCTGTTACCTGCAACTTAAGTAAATCACTCAGATAATTCTCATTGAGATTGCTCAGCCTTTCTCGCTCGCGATGCTCTTGACCAACCGATTGGATAAATTTCATGGCGGGCAGTGTCTCTACCAAAAAGCTCGATAAGTCAGCAGAGCGCTCACGAATAGTGCGTATCCTTACTTCAACTTTGCGGCGCATCCAACGTAGCCACAGCACTTCTAGTGGAATCATAATCACAACTAATAGCGACAATTTCCACGATAATGCCAACAGCATTACTACAGAACCAACCAAACCCAAAACACTACTCACAGCAGAAAACATACTGTCCACGGCAAAGCGCTGGATTTCGGCTACATCACCGTCAAGTCTTGAAAGAAGATCACCGATACGACGCTTGCCATAAAAGGTTGGCGACAATGTTTGTAAGTGATGATAAAGATTATCGCGCAGCGCAAAAAGAATCCGACCAGATAAGCGCGTGTGTAAGTAGCGGGTCACACCAGATAAAGCCGTACTAACAATACCCACCGAGATCATCAATAAAGCAACGCTCACTAACGTGCCGTAATCTTTGGCTATCAAACCATCATCGATGAGTGTTTTTGTTAACCAGGGTTGAAATAACACCATGCCTGATGCAAATACCGACAATAACATCAGGCCCATTATTGCTTTGGTCTGAGGTTTTACAAAAGTATAAAGCCAGCGAAATGCATCTTCTAAACGGTCGCGGCCTTGGCCGTCAATCGCGGCGCTTAACCATTTGAACATGATGTCTCCACTTTCTGCAGATTTAAAAGGCCGTTTCATTACGACAAAATACAAAAGGGCTGTCATTAGACAGCCCTTATTAAACTCGCCACGTTAAATCAGACCAGTAACTAAAATAGGGTTAACCCTAAGTTACACGCCCTATAATAAGCGTGCAATACGCAAATCAGAAGTCGTCATATCTCCCGGCAACTGAATCGAACCAATCTTCTCTAACGTATCAGGGTTATGGATCGAGATGTCACTGGATGTGCCACCGATATAGATAGTCCGATCACGATCCATATTGATGCTATAGAAAGTGTGGTCTAGATCTTTCACCGCTATCGTCTTCTTTTTGCTAATGTCATGTTTTGATAGCTGGTTAAATGAACCGTAAAGAATATTGCTATCTGCTGGGTCAGTAATCCAGTTGAACACGATAAATTCAAATGGCACAGTTTCCCGCTCATCAACTTCACCCGTTGCTATATCAATGCGGCTCATGCCCCACCAAAACTCCGCTTGCTCCATGTCACCGGGATCACCATTCCACTTAATCGTGAAGTACGGCATGATGTATTCGCCCACATGCTCGCCTTGAGTAAACATTGCAAAAGCATCCGGTGGTATCCAGTCAGCACCACGCGCCCAGTTCTGCAAAGCACTCAGCACTCGAGTTTCACCATTGGCTGGGTTAATCGCTTTAATATCTGCACCACCCAGAATAACTTCACCATTTTTCATGGTCATAATCTTAGTGATACGGCGGTCAACGGGGAAGGTACGCACTGACTTAGCATCCAGTCCATCCTCAGTATTAAACACCGCCAAGCGAGGCGCTAGTACTTCATAACGGTCATTCAGTTTGCGCGTCGGGTTTTGCACGGTGTACAACTCTTTTCCATCACCACTGATCGCCAAAGAGACAAAGGTTTTAACCCGCTCTCCGTTCTGGGATTGCTTAGCAGAAAACACCATTTTGCAATCGGTAATATCAAAGCCGTAAACATCTTCTACTTTATTAGAGAGTACATAAGCGATACGGCCATCCGGCGAAGGCAAAACAGCCCCGGCACCAAAAGTACCAGGCACATCACAACTACGTATCAATTTTTTAGTTTCGGTATCAATGACATGCAATTGATTAGGGCGGCTCATCGTCAATAGATATTCATGGCCACCGGCCTTCATTCCATTCACTTGTGCTGTTTGACCTATTGCATAACCAGACAACAATACGCTACTACTCGCAGCGCCCAGCAACGCTGCCGCTTTTAACATTTTTAAAAATTTCATCTGCGCCTCCCTTACTTCTGTTCTTCTGGAAAGATGCCGTCCAGCTTGCGCCAGTCTTCATTGGCTTTGGACACATCTTGTGACCAATCTGGGTATTGGCTAATCGTATCTGGCACCTGAGCAGGCCACCAGCAAGCATCAGCACAACCATACAAATCAGACTCCATTGGCTGGCACAATGAGCCCAAACCACCAAAAGGATCAACTTCCCAACCCGGGTCATTCGTGGAAGTACAACCCACCACAGACTGCATCGCTACAACCTCTTCAACTTCATTGGGTGAAGTGGTTCGGTCGAGCATTTTTGCTTTCTTATTGAAAGATTTAAGGTGTTTCATTTAAGCACTCCTTCTTGGAGAGACATGGGCTTCAAAAAACCCTGGATTCTCTAGCATGATGCGCGTGTACGCTTCTACACCGAAGTCGACCCAATCTCGTAACAGGTCACAGTAGTGGTAAGAAGGTACGGTCGCATCACCGTATTTTGCGTAACTTTCGTGATAGCAACCGCCAGAACAAATATTGCGGATACGACAGGTTTCACAGCCTGTTTCAGTGCGATCTAGTCGGGTTTCAACAAACTCTGCTAACGCAGGTTTATCCAGCCCTTCACTAACATCGCCAAACAAAGCCTGATCAGACCCGGTAAAGCGGTGACAAAGATTAATGCCGCCCTTGGTATCTACCGCTAATAAGCCAACACCGGCACCACAAGGCAGCTGTTTCTTGTTGCCTTCATGAATATCTGTCATCAGCATATGCATATTGCCAAATCCCATATTCTTGCCGTCAAGCGCCGCTGCCAGATACTTTCTGCCTAAGCGTTTCATGCCTTCAAACACTTCAACCATCTCGTCGCCAGTCAGGTTAAACGAGGATATATCACCTGATGTTACGGGGCCAAAACCAACTTCAGTGAAACCTAACTCGCCATACAGGTGGTCAAAAACCGCTTCAACATCGGTAATGCCGCGAGTTAAGGTCACTCGGCAACCCACAGGACGAGCGTTATAACGAGACAGCAGCATTTGTGCTTTCTTTTTAACGACTTCATAAGTGCCCTGACCACCGACAGTGATGCGGTTTTTATCATGCATCGCTTTAGGTCCGTCCATCGAAATGGTTAAGCCAAAGCGGTGCTCGTTCAGCCAGTCCACCAGCTTCTCATTAAGCAAAGTGGCATTGGTCGTCATGGTAAAACTGACATCGGCTTCTAAGCTAGCAAAGCGCTCTTCACAGTACGCCACAACATTGCGAATTAATGGCAGATTGCTCAGTGGCTCACCTCCAAAAAACACAACGTTATACTGGCGCTGATCAGGAGATTCTTTGAGCATCATCTCTACCGATTGCACGGCTGTTTCATAGCTCATCTTGTCACCCTTAGATGGGGTGGTCAGATCTTCTTTGTAACAGTAAGTACAGCTCAGGTTACAGCCTGTATTTGTGTTCAATACGATGGTGGTCAATGGAAATTGAGTCACTGGCTGCGGCTCGATATTTATCTGCGCCTTGTTGGCAGCAACCAAATCGGCATCCGCTACGATTTTAAGCGTCTTAAACTCTTCCAACGTATCGACAACATCAGCAGCACTGAAGCGGCCATCAAACCGTTCTCGCAGTTGTGGGGCAGAAACCTCCTTCTGACCTGAGAATAGTTCGATCATCTCCCTACTCAAATCATCCAGTTCAAACAGGCCACTAGTAGGTACATGGAACAGCATTCGCCGCGCCTCTACATCTACCAGATGTAAATTTGGTTTTACCAGCGTTAAAGATCCCATGTCAGCCTCGCTTCTTTTTATTGGTTATAGCTGTTATTGGCAGTCGATTTGTTTCAACAGTCGCTATCACTAGATCAATTACTGAATGGCTCGTTTGATAAAAGTAGGCACGGTTACCAGCAGATGCGCTTCGCCTTCAACCTTGTTATCTCCATCAGCGACCTTGGCAATCACTTTCAGATTTCCCACGTTATTGGTGGAGAATTTACGCTCAGGGTTCAGGCCAGCATCACCGGGGGTAAAGATACCGTCGCTATCAATTGATCCTGCATATTTCAGATCATTATCATGCTCAGCTACTTCATCAAATGGCAGTAGTGACCATTGAGCTTGCATGTAGCCCAAACGCATATCATCTTCGGTGCCTGGCTTTCCATCGCTACCCGCACTAAATGCCAAAGCGCGGTAAGTCGATTGCACTTTTGCTAAGTTACCGCCGTTACCGCCTATACGTGCTATGGATTCATTTGGCGTAACCTGAACTGCTGCAATGCTGTCATACACGGCTAACTGTGCTGTTGCTTTAGTTGCACCTACTGCAACGTTGCGCAAGCCTACAGATGCACTCGATGATGCTTTTGCCAAAACGACGATACGGTCAGCGTCACGTGACAATACCTTCACAAGCTGAACACCCTTACCCAAAGAAATATCACCTTTGAGGCCACTGCCAATGATAGTGATTTCCTGTTGTCCACCTTGCTTAATGGCTGAAGGAGACAATGCAACAATGGCTTTACCATTCATCGCGTTCAGTTCACCACCGATCTCGTCATGCGCTGCTTGGTACATGCGACCGGTTAACGTAGAGCCGTCTTCTGAAGCGGCCATCACTTGGCGCATTTTCACGCCATCAAGCGTCAAGCTAGCGCGCCATTCGTAACCGGAAAACACCTTCGCCTGACCACTTCCTTTCAGAGGGCTACCGTCAGCATAATGACCGGTCATCGTGAGCGAGAAATTATCTTTAGACACGTTAGTAATGTTCAACGTAGCACTGTAGTTACCCTTGCCTGCTATAAACCCTGCAACACTCCAGCTGCCTGCCAGCGTTGGCTTCGGCATCTGCTGCCATTTTTTCCAAGCCGGATCATTAAAGGCATAGTCCGCTGCTAACTTAGGAGTAACATCGTTATAAGCAATGTCGTACCAAGAGCGATCTCGTGCCAGCGCATGCAGCTCAGTGGTGGGGTTTATCGCCATGTGAGTATTCACATGCAGCTTCCACTCATCTTCAGTACGACGCTGCAAACCAAAACGTGCATTAGAGTGACAACGCGCACACATCTCGGCATAAGCAGGATCCACATTTTCTACCACATTCGGCTTTTGCTCCAACACGTAACGGTGTGGTGCTGACTCAGAGGGGGCCAAACCTTGCGTATCAGACAGGTACTTAATCACCGCTCGCTCTTCATCTGACGAGATCACTAAACCGTTCAAGCGTTGCATACGGTTAATTGTCATCTGCCAGCCTTCAGGCGTTTTTCGCTGTTGACTTATGCGTGAGTATGGTGCTTCAGGGTTGCCTGTCTGGGTATGACACAGCAAACATTTTTCTTTTATAACACTCTCACCATCCACCGCTACAACCGCGCTGGAAAGACCCATAAAAGCTATAGCGCCACTAACATATAGTGCTCGCTTCATCATTGGTTTTTTCAAGACTATCACTCCTGGCTTTCGGTGATATTTTTATAGTTATCCATTCATACAGCTCAAGCTTTAAGCTATCAAGGATGGGGTTTAGATAAAGTACGCTTCCCATGTAAATAAAGTACCGGCTATATGTAGTCTTTTGTTGTTAAATGTAACTGAATGTAACTACACATCGAAATTAGCCATTAACTTACTGATATAAAAGAGTTATAAAAATAATCGACAAGAAATGACCTCGCTTTTCTTTACTCATCTCCATTGCTAGACTCAAACAAAGCCTCTGGATGAACTCTGCTCTATGACAAGCCACACAAACCATAAATATAGAATACTGATTGTTGAAGATGATTTTGCCTCACGATCACTTCTTTCTAGCTACCTAGAAAAAGAAGGCTACTTCGTCAGTGAGACAGAACAAGCAGATAATCTATGTGAGCGAGTACAACAAGAACAGATTGATCTTGTGCTACTTGATATCAATTTGCCTGGTAAAGATGGCCTAACCCTAACCCGGGAGCTTCGCTCAGTCTCCAGCGTAGGCATTATTCTGGTGACCAGTAAAGGCGATGAAATTGACCGCATCGTTGGTTTAGAACTGGGAGCAGACGATTACGTCACTAAACCCTTTAACCCACGAGAGCTGCTGGTACGGGCAAAGAACTTACTATGGCGTGTTAAAGATAGCCAACAGGCTCGACAACAAGAAAGCACTCAAAAGTGGACGTTTGAAGGTTGGGTATTAGATGCAAATAAACGCTTGCTCACCTCCCCCGCTAGTGTTGATGAACGCCTACCCGAAGGTGAGTTTAAGTTACTCAGCGCACTTCTCTACGCGCCCGGCGCTATACTGTCACGTGATCAGCTAATGGATGCAATCCATGACCGTGAGTGGACACCCAATGACCGCTCGGTAGATGTCATGGTTGGGAGGCTACGACGAAAATTAGGTGATAACCCGTCTAATCCGCACTTTATTTTGACTGCACACGGTGCAGGTTATGTGTTTGCCGGTGAGGTACGCTAAGTATGCACTCAAAAGGAATCTCTCTTGTGCAGGAGCTGATTCATCAGGGTAAACGCAGCCGAATTTCACGCGGTGTATCTGAAAGTAATCAAGCGGTCGTCATTAAACAACCCAGCCATCATGCCAACCCACTTTCAGCAAACCGGCGCTTACTCCATGAAGCTGATATTTTAAGCGAACTCAGCATTGACGGAGTGATTCCGTTAGTAGAGTGCCTAAAATCTGAAACAGACCACAGCCTTGTCTTTTTGGATAACGCGGCAATTAGCCTACGTGAGTGGCTGTTGTTAGAGAGACCCGATCTTATAACACGCTTAACAATAGCGCTAAGCCTTAGTAAAACTCTGGGGCAAATACATGAAGCGCGTATTACTCACAAACAGATAACACCCGATAATATTCTTATTAACCCAGCAACTCAGCAAGCCTATATTATCGACTTCTCGATGAGCAGCCGACTCAGCCGGGAGCACCCCTCATCAAGTGCTCCTCAGGCCAATTCAGACAACCTATCCTACATAGCACCTGAACAAACAGGGCGTATTAATCGTTACATTGACTACCGTACCGATTACTACAGCTGGGGTATCACGCTGTATGAGATATTTACCGGCTGTCTACCCTTTACACAACAAAATAACCAAGAGCTCTTACACTGTCACATAGCACGCCAACCCAAGGCGCCGCATCTTCTTAACCCTGAGTTACCCGTAGTATTATCTAATATTATCTTCAAGCTGATGGCGAAAGATGCAGCACAACGTTACCAATCCAGCTACGGGCTCTGCCACGATATAAATGCTTGTTTGGAACAAGTGCACTCTAAAAATCTACAAGATTTTGCCGTCGGCTCTCAAGATGTTTCAGAGAGATTTGAGCTACCACAAACACTGTACGGCCGCACCGCCACAGTTACCCAATTGAAAACCTGCTTTGATAATGTCAGTGCCGGCAAACAATCAATGGCCTTAATTACTGGCTATGCGGGCGTCGGAAAATCCAGTGTTGTGCATGAATTACGCCATTATATTTCGCAGCATCATGGCCTCTTCGCCAGTGGCAAGTTCGATCAATATCATCGAAACCGACCTTATACTGCTATTTATCAGGCAATGCAGACACTTATTCGCCAGCTATTAACAGAACCAGACGAACGTATTAAACACTGGCGATCAAACCTCCAAGAAGCCTTTGGCAGCAATGCCGAGGTGCTACTTAAGCTAATCCCTGAACTTGAACTCATTATTGGCGAACAACCACAAACACCTCGCTTATCACCATCTGAAGAGCAGCACCGCTTCTCGCATATTTTCCGCCAGATGCTGAAAGTATTTGCTACAGCAGAACACCCCTTAGTGCTTTTCTTTGATGACTTACATTGGGCCGACCTATCCTCATTAACGCTCTTAGAAAAACTGGCGCATCACCCGCAACATCCTCATCTTTTTATTATTGGAAGTTACCGGGATAACGAGTTCAACAAACATCACCCGTTTCAACTATCACTCCAGCGCCTTAAAAGCTCACCGCTTGAGTTGTCTTTATATGAAATAAAAGCGTTAACGCTTGAAGATATTCAGCTTTTAATTGCCGATACACTGAGCCACTCAGTAGAGCAGAGCAAACCACTGGCTGAAATATGTTTTGAGAAAACCCAAGGCAACCCATTCTTTTTAAATCAGTTTTTACTCGATTTATATGAAAAACGCCTTATCCATTTTCAAGGAAGCCTTTGGGCATGGAATGAAGACGAGATTCGTGACTGTGAAATAACCGATAACGTTATTAGCTTTATGGTGGATAAAATCCGCCGCCTGACGCCCCAAACACAGTCGGTCATACAAATAGCAGCATGTATCGGAAACCCCGTTGCTTTGCCTATTCTTGCTGCGGTATGTGAACAATCATCCGAGCAAACAGCCACGGATCTATGGCAAGCTATTTCTGAAGGCCTGATCTTTCCATTAGAAGCAAACCATCACGCCAAGAATAAAGAACAGGCAGAACAGCTACGCTATCGCTTTGTACATGATCGTGTTCAACAAGCCGCCTACTCTCTAATTCCTGCTGATGACATTACCAATCTTCACTACCGCATAGGCCACATACTACAAACAAAAACACCTCGCCATGAACAGGGCCGTCGTATTTTTGATGTGACTAATCACCTGAACCAGGCACAAGTATTAATTGAAACAGCAACAGAAAGAGTAGAACTCACCCGCCTTAATCTGCAGGCAGGCTTACAGGCAAAAGAGGCTGCTGCTTTTGAATCAGCCTTTGATTATTTTCGTAAAGGGATTGAGCTACTAACAGATGATTGCTGGGAAAACCATCCATCCATCGCCTTATCGCTATACCAACATGCAGCAGAAGCAGCCTATATCAAAGCAGACTTCGTGACACTGCACCAGCTTGTTGATACTGCGCTCCCTCATTGTAATCAGATGACCGATAAGGTGCTGCTTCAGGAGTTACAAATTCAAGCGTTGGTGTCTACTAACCATTTTGATGATGCGCTAACCGTTGCCTTACACTTGTTGAAACAACTCAATTTCCCGCTCCCTAATGCTCCAGGAGCATTTGCTATTAATCGCGCTAGACTCAGCTCATTGGTTAGACTTTATCGCTATTCAGATGAACAAATTCTAAGTTTACCGAAGATGGAGCAGCCAGAAGCACTAGCGGCTATGCCTATTCTGACCAGCATGTTTGGCGTGGTAAAATTTTCAAGCTCGGGTCTGCGTCCCTTAGTGATGGCGAAAGAGGTAGAGTTAACATTACGCTATGGACTAAGCACAGAATCAGCCATGGCATTTGCTGGTTATGGTGGTGTGCTTTGTGGTAAATACCAGCAAATAAAACAGGGGTTCCGCCTAGGCGCGTTGGCTATTAAGCTAGCACAACAAACAGATAACAATCGAATAGAACACAAAGTTCAGTCTCTGTTTAACACCTATATACGACATTATAAAGAACCACTTACACTTTGCTCTGAAGCATTATTAGAGGCCCACAATAGCGGCTTAGAAACCGGAGACATTGAATGGAGCGCCTACTCGTTAGCTGCACATATTCAGTACAGCCTGCCACTAAGTGACAATTTCGATCAACTTGCTATTAAGCTTCAAGATTACATTCTGCAACTACAAGTAACCGGGCAAAAACAGTCTCTACAGTATTCATTAATGGCACTGCAGTTTGTAGAGGTACTGAGACATCCAACAGCGCCGCCAACATTAAATGGCGAGTACTACGATGCCGAATCAATGCTCATTGAGCATCATGATAATAATCACAAAACAGCAATTTGCTTACATTTTTTCTATCAATCCTTACTTGCATTCATTTTTAAGAAACATCAACGAGCAGACGAACTAGGACAAAAAGCCTGTCAATTTAGCCCATATATCAGTGGCACCTATACCGAACCTTTTTTACATTACATCAATACTATCAACAGCATATTGTTACTTCCTTCTTTGCGTGAGTCTGAGCAAATGCAGCGTATTAAGGAGATCAATACTTACCTTAAAACTAGCAACTATTTGACTGAACAATGCCCACAGAATCATGAACACCGCCAATTATTAGTAAAAGCTGCACTGCTCACTTACGAGCAATCTTACAGTGAAGCTATTGATCTTTTTGATCAGGCTATTCTGCTAATGCAGAAAAATTCTTTTCATCTGGATTTAGCCATTGGCAACGAACTAGCTAGCCAATGTTACCGTAGCTGGGGAAAACACAGCATTGCTCATCACTATATAACTCAGGCTTATCAAGCTTATGAGCGCTTAGGAGCAAAGAACAAGTTACGGCAGCTAAAAGCTGAATATAGTGACCTCAGCCCAGCCCCCTATCAACATAAGCAAACTGACTTTTCTGACTCAGCGTTTTCTAGCGAACCTGCAGAACAGCCAAGCCGTGTTTACGATGTATCATCAGTAATTAAAGCATCACAGGCCATATCGGATGAGATCGTACTTGAACCGCTTCTCAGCCGGCTCATTAAGCTCGCTATTGAAAACGCGGGTGCGCAACGCGCTGTCCTATTGCTCAACCGACAAACATTAGTTATTGAAGCCGAAGCCGGTATCGATGGTCCTACAAAACACTATGACGCTATGCCTCTAGATGACGGTGCACACCTACTGCCAACCAGCATCATTCATTATGTAGCGCGCACAAAAGAAAATGTGGTTTTAGGCCATGCCAGCCAGCATGAAATGTTCCAACAAGATACCTACATTCAAGAGAAACAACCTCTCTCATTGCTCTGTATGCCTATCATGTATCACGGAGCACTCACCGCCATTCTCTATTTGGAGAACAGCCAAAGTCGTGATGTTTTTGACAGGAACCGCTTACAAGCACTTCAAATATTATCGGCGCAGGCCGCTATCTCAATAGAAAATGCAAAGCTATACCAAAGCTTGGAAAAGTCCGAATATAACTACAAATCACTCTTTATGAACGCAGTAGAGGGGATTTTCAGAGCAGCACCAGAAGGGCGATTTATCTCAGCAAACCCTGCACTCGCTGCGTTACTGGGCTACCCCACACCTAATGCTTTTCTTGGTGAGATCACCGATATCGCCAGCCAATGCTTTATTGATGATACTGACCTTCGCTCCTTCATGGATACATTAAGCTCTCACCAAAAGATCATAAACTTTGAAACTCGCTGGCAAACAAAATCCGGCTTTCCTATTTATGTCGCCATTTCTGCTCGCATCGTACATAACCCGCAGGGTGAACTTGAGTATTACGAAGGATCTTTAACAGATATTAGTGAGCGCAAAGCAAAAGAAGCCGCAGAACAAGCACGCAGTAAAGCTGAAGCCGAAAATGAAGAAAAGTCACGCTTCTTAGCCACCATGAGCCACGAAATACGCACACCCATGAATGGGATTTTAGGAATGACACAGTTACTCAAAAAAAGTAACTTAGATCATACCCAAGTTGAGCAAGTAGATACTATTTATAAAGCGGGACAATCTCTATTAACAATTTTAAACGATATTCTCGACTTCTCTAAAGCCGAATCAGGTCAATTAGAATTAGAAACAAACCCTTTCAAAATCGAAGATGTCCTCGATGAGGTATATTGTTTATTTATGCCTCTGGCACAAGAAAAATCACTACAAATTGTTCCTAAAATTGATCGTATGCTTCCAACTGTTGTAGGTGATCGACGTGCCCTCACCCAGATACTCATGAACCTCTGCTCCAATGCATTAAAATTCACTCATGAGGGGTACATCACCTTAAAAGCCATAAACCTGAGCCAAACATACAACGATATTACTGTGCGAATTGAGGTAGAAGATACTGGCATTGGTATCGCACAAGCCTCCCAAAGTAAAATATTTCAGCACTTCATACAGGCTGACAGCACTATCACCCGTCGCTATGGAGGAACCGGGTTAGGCCTAGCAATTACCAAGCGAATGGTAGAGCAACAAGGAGGAAATGTCGGTTTTTCAAGTACACAAAGCAAAGGATCAACTTTCTGGTTTGAGTTAGCGTACCCCTTATGCAACAGTAAAGCACTGCCAAAGACTCAAGATACAACAGCTATATCCCCCACAACGCCACTGGATATACTTCTTGTTGAAGATACACCCGTCAACCAACAAGTGGCCAAAGGCTTACTCGAAAGCGATGGCCATCATGTCAATATTGCTGAAGATGGTTTCACAGCACTTTCTATGCATAACGACCATCTTTATGATCTTATTTTGATGGATATTCATCTACCCGATATGGACGGAATTACCACAACAAAAAGAATTCGCTCCCACCCAAATCCAAAACATGCCGCCATTAAGATTATTGCTTTAACTGCATCGGTATCCCAGCATGAAATAGAGCAGTATAAGCAAGCGGGTATGGATGGTGTCCTTGCAAAACCTATCCAGTTTGAAGCGATGCAACAACTCTTAAACGACAACACAGTATTAGACTCTGAGCATATGCAAACCAAGCAAGGTAAATATCTAAACACCACGCTACTAGACCAACATCAACAACTACTAGGCACAGAGCGTATTCAAAAGCTTATCGAGCAGTTTTATCAAATGGCGAGCACATTAGTGCCCGAGATAGAAAAAGCGGCAAAAGAGAAACAGCTAGCATCACTGGGCACTGCTGCACACACACTCGCTGGCGCGGCTGCAAACTTTGGTTTTGAGGCATTACATTCACACTGCCAAACACTAGAGCGTGCCGCTCAAGCCGATTTACCGAGAGATGCGTCTGTTCTAGCAGAACAAACCAAATGTTTATATAACGACAGTAAAACTGAGCTTGGCCTCTATTTTGAAAAACAAAAAGAAAGCGATGTAAATACATAGATAAAAGGTATGGGGTGATAAAAAAACCAAATGCCACGGAGAGAATACTAATGGCATTCGGTAAAGGTAAACCTATAGCGTTTTACAATTAGCGGTTAATATTTAAAAGCTGTGGAACGGTATACTCCAACAATCCTTCAAGCCCAAATTCAACACCAAATCCAGACATTTTACAGCCTCCAAACGGCGCATGAGGTAATACTTCTGCATGCCCATTTATCCACGCCGTACCGCACTCAAGCTGCGAAGCGACTTCTTGAGCCTGATTGATATCAGCTCCCCATACCGAGCCACCTAACCCATTCTCACTCGCATTGGCTCGAGCAATTGCATCATCAATATCGCTGTATTTAATTAAAGGGAGCACCGGACCAAACTGCTCTTCATCAACGACGCGCATACCGTCAGTGACATTAGTTACAATGGTTGGTGGTATAAAATACCCTGCGCCTTCTGGGACGGCAGCACTTGGGTGAACAACGCCACCATTCGCTTTTGCATCAGCAATAAGCTCATTCACTAAATCATATTGGGCTTTATTTTGAACAGGCCCGAAAGTAACTTCAGGTGTTGCGCCATCACCAACGACTTGTTGCTGTGCAATCGCTATTAACTCCTGGCTTAAATCATCATAAATAGACTCATGTACATAAAGTCGCTTTAACGCTGCACACGTTTGCCCCATATTCAAAAATGCGGTTTGAAACACCCCTTGAGCGATTGCTTTTACATCCGTACCCGGCAAAATAATTGCAGCATCATTTCCACCTAACTCAAGCGTTAAACGCTTCAAGTTATCAGCAGCATTACGCATAATATTTTGCCCTGTTGGCGTAGAGCCAGTGAATACAATCTTACGGATTTTCCCATGCCCACTCATCGCACGTCCTAAGCCACCTTCGCCAGTAACGATATTAGCAACACCCGCCGGAACAACTTCGTTAATGAGTTCAACCAACCGCATAGTATTAAATGGCGTCATAGAAGAAGGTTTAACAACAATAGTATTTCCTGAACGCAAAGCAGGCATAATATGCCAAACAGCAATCATTAGCGGCCAGTTCCATGGCAAAATTGACCCAACCACACCTAAGGGCTTACGGTGAAGTTCAATTCGCTTATTCGGGCTATCTTCAATGATTTCAACCGGGATTTCTAAATCAGCCGTATAGCGAGTCCAGGCTACAGCTCCTCCAACCTCCATTTGCGCCAGCGCGTGAGGCTTACCCTGTTCGCTGGTGATAATGTTAGCAAGTTCTCCTGCATGCTCTTCAATTTTGTCTGCAATTTTATGCAACATAGCCTGACGATCTTCATGACTTGTTCTTTGCCAGCTAACAAATGCTTTCTCTGCAACATCTACAGCATTATCAAGCTGTTCTAGTGACGCGGTAGGGCATTCTGAAAGCCGCTCAGCCGTTGCTGGATTTATAACCGTAAAAGGTGAACTTTCACCTGCTACTGCTTCCCCATTTATTATCATTGAGTAGTCATTTTTCATAAAAGAACCTGCTTATCAAAATAATTAGAACCGAGCTTATTAAGCCCGGAATTTAGCGATGAGAGCTTTCTTAACGTTTAGAAAGGCACTATCGCTATCATTTGAAAATACGTATTGGTATCAGTGTTTCCAATTTGAACGCCTGTATTTTCAGGCGTATAGAAACCCAGCAGAGGGCTAATAATCAGGTGATCATTGACTACCCACTCAGCATAAATATCAATTTCTTGGCCATCTAAAGCGCCACTACCACTGGCTGTATCGCTAAAGTCAAAAAATAAAGCACCGACTGAAAGCATCTCAGTCGGTGTCACTTTAAAAGCTACATGATGAACATCTGCATCACTATTAAAAGGTCCTGCGTAATTAGCGGCCACCTCCCCTTGGAACCACGTCCCGTAACCACGATTGAAACCAAAGAACAGCGGATCAAACCCTTCTTCAAAAGTACTATAACGGTAGTTCACACTAGGAGACCAAAGCACCTCAGAAAATGTCCAACCGGCCTCCACATACCATGCATTACCATCTTTTTTCGAATCGTCACCCTGCTTTTGTGTTACAAACTCAGATGACAAAAATAGATTTTCAACACCGGCGTTTCCCTGAAAACGTAAACTCAATGTATCTTGTCCGTCACGATGTGAGTAGCCAAAAGCATCATTAACACTTAAGCCTTTAAGATACATCGCCCCAAACGTGCCTTTTTCGGTGTTATATTCAACATTAATACCTGCTAGTTCGGTCTCTGCCTGCGCCTTATTATCTGAAGAAATCCAGAAAATATCAGAGCGAATACCTTTATCACTCGCAATCCTTAATACAGCAGTTTGATCAAACGCTTTACGGGCAGCAAGCCAGTACGCTCCCCCTCGATTGAAATCTTTGCCCAAAGCATCGCCAAAGTTCAAAGCATCACCGTTAATCAGAAAGCCATCTCCAAATGACAGGTTTTGTCTTCCGAATGATAGCTCTAGCCCATTTTCTCCAAGCGATGGCATAAGGTTTCCAGAACGCCAGCCTACATAGGCATCCTCTAACTTCGTTTTACGTTCATCACCACTGGTAAACCCACCTGCATCACCATCTCCAAACGTACCCGAGCTTGTCAAGTTCAACGCACCGTAGACCGTGGCCCCCTGCTCAAGATTACGTGTAGCACTCAGGCCATACTTGATATAGGCCTCTTGCCAATTTGAGCTTCCTTCTTCATTAACAGCAGCACCCGTCACGTCATAGCTTTGTTCACTATTAAATGTACCAAGAATGGCTTCAATATCGAGGTTCACCTCACCTGCATCGCTTGTATGCAAATTATAAGCATGAGCAGGCAACGCCACCATTGCAGCTACAGCAGCACCCAACAGGTACGGTTTACGAAATTTGAAGGGGGTTTTCATCTGGATGGTTCCTCCACGGAAACAGTCGTTATTCTTATTAGTTATTGATGATTCCAGTAAATGAATCACTTTATAACGCTAAGCATACTGTTGTGGTGTAAACCAGCTTTGGGCTAAATGTTTGAAGTTGTTATTAAATGTAATGAGATGTAACTATCAATGATTGTTAAGCATCATATTCCCTTAACTTACGATAAATCGTTGCTCGGCTAATTCCTAAAGCAGAGGCCGTTGCTGAAACATTACCATCGCATTGCTCTAACGTATTACGTATAAGTTCTAACTCAGTTACCTTAATAGTTCCGGTTCGGCCAGAAGAACTATTAGCATTTAACTCATCAATAAAATCATCTGTTAAGTGATCAATAGTTATCTCTATTTCTCCATCGTCAAGAAACGCTACTGCCGCTTTCATCACCATCTCTAACTGGCGAATATTACCCGGCCAAGCATACAGGCGAAACATGTCACGAACTTCATCATGAACTTTCACATGCGAAGCTTCCATGCGGCCTAACAAATCTGCTAGTAAAGTATTAAAATCAGATCGATCCCGCAAAGCCGGTAGCTGTACCCCAACCCCATTTAGTCGATAGTAAAGGTCTTCACGAAAGTCACTACCTTTGACTAACGCTTTGATATCTCGATGCGTAGCGCAAATTAGAGCAATATCTAGGTCAACCTCCTCTCCCCCACCTAACGGAGCCACCCTGCGTTCTTGTAAAACACGTAATAAACGCGCTTGCAAAGCAAGTGGCATATCACCAATTTCATCCAAAAATAAAGTTCCACTATTTGCTTGTTGGAAACGCCCTACCATTCCTCCTTTACGTGACCCAGTAAATGCACCTTCACGATACCCAAACAGTTCTGACTCAATCAAACCTTCGGGAATCGCAGCGCAGTTCACTGCAATAAAAGGTTTATCCGCACGCTCACTCTGATTATGTAAGGCGCGTGCGACGACTTCTTTTCCGGTACCTGTTTCTCCATTAAGCAGGACGGGTAAGTCATGATCAATACCTTTTAAAGCCATACGCAGAGCTTTAGCAAGGCGAGGGTGTTCTGCACCTATTTTTTGTAACGAAGGATGATTTAAGTGGCGCTTTGCTTTGCTCACGTTATTAGTAAAAGAGTGACTTCTAGTAGGCAATCCCTTCAATTGTCGAGGAAAGTGCAATAACTCACAGTAAAGTACAACGTCTCTAAGTTGCAATGTCACACTGGTGTTACGTAACAGCTGATTTAGCAGCGCCGTAGGAGCTTGACCGGTAACGGCCTCGATCGGCTGATGCTGCAAGCTCTCACGTGGTTTTCTTAATAACTGGCACGCTTGCTCATTCAGCGCCAAAATATTACCTTCCATATCAATAGCAATTAGCCCTTGCCATGCAGAATGCAGGTACTCAGTACGGCTATGAAAAGCAATAATCACATGTTCTTGAAAGTGGGAGATAAATAATCTGTTTTCTATATTGCGCGCCGCTAACTGAACCGCACTCATATTACCTTGTATATGCTGAGCATTGGCTTCAGTGGTTAAATCGAGAACGCCAAGTAATTGACCATTAACGCCTGAAATTGGTGTTGATGTACAAGAGAAACAAGACACGCCATCCAGAAAATGCTCAGTACCGTTAATCATTACAGGCTTACCATCTACAACCGCTGTACCGAGTGCATTAGTACCATGTGTTTCTTCTGACCAACAGGTTCCAGGATCTAGTGCATACTCCCCTGCATTTTTGAGCGAGCGTCTATCACCTAATAACGAGAGAATAGTAGCCTGCTCATTAGCAAGAATGACCATACCTTTATCACGGTTAAAGAGTCGAGAAAGATGATCCATCTCAGGAGCAGCCATAGAAATTAGCGTTTGATGGTTCTCTTTGAGTTCAAGAACATCACAGGCAGGATTATTTTGTGTAATTAAAGGATCTTCAAAACGAACCCCGGCTTTAATACTACGCTGCCAAGATGCTTCAATCTGGGCACGTAAAAAACCGCTAGGAACTTCACCTTCTAAAAGCAGCCTTTCACGAGCACGCTGCGCGTCATGAAGAGGATCACTGTAAATTCTCTGCTCTAACTTATAAGACATAGAACATGGCCTCTTCATTATTGTTATAGGGCTGGATGTCTTTGTATAAAACGTTTATTCCTATCACTCTAAACTGAGTACAAAGTAAAATGCAATATCGACACATACACCAAAGACAAAGTAACCACTTTAATGAAGAGGTTTTAAAGTAGCTACGCTCTCTTCTCTTTAAGCGCTTAAAAAAAATGTATCATCACAGTTAGCATGTAAAAAATACGACTATCATTTTTATTGCTTCGGGAAAAAAGCCCCTATGAGACCGTATACGGTCTCCAATAGGGGAATAACCAGAGGGTGAACGTAGAACTTAACGAATAAAGATTTGAGACGTACTAATAGCCATATCACCGCCAGGCAATTGGATATTGCCAAGTTTTTCTAATGAGTCAGCATCATAAATAGCTACATCATTAAATGTGCCACCAAGATATATTTTGCTGCCATCATGGTTCATAGCAATACAGTAATAAGAATGGTCAAGAGCAGCCGCTTTGATCAGCTTTTTCTCCTTAACATCATATTTAGCCAAGCGATTAAGCACACCAAACACAATATTAGGGTCCTTAGGAGACATCATGCCGGTGAAGTAGATCTCAGTAATCGGCCCAAAATCAGTCGTTTGGGTTTTTCCGGTTTCTAAATTCACATTCATAAATCCATAAATCCAATCTGCCGTATCTACATTGTACGAGTCATCTTGAAATTTTGCCGTGGTATATAGAATTGTAAAATCTTTTGATGGAGTCTGAATAGGCCATGCATTCAATACATCAGGTGGTGCATACAGTGGACGCTGCCAATTCCTGCTAGCTATTGCCGTTGTATATTTACCCGTATGTACATCAAACTTATAAATATCTGCACCAGCCATATACAACCCCCCATCTGCACCAGTGGTCATGACAGTAATTTGCCTCGGTACTGGGAAGGTACGGATAGGTTTTGCATCCAGACCACCATCAGAACTATAAACCGCCAATTGCGTTGGTTGAATTCGATAATGATCCGTATTTAGCTTAGTAGGATTATGTATTGCATAAACCTCTTTGCCATCAGGACTGATTGCCATAGAAAAAATAGATTTTGTACGTACAGTCGGGTCACTTGAAAATCGCGTATGAAAACTCACATCACATGTATCCAAATTAATGCCGTAGATATCTTCATAGTGATTAGACAGAATGTATGCCGTTTTATTATCAGGGGCAACTTGCATCACACCAGGACCAAAAGCACCTGGTACTTTGCACGTTTTAAATAACTTATCAGTGACCACATCAATAACATTGATTTGATTGGGGTAATTGGCAACAACCATGTATTCATTACCAGACTTCAATGGCGCATCAGCTGCCTGCACAAAAGAAGGTGCGACACCTGCTGCTATAGCCAATAAGGCGGTATTCAATCTTATAGCCAGTGATGGCTTTATTTTTGTTATGTTCATTATGCTCATCCTGCCTTTACTTTTTATCTGCGGGGAAAACAGTGCCCAAGTTCCGCCAGTCATCTTTAGAATTCTGGGCATCTTTGTTCCAGTCCTGGTATGTATTCATCATGTCTGGAACCTGAGCAGGCCACCAGCAAGGATCGGCACAGCCATAAAGGTCTGACTCCATGGGCTGACAAAGTGATGTAACCGAACCGAATGCATCGATCTCCCAACCTGGGTCTGTCGTCGCAGTACAACCTGCCAAGCTACTCATTGCCACAACCTCTTCCACCTGGTTATCGGTGACGGCTTGGTCAAGCAGTTGAGCTTTATTATTGATGGGTTTAAGAAATTTCATATCAGAGAGCCCTCCGAGGTGTAATGTATGTATCGATAAAGGCCGGATTTTCGGCCATGATGCGGCTATAGGTTTCGATGACAAAATCAACCCACTCACGCATCAAATCGCAGTAGTGGTAAGTAGGACGAGTCGGGTCTTCATAGCGAGCGTAGCTTTCGTGATAGCAACCTCCCGAACAAAGGTTCCTAATATGACACGTCTCGCAGCCGGTATTTGTTCGATCCAAGCGCTCTGCAAGAAATCCACCCAAACGCTCTTTATCAATACCTTGATGCACATCGCCAAACGTATTCAGATCTGATCCGGTAAAACGATGACATAGGTTGAGTTCGCCTTTGTGATCCACGGCTAACATTTTCAAACCAGCGCCACATGGCAATGCTTTCTTATTACCTTCGTGGATATCCGTTATCATCTGATGCATATTGCTAAAACCTATATTACGATTCTGCAATGCTGCTTCTAAATAACGTTGCCCCAGCGCTTTCATGTTATCGAAGACCTGTTTAACCTCTTCATCAGAAAGGTTAAATTCAGACATATCACCCGATGTTACTGGCGCAAAACCCACTTCAGAAAAACCCAGATCGTTAAATAGATGATCCCAAATTGCTTCAACATCTGTTACGCCTTTTGTTAACGTGACGCGTGCACCCACTGGGCGTGAACGGTAACGTGACAACAGCATTTCGGCTTTACGCCTAACAACAGCATAAGTACCTTGCCCACCCACAGTGATACGATTTTTATCATGTATCGCTTCAGGGCCATCCATACTGATTGAAATACCAAAGCGGTGTTGATCAAGCCAGTCCACTAGGTCTTCATTAAGTAAGGTGGCGTTGGTCGTCGTTACAAAATTGACACGCTTGCCCGCCTCTGCAAAGCGTTGCTCACAATAAGCGACCATCTCTTTGATAAGCGGCAGATTACTCATAGGCTCACCACCAAAGAACACAACCGTGTAGGTCTCTTCATCCGGTGATTCTTTTAGCAGCATTTCAACAGATGCTTTAGCTGTTTCAAAATCCATTTTTTTGCCCGCTGAAGGCTTATCTAAGTCCTCTTTGTAACAGTAAGTGCAGCTGAGATTACAACCCGTATTAACATTCAGTACTACCGTTGTTAACGGAAATCTATCCACTGTTTTAGCACTAATTTCAGGCGTCAAACCCGAGCCATCACTCACGACTTCTAATGCACATAGATTATGCACTAACTCATGAACATCGCCGCTGCTATAGCGGCTAATAAGCTGCTGGCTAATCTCTTCAACCGACAAGCTCCCGCTACGCAACAATCCAAAAACATCTTGTGTCATCGAGTCCAACTCAAATAACGAATTAGTCGGGATATGAAACATCATTTGCCGTTCGCTCACCCGAACTTCATGTAGATTGTTCTCAACTATGTTAAGTACAGCACTCATGATTCAGTTCCTCGTTTTACTTATTTTTATGTGTCTTCTACTCGCGAGCTGAACATTACGGAATGGGAGGGTTATTCCAACGCTGTATAGTTACGATGAGCTGCCCATCAGCCGTTACTGATTTACCTTCATCATTAACCTGAGCGATAACTTTGAGATTGCCAGCATTATTAGTGCTCATACGGCGCTCTGGGTTTGGTCCAGCCAAAGCCGGAGTAAATACACCAGAAGCAGCGTTCATTCGTCCACTAAAGTGAACATCATTATCTGCCGCCGAAGTTGCATCAAACGGTTCCACAGACCATGTCGCTGGCATAAAGCCAATTCGCACATCATCTTCTGTACCTGCTAAACCATCAGTCCCAGCAGCCCACGCTTCTGCCTCAAAAGCCGCTTCTATTTTTGGAGTAGAGCTATCATTGCCACCGACACGCGCAACCTGAAATGCAGGAACAACTTTAAGGCTTGCTACGTGGTCATACACCGTTATGTCTGCAGTAGCCTTACCAATACGGATTGTCTTGGGTCCCGTTGCTATTGAGTTGCTCGCTTTAACTTGCAATACACGTTTGTTTTGATCAGAAGTAACATCTTTGAGCAGAGTTAACCCCTCGGCTAATACCACATCACCCTGCAAACCAGTTCCAACAATTGATAATTCAACGGTGTCACCCACTTTTATATATTCAGGCTGAATGGCTATAACAGAAGACTGAGTGCTGCCCTGCTTGAGAGCAGAAAAATCAAACCCACGTTCATCATGTTCACGCTCGAACATCCGGCCCTGCATCTCTCCTGTTTTTGCTGTAGAGAAGACCTGTCTCATCGATATTCCATCTACCGTCAAGTTAGCTCGCCACTCATAGCCAGTATAAAGAATCGCCTCGCCTGTACCTTTAAAAGCGCTGCCATCAGCATATTGGCCTGTCAGCGTAATGCTAAACTGATCTTTATTGTCTTCGACTACTTGCATAACACCGTGCATTTCACCTTTGCCCGGCATCTTCCCTGCGAACGTCCAGCTTCCAGCCACGACAGGCTTCACACTTTTCTGCCACTGGTCCCAAGACTTACTTTGTAGTGGCAACATTGCAGCTAACTCGGGTACCATTTCGTTCAATGCCAAATCCAGCCAGTCACGGTCGCGTGCCATAGCCTGATATTCAGTCGTTGGCCATTGCCCTAAATGAAAGTGTACTAAGTGCTCCCACTCACTAGCAGGACGACGTTGTAACAAAACTCGTGCTCCAGAGTGGCAACGCGCGCAGGTTTCTGTAAATGATTGTGATTCGAAACTTTCAGATGTATTTAAACGGCGCTCTAGTGCATAGCGTGCCCCTTCAGTTTCAGAAGGCGCTAAACCTTGGCGGTCTGCTAAGTATTTAACCAAGGTGTGACGCTCATCATCACTGATTTTTAGCCCATGCATAATTTGCATGCGCGCAATACTCATCAACCAGCCTTCGGGGGTTTTTCGCTGATGACTAATACGGCTCCATGAAGTTTTTCCTTCCTCAACATGACAGGCCAAACATTTTTGTTGAACGATATTCTGTGCATCAGCGGCGCTTGCCGACGGAATAAATGAAAGTGAAGCTGCTGTTAACAGCCCGCTCATTAAAGAAACGATAGGGGGTGTCTTTTTCAAAACAAGACCTCCTGATTATTATGATTATTTTAAGATGGATTTATTTGTTTCACACTCAAGGCAAAGCATATGGTGTGCCATTATCCGTTAAGTCCTTTATTAACAAAAAGTTACAACACAAACATGTACTTTCGTATCTAAAAACATAGTCACTAAAACTGTTTTAAAATGAGACACCTGTGCAAATCTGATACACCTTGCTACAAACCAGTCCAAACGGTGCTCCTGCTTCAGTAAGCCACACAAAGCCCACAAAACAGTTGTCGCACTCTGCAACAAAGTGTAAATCTTAAATTCATGTTATGAGAAATCATAAAGTTCTTTTATTACAAAGACTTAAATAAGCTTTTATTAAGATGGCACAGCCTTTGCTGCTTCTAGACAACATCAAACAACAATAAAAAGGCTTGTTATGACTACATATAACCCCAGCGCAGCAACCCATGACTTTATTAACAGAAACCATAAGCTGTTCATCAATGGCGAATCGGTAGCCTGCGCTTCAGAGCAAACTATTGATGTATACAACCCAGCCATTGCTGAAAAAATCACCACCATACAAGCCGGCGGCCAAGAAGATATTAATAGAGCGGTTGCCGTAGCACGCCAAACCTTTGAAGATTCTGATTGGAGTCGTGCCCTTCCGTCAGATAGAGAACGTTTGTTATGGCGCTTAGCTGACCTTATGGAAGCCAATAGTGATGAGTTATCTGAAATCGAATCGATAGATAATGGTAAAAGTGCTGCGATTGCAAAAGCTGTGGATATTCGTTTAGCGATTGATTTTCTTCGTTATATGGCCGGTTTTGCTACAAAAATAGAAGGAAGCACAGTTGATGTTTCGGTTCCCTTTATGCCGGGCTCACAATTTCATGGATATACCCGTCGTGAAGCGGTCGGTGTTGTAGGTGCAATTGTCGCATGGAATTTCCCGTTGTTATTATCCTGCTGGAAACTAGGCCCTGCTTTAGCGACGGGCTGTACTGTCGTTTTAAAACCTGCGGAGGATACATCTCTTACGGCACTACGTTTAGCTGAGCTAGTAATGGAGGCCGGTTACCCTGCCGGTGTTTTAAATGTTGTGACAGGCTACGGACATGAAGCTGGCGCGGCGTTATCTTCTCACCCTGATGTTGATAAACTGACATTTACTGGGTCTACCCCTATCGGAAAAATGATAGGTAAAGCAGCTATGGACAGCATGACACGCGTTACCCTAGAACTTGGTGGAAAATCTCCCACTATCGTTCTAGAAGATGCGGATCTTAATATGGCTGCACAAGGTGCAGCTAACGCCATTTTCTTTAACCAAGGGCAAGTATGTTGTGCAGGTTCGCGTCTTTATGTACACAAAAAACACTTTGAAAATGTTGTGGCTGACATTTCCGATATCGCCAACAGCATCACACTCGGCCATGGTTTAGATCCTAGTTCACAAATGGGGCCGCTTGTTTCAGCTAAGCAATATGACCGAGTAAATGGTTACATTGAACAAGGACGCCAAGATGGCGCAACCATTACTGCCGGCGGAGGTGTAGCCGATCGCCCCGGGTATTTTGTAAAACCAACAGTTATGGTCGACCTTGAACAAAACTCAAAACTGGTGCAAGAAGAGATATTCGGCCCGGTCTTAGTTGCTAGGCCATTTGATGATATAGAGGAAGTCATCAAGGCAGCCAATGACTCAGACTATGGATTAGGCGCGAGTATCTGGTCAAATAACTTATCTCAAGTACACCGCATGATTCCACGGATCAAATCCGGTAGTGTGTGGGTGAACTGCCATACGGCACTTGATTCAGCACTTCCTTTTGGAGGCTATAAACAGTCAGGCTTAGGAAGGGAGATGGGATCAGCAGTCATTGAGCATTACACTGAACTTAAATCGGTGCTTATTCACCTTTAATTCACTCAAGTATTACTTAAGGTTTTACTTAGATAAAGAGCTTCAAGCACGGCAGGGATCACGCTATGTGGCCTCCCTGCCATGCAGGCTATTATCTACTGGAAGTAGGTTTCACGTATCGCTCCTAAGGAAACCTCTCTCAGCATAGATACAAATAAAAACTCAACCTCCGTCAAAGGGATATTCTCCGGCGTCACCAAATACACATCGTTTATAGGCAATTGCTCATAAGGCGGTAACTGATATAGCATTTTTTGTTCAACAAAAGGCTTTGCGCCTTCCACAGTTAATGCACCAAACCCAACACCAGCAAGAATTAATCGCCGCACTTCTTCTTCATTTGATGACACTGCGACTAGCTTTCCCCAGCACTCGTTTTCGGCGCGTAACTTTGACACATCATTTAAGCCCTCCCCTGGCTGATCACTTTCAAATGACACATAAGACAACCCACTCAGGTCATCTAAACTGAGTTTCTTTTTGCCAAACAGCGGATGAGTGCCTCCGCAGTAAAAAGCCATTTGCTCATATCCCAACAAATCAAAACGAAGCCCCGTATGCGCTATCTTTTTATTGCTTAAGCCAATATGCAACTCACCTTCTGCTACAGCACTAACAATGTCAGCACTGGGCTGGGCATTAATACTTAAAAGCACTTTTGGGTATTGCGCATGGTATTGTGCTAGTGTTTGATCAAAAGCAGGGCAATGAATATGGCTTGCTATCTGTATGTTTACTTCCCCCTGCACCGAGCCCTCTTCCTCTGCAAACTGCTCTGCCATATGAGAAATAATACTGCTCGCTGATGAGGCGTATTCATACATACGCAGTCCTTGGTACGTCAAGGAAAAGACACCTTTCTTTCGCACAATAAGCCTCATGCCAAGATGCTCTTCTAGCCTCTTCAAAGCATTACTAACACTCGGTTGGCTCAGTGATAATTTGCGTGCAGCACCTGTAATACTGCTCTCTTCAACGATAACAAGAAAGGTATACAGGAGATTCCAGTCCAGATTACGTAGTAAGCGCTCTCGTGGTGACAACATTTTTTCATACCTCAAATAAGCACAACCAACACATAGCAACAGCCTATGAATAGCATAAAAATAATACATTTTACAAATATGAGAACATTCCAGACACTGTCCTTGTTGCACCTGAATTGTCTTAGCAAAAAAATTGACTTTTCAGGGCTGCCATCTATGAGCGGAGCCAGACTCCAAGGGAAAATAAAATGAATAAAAACCTATGTTCGTTGGCACTATCTATCATTTTCACAGCGACGCCTTTTTCAGCCTTACACGCAGAAGAAGCAACCACACTTCGTATAGGGACTGAAGGAGCCTACCCTCCATTTAACTATTTCACTTCAGACGGTGAATTAGCGGGTTTTGATATCGAGATTGGTAAAGCGCTTTGTGACAAGATCAAAGCAAAGTGCAGTTTCGTTGCACAGGATTGGGATGGCATTATCCCCGCATTACTGGCCGGTAAATACGACGTCATTATTGCCTCAATGTTTATTACTGATAAGCGCAAACAAAAGGTTGATTTCACCCAGCCATATCAAAAATCAGCAATGACTTTTGTGACAGAGAAATCATCAAAAATTACTGATTTTTCCCCTAAAGCACTCGCAGGTAAGTCAATAGGGGCACAGGGCTCAACAACGCAAGGAGAGTTCCTTTCTGCAGCCTACCCAGATTCTGACATCCGCTTATACCCCACCCAGGATGCCGTTAATCTAGATTTAATTTCAGGGCGTATTGATGCACAGGTAGGTGACATGATTCCAATGCTCGACTGGACTCAAAAATCTGAAGATGGCAGCTGCTGTAAAATAGTAGGCACACCGATTACTGATCCAAAATATGTGGGTGATGGCGTTGGTATAGCATTGCGCCAGGAAGATGATGCTTTACGCCAAAAACTAAACGAAGCTCTGGACGAAATCGTTGCTGACGGAACCTACAAAGCCATTAACGATAAGTTTTTCTCAGTGAACATTCTCACACTGAAATAAAACACAAAACTCATAATGTCTTAACTCCGAGGATGCCTTATGGAGTGGTTTGAGTACCTTAGTTTCGGTAAAAACGGTTGGGGAGACGAACTAGCTAGTGGATTGGGTATTACCCTGTCGCTAGCCCTCATCACCTTACCTATCGGGTTGTTTTTAGGCTTTAGTGTCGCCGCCGCTTCAGTGGCAAAAAAAACCTACCCACGCTTAATCGCATTTACTTTCACAACAATGATTCGGGGGCTTCCTGAGCTACTAACCTTATTTATTATCTACCATGGTGTAGGGCTGCTACTTAATAAAATAATAAAGTGGCTAAACCCCGATGCTGGTTTCTTTGAATTAAGCCCTTTTGTAGCAGGAATTATTGCGCTTGGGTTGGTATTTGGGGGCTACTCTGGCGAAGTATTACGTGGTGCATGGCAAGCACTAGACAAAGGGCAACGAGAAGCAGCCCTTGCCACCGGCATGAGTCAATTACAAATATTTCGCCTTATTGAGCTTCCACAAATGCTGCGTTTAGCGTTACCCGGATTAGGCAATCTATGGATCAACTTGCTTAAAGACACTGCCTTAGTCTCTGTAATTGCATTAAACGACCTCATGCGAATGGCCAATATTGCAGTGGGTTCCACCAAAAAGCCTTTCCTCTTTTTCCTCACCGTTTGTTTAACCTACTGGGCCATTTGCATCTTTTTTGAATGGTGCATAGCTCGACTGGAAAAGAGAGCAAATCGAGGAATACGAACCTCATGATTAAACGAGGATCATCCACCCATGTTTGAAGTACTCATCGACTATTGGCCAAAGTTACTTGATGGAATGTCCATGACCTTAAAACTGACCTTTATATCAGTTGTTATTGCAGGTTTGCTGTCACTCCCATTAGCTATTTTGCGTCGAAGTAAAAACAAAGCATTCCAATGGCCAATAAGGCTGTTTGTTTCTTTCTTTCGCGGAACTCCCTTATTAGCACAACTGTTTTTGATTTATTACGGTTCGGGCCAGTTTCGTGAAGAGTTAACCGACCTAGGGGTTTGGTGGTTTTTTAGAGACCCATTTTATTGCGCACTTTTCACTTTTGCTTTGAACTCAACAGCTTACCAGCTAGAAATATTACGAGGTGGATTACAAGCAGTTCCCTACGGCGAAATCGAAGCAGGTGTTGCTCTGGGTATGAAGCGTACGCTGCTCTATCGAACAATAATCCTTCCGCATACCTATAGAATTGCGTTACCAGCACTCGGTAACGAGATCATTCTCATGCTTAAAGGGAGTGCTATTGCCAGTGTTATAACGCTGATGGATGTTATGGGGCATACCCGCCGTGTTTTCTCGCAAACATTCGACATATCAGTTTATTTCTGGGCAGCAATCATTTACTTAATGATTACCACCTTGTTTGTTTTCGCATGGCGGTTATTAGAAAAACGACTAACCCGCCACATGTATTATCCCGTTAATAACAAGCACCTGCCAGCACCCAAAGCCCTCAATCCCCCCAAGGAAACATGCCATGTCAACTAGCTTACAGTCCGAGCCCGCACTGCACGTAGAAGAACTACATAAATCCTTTGGCGATATAAAAGTGCTTAAAGGCGTGTCCCTCACTGCTAAAAAACATGATGTCATCAGTATTATTGGATCAAGTGGTTCTGGCAAAAGTACCTTTTTACGCTGTATGAATTTATTAGAGTTTCCTAATGCTGGAAGAATCAGAGTACATGGTGAACAGCTAGAGCTTTCTCAAGGCGTAGAGCAGGGAAACAGCAAAAATCTTCAAAGCCAAATTGAACGTATTCGTTCACGTTTAGGTATGGTTTTTCAGTCGTTCAACCTATGGTCTCACATGAGTGTTTTGGAAAATGTCATGCTCGGCCCATGCACTGTACTCAAACGCAACCGTGACTCGGTAGAAATACAAGCCAAAGCACTACTAAGCCGTGTTGGCATGCTAGAAAAATCTCACATGTATCCGGACCACCTTTCTGGTGGCCAAAAACAGAGGGTTGCTATTGCTAGAGCCTTAGCTATGGAGCCTGACGTCATGCTTTTTGATGAACCGACTTCAGCACTAGACCCAGAACTTGTAAACGAGGTGCTACTGGTTATTCGCGAACTTGCCGAAGAAGGACGCACTATGATTATGGTGACTCATGAAATGCGCTTTGCTCGTGACGTTTCATCTCACGTAATTTTTCTGCACCAAGGAAAAATAGAAGAACAAGGCCCTCCTGAGCAATTATTTAACGCCCCAAAATCCGAGCATCTACAACGTTTTTTATCAACACAGTACTAATTTATGCAGCCATTTCACTTCTACGAATACGAGAACATATTATGAACCAGGCCGTTGCTTTGCATCCATGGGAAAGACAGCATCATCTTAATAGTGAAGATAATGTGTTAATGATTGATGGTGTTAATGTAAATCATTTGATTAAAAGATACGGCTCTCCTTTATTTGTCTACTCAGAAAATAAGTTACGAGGGAATGCCTTAGATATTTTAAGTAGTTTTCGTCAAGTACACGAAAAAACACGTGTTTGTTTCGCCAGTAAAGCTTGCGCCAATCTTTCTGTTTTAAAAGTATTTAAAGAGGCAGGCTTATCTATCGAAGTAAACTCTGGGGGTGAATTTTTCAAAGCATCTGCCGCAGGTTATTTACCGAAAGACATGGTATTTAATGGCGTCGCTAAACAGCATAACGAACTACGTGAAGTAATAAATGCAGGGATTAAAGCAATAAATGTTGATTCTCTATCAGAACTGCAACGTATTCTAAATACGGCCTTATCACTTAACAAACGAGCCAATGTTGCACTACGTATCATTCCAGAAATAAAGGGTGGGGCAACAGCAGGCTGGGAAACAGGAACATCCGCTTCTAAATTCGGTATGACTCGCGATGAACAATTGCATGCTATCCAGCTTATCAATCGTCATCCCGAATCATTAAAGATGTGTGGCATACATGCTCATATTGGAACACAAGTAAATGAGATCAGCGCATTTCAAGCAGAAGCGGATTTTCTGATTGCATACGCTCACGAGATACGCTTATTACTGCCCTACCCTTTAGAGCATATTAACTTAGGCGGAGGTTACCCTAAAAACTATACTAGTCACCAAGACAACCTGAACACCGTTTCAGAGCATTACAAACAGAACTACCGCACACAAATTGATTTTAGCGTTTTATCCGAAATTTTAATCAAACCCATTACAGAAGCTCTGGGCTGTGAAATCGAAATTATTGTTGAGCCTGGCCGCAGTATGGTAAGCGATACCGCCATCATGCTGACACGTATCGAAGCAGAAAAAACCCGAAACCAGCACCCCGTATATTATTTAGATGCGGGTTATAGCGTGTTGTTTGATATTTACAATGGCTGGTATTTTCACATGATAAATGCATCACGCACTAATGATACAGACACCAAACTATGTCGTATGGTGGGACCTTTATGTGATAGCAGCGATACCTACTATGATATTGAAGGCGAAGGATCAGTAAAGTCTCTCCTGCAAACCGAACCTTCCTTAGAAGCTCACCAGGAAGTACTAAAAAAAATATTAGTACGCCAACCAAATATGCGTGAGCTACCCGCCGACACTCAAGTGGGTGATGTTATTGCATTATTAGACACTGGCGCTTATGCCTTAGAAATGATGAACGAGTATTGTGGTCGCCAATCCGCTGCCGCCGTTATGCTAAATGAAAACCAAGAAAGTCGGCTCATTCGCAGGCGCGCACAATATGAAGACTTATTGACGTACGACGTCTCATAAAACAGTTCTAAAAACTATAAGCCCACAGATCAAATTACCTGTGGGCCTATAATAAAGAGCTTTCTACGCGCCTTAGCGATCCAGTAACTCAATCCAATGTTGCACAGGCACTGAGGCTTTTGACTCTAGATGCAGCTGGCAACCAACATTTGAGGTCACGATGCGATCTGGCTGCTCTCCCGTTAAGGCTGCTAACTTATTACTTAATAGTTTTTGGCTCATTTCAGGCTGTAAGATTGAATAAGTTCCGGCTGAACCACAGCAAAGGTGTTTATCTTTTGTGCGAACCAGTTCAATACCCACTTTTCCAAGAATACTTTCAACTGCATCGCCTTGCTGCATCGCGTGCTGTAGCGTGCACGGGCAATGTACTGCTACTTTACCGGAAGAGTTACTTCCCGCAGTATTGATAACAGAGAGCAGGGTTAAATCTTCTGCTTGCAGTATCTCACTAACATCTTTGGTCAACTCGCTAATTTTTAATGCTTTTTCAGCATAATTAGCATCATGCCTTAATGCATAACCATAATCTTGTAGCATTGCACCGCAGCCAGATGCCGTCATCACGATAGCTTCAACGCCGGCCTCTACTGCTGGCCACCAAGCATCGATATTACGCCGCATAAAGTCTAAACCTTCATCATGTGCACCAAGATGATAGCTAACCGCACCACAGCAACCAGCTTTAGGCTCCTCCACCAGCGTAATTCCTAATTTATCGAGTACACGTGCGGTAGATACATTGGTATTTGGAGTTGTACTGGGTTGTGCGCATCCAGCTAATGCCAGCATAACTCGGGCGTGGCGCTTCGCAGGCCAAGGGCTACTAACCTCTCGCTTAGGTGGTATTTTGGTTTTAACGACTTCGGGCATGATCGGTCTAAGAGACTGCCCTACTTTTAGTAATGGGCCAAATCGCTGTGAATAAGGTAATACCTGTCGAAGCGCCCAACGCATGAGCTTTTGATTAAACGGGCGCTCAAGTTTTTTCTCGACTTCAGCACGACCAAAATCTATTAAGCGGCCATATTGCACACCTGAAGGACAGGTAGTTTCACAACTACGGCACGTTAAGCAGCGGTCTAAATGCGTACGCGTTTTCTCAGTAACCTCACCACCCTCAAGCAGTTGCTTGATAAGATAAATACGCCCACGCGGGCCATCTCGCTCATCATTGAGTTCTTGGTAAGTCGGGCAAGTCGCGTTACAAAATCCGCAGTGCACACAACTTCTAAGAATCTTTTCAGCATCTTGTCCCTGCGGTGAATCTTGATAATGTGGAATTAAGTCCGTTTTCATAAAAGCCTGCTCTACATCCAGTTATACAAACGTCCGGGATTAAAAATACCATCAGGGTCAAACGATGCTTTAATCCGCTTCTGGATTATCTGAAGTACTGCTGGTGTTGTATGCATCACTTCAGAACGACGGTCCCCGCCAGCATAAAGGCAGACCTGGCCTCCAGCACTTGCCGCCAGTGACTCCATATGCAATTTATCTTGCTCGCCACGCAGCCAGCGCTGTGATCCACCCCAGTCAATGATGCAGTGTTCATCAAGCGATGGAATACTGGCTGCTGAATTAACCGAAAAACGCCATAACGGCATATCAACATTTCCGATAGACGAGCCCTGCCTTACAGAAGAGGATATTTCAAAAAAGGAAAGCTCTTGCTGACCTAGTTGCCGCCAAAATTCATCTGCATGCCTATGCTCCAACTCAATGCCTTTCCATTCTTTTACAGTAGCCTCTACCGCTGAAAACGCGCCGGATAAGCGTACATATAAACGCCCCTGCAACCAGCATGCAGCGCTCAAGGGCTTAGGGCGTGCCGCAAGTTGATTCATGAAATTGATAGCGTCCTGAGCCCCCATATCCCAAACAATAGTGCACCTTGCCGCTGGTTTTGGTAGTACTTTTAAACTAATTTCTGTAATAACACCTAACGAACCCATCGCGCCTGCTTGTAAGCGTGAGACATCATAACCGGCGACGTTTTTCATCACTTGGCCACCAAATCTCAAATGCTCTCCAAGCCCATTAATTAACCGAACCCCCAATACATGATCACGTACTGAGCCTGTCCAAGGTCGGCCGGGGCCTGATTGATTGCAAGCGAGAGTACCACCAATAGTGGCAACACCTGAAAAGCGCGGCGGCTCAAACGCTAGCATTTGGTTGTTCTGCGCTAACGCTGCTTCAATCTCGGTTAACTGAGTTCCTGCTCTGGCAGTCAGAACTAGTTCGACAGGCTGGTAATTTACGATCCCACTATGCCCAGAAACATCCAGCCGCTCACCCACAGCCTCGCGTCCCATAAAGGACTTACTTGCGCCACCCACAATATTTAACACCTGCTTATCATTACGCGCAGCAAGCACTTGCTGTTGTATGTCTGCTGAAAGATCAGCCATGAGCAACGCCCTCCTTATTTCTAGCCTTAGGCTCTATTGAACGGTACTCTTGGCAGCGGCGTAACGTCGGTACTCCTTTACCTGGGTTCAATGTTCCCACAGGGTCAAAAGCATCTTTAATCGCATTAAACTGTAATAACTCTAATTCGGTAAATTGCACCGACATCTGGCGAATTTTTTCTATTCCTACGCCATGTTCACCGGTAATACAGCCCCCAACGGCAACACATAGTTCGAGTATCTTGCCACCAAATTCTTCAGTTTTATCAAACTCACCAGGGACGTTTGCATCGAACAATATTAAGGGGTGCAAATTACCATCACCCGCATGAAAAACATTCGCCACACGTAACTGATAGTAGTCTGACAAACGCTGCATTTCAGTTAATACATGCGCCAGTTGGCCACGAGGAATAGTACCATCCATACAGTAATAATCAGGTGAAATACGACCGACTGCAGGGAAAGCTGATTTACGTCCTTTCCACAGCAACGCACGCTCGGCTTCTGTTTGCGATGTCCTAACCGACGTAGCACCAAAGGAGTGGAATAGCTTTTCAACTTGCTCTATATGCTCTTGTACTTCTTCAGCTGTGCCATCCACTTCACACAACAACAAGGCTTTAGCGTCTTTGGGATAACCAGCCTTAGCAAAGTCTTCCGCTGCCGAGATGGCATAAGAGTCCATCATCTCCAGCCCCGCGGGGATAATACCACTGGCAATAATGCCCCCGACTGAATCTCCTGCTTGTTGAACATTATCAAATCCAGCCATCACCACGCGGGCTTTTTCAGGTATGGGCAGCAATTTAACCTGAATCTCGGTAACCACGCCCAGTAAACCTTCGGAACCATTGATCAGCGCTAGTAGATCTAACCCACAACTATCCAACCCATCGTTGCCTAACGTAACCCTCTCACCTTCAACGGTAAGCATTTCCACGCTCAAAACATTGTGTACCGTAAGGCCGTATTTGAGACAATGCACACCACCTGAGTTTTCAGCAACGTTACCACCAATCGTACAGGCTATTTGGGAGGAAGGATCAGGCCCGTAATACAAGCCAAATTCAGCTGCCGCCTCACTAATGGCCAAGTTACGCACACCAGGCTGCAATCTTGCCGTACGAGTTTGCGGATTTACCTCTAGAATATTCTTAAACTTGGCTAACGAGAGAACAACGCCCTCAGCATTTGGCATTGCTCCAGCACACAGGCCGGTGCCCGCACCACGCGCAACTAAAGGAATACCAAACCGATGGCAAACACGTAGCACTTCTTGTACCTGCTCTACTGTTTCTGGCAATACAACAATTAATGGCATCTCGCAATACATCGACAAACCATCACACTCATAAGGTTTGAGAGTTTCCTCATCTGCAATTACATTCTGTGGTGCAATAAATTCACAAAACAGCTGACACAATTCATCTTTACTTAGCTTGTTTGTCGTACTCATCAAACGGCTCCGGCATAGCACTACATATACACAATAAGAGACTGGCTTATACTGAATCTTATAACGTGACAGACACCGATGGCACATTATTTTTAGGTAACAGCACTTTTACCTTGTGTGTTAATAGTAAAATTGAAAGCAAACCACGCTGCTAGGTAAAGGGACCACTATCTGTGCTAGGCTTTAGCACTATAATAGATAAAGAAATTGATACAGGCTTGCTGAGTTGAACAAAATAACCCGTGTTGGTGTAAAGAAAGGCTTAATGATTGGCTGCGGTTGGTTTTTTATTGCGCTAGGGACCATCGGCGTTGTCTTGCCTATATTGCCTACCACGCCCTTCCTTATTCTCGCCCTCGGTTGTTTTGCCAAAAGCTCACCACGCTTTCATCAGATGCTATTGAATAACCGCTGGTTTGGCCCTGCGCTGAAAGAATGGGAATCAACTCATCGCATGTCGCGTCAAACAAAAAAACGCTCCACTGTTATGATTATTATTACTTTCTCAATATCAATACTAATATTGTCTGACCGCCCTTATTTACAACTCATGTTGGTGAGCTGCGCCACCATTTTATTATTCTTTCTATGGCGCATTAAAGAAACACCACCCGCCAAAAATCAATAAAGAAGCTTTGTAATTATTGAATAATAAAGCACCTTTAACTTGTTACTAGTAACAAGAGATCTGTTATTTAAAAGGCAAGCACGACGTCTTCTTTTATCTGCTTTATTCGTCCTTCCTGTGTCATTTCCTGTAAAACCTTTGCCACTTTAGGTACAAAATCAATATGTTTTTTGTGCAAGTAATGATAGACGCTAACTTCATTAATTGGAGGCTCTAAAATTTTAACCCCTTTCAAATTTAATTCTTTGGACTTACTTAACAGGGACGCACGAGCACCCAGAACGATATCCATTCTGCCATAGAACATCATATTAAGAAGAGCCTTGTAGTCATCAGCAACCACTGTGTTCATTTCCCTTGTCAGTTTTTCTGACCAAATAACACCACTCACTCTGCCTACTTTGTACTGCGTCAGGTGTTCCGCCTTCCAGCGCAATAGCTCAGTATTTTTTGTAGCAGCTACACTTTCCATGGTGTAGACAGGGACAGGAACCCTTATTAGGTTCTTAAATTCTTTATCTATATGAATGATGCGGGCCAGCTCTCCGTCTGTTTCTCCACTGTTTGAAGTCGCCATCGACCTTCTCCCCGGAAATTTACTGACGTCAACATCTATACCGAGCCTTTGATAAGCTTCTTTGATGACTATTTCAGCAGTATCCATCACCTGAGAGTCTATCATCGCTGAAAAGACAAAACGTTCCTGAGCTTGTAGAGGCAATGCTATTAATACAAGTAATCCAATTAGAAGAGAAAAACATTTTTTTTTGACATTTGAAAACAACTTCATCTGATCACCCGAAAGCCAGCAAACATTGAATAGTAATCACCATAAAATGATCACAGAAAAATGCTGTACCCATAAGAAAACATCATATGAATTAAGATTAGCAGAGATAAAAAAATGCACAAAAAAAGCTTACTATCAGCAAGCTTTACAAGCGTTGCCACCACGGAATCTCTTTTCGCAACATAACGCTCTCGCTTAAAGTATCAAAGAGCTCATTCATCTGTTGATAGTACTCAAACTTAACACCGTCGTTTTCACTCATTAGCACAAAGACAGTGATCGCCTTAGCACGCTTCTTATATAACATGATTTTGAAATCATCGAGCTGATATTGCGTATCACCCTGCTTAGTCGTAACAGTGAGCGTATCTTTATCGATAGTTAGCAAGGTATAGCTAAACTCTTCAAAACCCTTCTTAACACTGGGAAGCCTCACAAGCAGCACCGCAACAAAAATAGTAACGGCTATTGTGCTAGATAATATATTTTCAATTACCGTGACAACTAAAATGAGACCCAGTCCCAACGCCATTTCTAAGCGTTTACCTAAATAGCGATAGACAGCCGTACGGCTACGCTGAAAAACCATGATGAACCCTCATAGATACTTCATTAAAGACTAATACCTACATAATTATAAAAAAGTACCAAAAAGGTAATAAGTATCAACCAATTCTAACGAGAAACCGATAAAACCACGTGGGCTTTTTGATTACGTGCACCACGGTCTCAATTAACTACTAGGAAAAGTCAAAAGCAAAGAGGGAAAGAGTTAAGCATCAGCGGGGGACCCTTTTAGATAATGTGGGATACCCTCAGGAATCTTTTCCCATGATGCTTTAGAACCAACATAGATGTGCATACCAAGCTCAATGTCGGGATCTCCATTCACACAACCTAGTGTAATGCCATGAACGTGACCGTTATAAATACCAGAGACAGTAGAGCCACACACTTTACAAAACTGCAGACCAAAACCATGCTGACCGACATAAGAAGTGAGGAGCTCTTCTCCAGACACCCAACTGAACTGGCCAGGCTCTACTAGCGCATATGCAGATGCTTGTGAGCTAAATGCTTTTCTGCACCTAGAGCAATGGCACGACCGCGCATCACGTAGTTTCCCATCAACTTGATACATCACTTCACCACAAAAGCACTCACCTGTAATCAACACATCTCCCCCCTAAATATCAAAACCGTATTTTTCAAAAACTGGTAATTAGTAACTGATAACAGCAACTTCACACTGATTAAACGTTGCCTCCTGCAGCACAAGCCTTAGCCTAAAGGCCACCACCCAGCAATAAAAAAGGCACCAAAGTACCATGTTGGCTAATGAAACAGCAGCCTATGTTGGTATAGGGTTTTACCACATCTACTATCTAAAATAATGAGTGCCTAATGCAAACATTCTTATCACTTTTCTTTTCTAGCATTTTATTATTTTTTTCTGCTCTGCTAAGCGCTCAAGAAGTAGTTAAAACACCACTACCCACACTGAAAGTTACCGTTATTGCATGGGGAACCGTTAACTGGGAACTACAACATATTAAACAGGCACAGCTTGATCATAAAAATGGCTACGATTTAGTCATCGACCAAGTGGCTAGTTTACCGGCCGCTCGTATCGCTATTACCGCGGGTAATACGGACTTTATCGTCTCTGATTGGCTTTGGGCTTCTGAACGAAATCACAAAGGAGCTAATTTACGTTTTATACCTTTTTCTAAACAAGTTGGTAGCATTATCACAGCACAAGGCCGCAATATTTCAAGTTACTCGAGCTTAAAAGATAAGCGAGTAGGTATAGCAGGAGGCCCTATGAATAAAGGCTGGGCTCTCATGCGTGCAGCAGCAAAAAAAGAAGGGTTAGACCTTCAAAAAGAAGCAAAAATACAGTTCGGAGCTCCACCTTTATTAAGCCAAGCCATGAAAAATGGCCAGCTCGATATACTCGTCACCTTTTGGCATTACGGTGCTCGTCTTGAAGCTGAGGGATACCAAAAACTCTACAGTCTTAAAACCATCATGCGAGATCTCGGCCTAAAAAGTAATGTACCTATGTTGGGTTATTTATATAAAGCTAAGCTGGGAGACCAACATCCAGACCTTGTTACAGCGTTCTATAACTCTGTTAAGGCGGCTAAAGCGCAGCTCGCCGTTAACGACGATGCTTGGATTACGTTGCGCCCACTTATGAAATCTGAAAACGATAAGATCTATCAGGCCCTAGTAGCAGGTTATAAAGCCGGCATTCCTGATGAGCTTGATCAACAACAGATAGAAGATGCGGTTAATTTCTACAATATCATTGATGGCCTTAAACCTTACCCAACAGAATTAACCCTTGATCCTCAACTTTTCCATAAGGAACCTTTTCAAGGTGCTCTTGTTGATAAGGGTAGCAAATGAAAATAGGCAGGATGGGTGATCAGGTAATAGCGTTTGCTTGTTTGCTATCTATTTGGTGGGTAGTTGCCACGATGGTATCCAGCTCCCTATTCCCAGCACCAGCCGAAGTTTTCTTATCATTAAGTAAAGAGTGGCACGAGCAACGGCTACTTGAAAGCTTAACGGTGACACTTAGGCGTGTTCTTATCAGCTTTATTTTTGCTATGGCCATAGGCGGACTACTTGGCGTATTAATGGGACGGTTTAGGTTGGTAAACCGTGTGTTAGATCCCTTGCTCATTATATTGCTAAATATTCCCGCGCTCGTCGTGATTATCCTGCTCTATATTTGGTGCGGCCTTATAGAAGTAGCTGCTGTAGCAGCCGTTATTATTAACAAACTACCTAATGTTGCTGTAACCCTACGTGAGGGAGGCCGCATGTTTGATCATGAGCTTGAGGAAATGTCGATAATGTATGAGTTTAGCTTTCGTCAGAAACTTCTACATTTATGGTGGCCTCAATTGTTTCCCTATATCATGGTTGCTACCCGCAGCGGCTTAGCGTTGATTTGGAAAATAGTCCTTGTTGTTGAACTGCTGGGCCGGTCTGACGGGGTGGGTTTTCAGTTACATTTGGCTTTTCAGTTGTTCGACGTAGCCACCATCCTTGCTTACAGCTTTGCTTTTATCCTTATTGTGCAATTGGTTGAGTGGTTCATATTACAACCATTAGATCGCAATGCATCACGCTGGCAAAAAGGGTGCGGATATGTTTGAGTTCTCTGTCAAAGGGCTAGACCTATCCGATCAAAAAATTCTTGCTGCACTTAACATAAAACTTAATCCAGGTGAGACTCACTGCTTGCTGGGCCCCTCCGGTAGCGGCAAAACATCGCTACTTAACATGATGGCAGGATTACAACAAGAAAACATAGCGCCAAGTACTAAAAGCAAGAGCCACTACCTATGGCTACAACAAGATCCCGACATAGGCTACCTATTTCAACAGCCACGGCTTTTACCTTGGCGCACTATTATGCAGAACTTACAGTTAGTTGAGCCTGATAAAGAGATGGTATTGCATATGCTAGATGAGGTTCGGCTGCAAGGTTATGCTAACTACTATCCCTCTAAAATTTCATTAGGCATGGCAAGGCGCGCAGCACTAGCTCGTTGCTTATTATTAAAGCCTGAAGTGGTATTGATGGATGAACCTTTAACCTCACTAGACCTACCCACTGCGAGAGAAATGAGGAAGCTAATTAAACGTTTGGTGTGCGATCATCCAACACGCAGTATGATTTATGTTACTCATAATTTGGATGAAGCACTTGAGTTGGGTGATACGGTGTCTGTTTTGGGTAATACACCCGCCGAGGTCATCTATAGTAACTCAATAGATAAGGTCTCTCATGCAGAGCTTGAGGCCTTACTCAAACATTAAATACACTAAACATAAGGACCTAATAGCTCAATATTTTTTAGCGTACTTTACTTTCGTATTGCGGTAACGGTAACTTCAATTAAAACATTACCTTCAAGGTTTACACCCAAACAAGCTCGTTGAGGCCAATGTTCAGAGTTGTCACCTAACCAGTTTTTCCAAACTGAATCCATCAGCTGTTTATCAGCCATATTAGCAATATAAACTTGAGCTGAAACTATCTTGCTTTTGTCTGAGTTAAGCTCAACTAAGTTAGCTTGAATGGTATCTAAAGTAAGCTGTGTCTGTTTCTCAATACTCACTGAGGTATCCGAAGATGTAGCAACAGTCCAGACCAAATCTTTATATGCAGATGATTTGCTACGACCATCATAACTCCCACTTTTTCTCTCTATCATTATTGTTACTCCTAACTGCTAACGACCGGTACAATCATTTGTTAACTAACATTTACACATGAGTAACGCCTTCGGAACACAACCCATCAACAACAATGACATAAGTAAAATATTAAATGCTGTTAGGCGCGCAGTTCCATTACTTTTCAGTTTTCCTCACAAATTTAGACTCAGCCACTTCAGCAGTTGTAGTCATGCTATTTTGTTGTAATGCCAGCCGCTTTTCTTTAGAAACAAAAGTATTGGTTTACTCTGAAAACTTCTTAGTCTTACAATATCAATCATCTACTAAATATGGATATCATTGGCGCTGATTTAAGACCAACCCGGCTTATCGAATGGCTGTGTTGAAAACGCGTGAGTTAAAAGCAGTAAGGTGTGGAGTATTTTCATCACTTCTTTATACGAGTTAAGATAACCCAATCACATCAAGAACCATAGTTGTTGAACCAGAAAAACCTATTAACCATTTTAAATAAGGAAAATATTCTGTTTTAACTGCAACAAAACCCTTTGATTCATATAATTTTCTAGCTCTAGGATTGCTATCAATAACATCTAACCTAATAGTTTTAAAGTGGTTTTCCTGAGCATGAATAATAATACTATTTAACAGATCAGAACCTATTCCACTTCCTCTGTAGCTTCCATCAACCACAATGCCATCCATGACCAACTCTTGCGATTTAGGTTTACGCTCAAAAAGACTAAATACCAAGCCAGCCCAAAGCCCATGAAATATGCCAAGCTCTTGCTGTAACGTGTTCAAATTCATACCGCCGGTTAAAGAACCATCATGCACTTGAAACCCAGCCAACCCGACGACTTCATCACCCATAAATGCCACATATGAGAACTCGGGAACCAAGCTCTTTGAAAGTATTGCTATTCGTTTTGCTTTATCAGGTATAGCACATGAAAATTTGGCACCAAAAGCCTCTTCATAAAGCCGCACAACCGATTCGATTTTCTCTAAGGGGCAACCTTTTCTAATCGAAATATCCATAAAAGTACCTGTTTCTTAAATTAACATTCGTACACAGCACACGCTTTTCTTTGCCTCGTCTTACTGCATCGATACGAATAATCATTAGGAAATCTCTAAGTAATGGCCCACGCTCTGCTCCATTATTTCAACTAACTCTCTATCCATATATTGATAATCATCAGGAATATCTAATATTTGAATATCTTTATAGTTAAGTAGCGTCGCAAACTCAGCTTTAAGCCTACTTTTATGCTTTTTTTCCATCACAAAAATAACATCTGACCATTGAATATCTTTGATGCTTACCGTCCTTTTTGCCTTAGGACTTGTGCCTGCTGATCTAACATTAAGCTCGGGGTGATTCTTCCAAACCTGTTCTCCCGTAGGGCTACGCCATTGGTTGCGGCTACATATAAAGAGTATATTCTTCACATTATTATCTCAGTTGGTATGTCATCATGAAATTGTTTTCGGTGTTTAATTAGAGCCATTTCGGTATATGAGCCAGGCCCATGCACAGATAATAAGCTCCATGATAAAAGACCAATGAATAATGAAATTCAACCACCATGGCTGGAAGCGCGCTGGTACATAAAATAAAGCATAAGGCTTATCAATAAAAGGAGAAAACCACCAAATATCACCTACGAAGCTATCAAGTACTATATGTAATACACCTCCTAAGCTAAACACCAAGGCAAGAAATACAAGTTTTGATTGTTTGGCAAAACAGAAACCCAAACTAAAAGCAAAAACCAAGCTAAACCATAGTATTGGCCAATGGCTTATGTACTTATGATGATGAGTCTGCTGATGGTCAATTAGATAAAAATAAGCCATATCAAAATCTGGAGCGATTGCACCGATTGCACCAACAATAAGAACGAGGGGAGTAGTTGCCACACTCTTAAATTGTTTCAGAATGTATTTCGACAATATGTATCCAGAAGGAAGGTGTGCAATAAACATAAAACCTCTCATTATAAATGCCGAGCTCTTATCAATCTTTACCTCCCTTTATAAGGGAACAGATGTTAAGACTTACGGTACATAGATGGATACACTAATAAGGTGAAGAGGTCAGGCGAGTAGCGTTTATCTACAAAAGAAGCCTCCATGCCCTAACTGTATTTATCCCCATTTTTATTAGAATAAACCGTTCATATTAAATATCAACGAGTTACCCCAGTTTTACTTTAATAATCAATCTCTAACAACGATGCAGAACACAGTATTTAATAAGAATATTAACAACTATACTCTGCATACAGAATCGCAATTTTCAGTCTAGGAGCAGCCCTTTAACATGTCACTACGACGCTGCCACTACAGCTTTAAATGTTAGCTTCTTTTTAACAACAAAGCCCATAATGGGTATCACAATAAACAGCAACTGAAGCCCAACAGACTCACTGTAGGAAATAAACCCAGCTACTTCAGAAATTACAATTTTTTGTTGTAGTGCCAACCGCTTTTCATCATGCTGCGCTGAAGTAAGTTTTTTAAATTAACTTCAAGTGTCTGATTTGATTTCCCCGCTCCAGAATTTTTTTTAGTACTCTATTGAGTCTCTCCAGACGAATTAACTACTCCCTTATTAGCCGCCGAAATTTCCATGTCACTCTCCGTTAATATTACTTTGCAGCCTGAACTAAACACACTAAAGATAAGGTAAAGGCATCAAGAGTGAATGAGAAAACCACACTATTACTATCCAGACTCTAAGCCCTACCGCATGATTTGTATGGAAGATCCGTTTGGCATATTCTAAAAATTCACAGCCACAGTTATGAGCTCACTTATAGCGAGAGCGCGTACTAAAGAAGCATAAAATATATTAGAAACAACAATTTAAAGTGCAATATAAGTATTTAATTGCTCTGATTCGACTCCATCAAAAAAACACGGACTGTTTTTTATACCTGTAACACTAATTCCTAAGTATAGAGCTTCAACTCCTTCTTCCTGCCCCCTTCAACTGAAAACCAAGCCTACTTCTCCGCTTTTCTGACAAGGATGCTGTTCAAATCTCTCTACTTTAGTAACTCATTTGGAGCACTTTTCTAGTGGCATTTAAGTGTTACGTTATTTCTATTTATCTAAGCATTATAGGAGCGTATGTAAGGTTATAGACTGCTACTGACTTGAAGGCCCTTACCACGATTAATATTCACAAAAATGTTGAATTTTCCAAATTTTACCCGTAGCGTGAAATTATGTTAATATAAATCACTATTTAATGAAATAGATAATAATAGTTTCATTTTAATAAAAATAAGTAACTTGATAACTAAATAGGAAATACGCAATGGCTATACCTCCCTCGTTAATGGAGCTGCCAATCCGCACAGCAAAAAGCGGGTTTTACAAAGGCTTCAGTCGTGATGTAACCATCACTGCAAAATTTCTCATTGGCGGCTTAGTAATCTGGGCAGTCGCGTTTCCTGAACAATCGGGTTCAATTCTGAATCAGTTTAATACCTTTATCTTAGGTAACTTTGCTACTTGGTATATCTGGGTTGTTGCTCTTTTTGTGCTTGTCTGTAGCTTAATGGCGCTCTGGCGATCAGCTGGAAGGTTAAATTTAGGGAAAGAAGGTGATAAACCTGAGTTTTCAAATTTCTCTTGGTTTTCCATGATGTTTGGCGCTGGCATAGGTGTCGGCATGCTGACTTGGGCTGTGGCGGAGCCTGTCTATCACTTTGGCAACAATCCTGAAGTTATTCAGGGCCTCACAACTGGCGGAGCTGCAGACAATATCCGTAGTGCTTATAAGTGGTCCTATCTTCACTGGGGGCTTGGTGCTTGGGCTTGTTATGCGATAGTCGGTCTGGCGCTTGCATTCTTTAGTTATAGACGCTCACTACCTTTAACCATCCGCTCTGCACTGACACCTTTATTTGGAAAACATTTATCTGGTCCCTTAGGTCATGCCATTGACGTTGTTGCGGTTGTTGCGACTATATTGGGTGTTGCTCAAGCATTAGGTTTTGGTGTTGACCAATTCGTTGCAGGGTTAACTAGAATAGGTATAGGCGAGTGGTTAGTGAATGAACAGGGTACGGCATCATCTGCCGGTATTATTGTTGCTATTGTCATAATTATGGGCGCATCTACACTTTCAGCGCTGTCTGGTGTTGGTAAAGGTATCAAGTGGCTCTCCAACATCAATATGGTGCTTAGTATCCTTCTATTAAGTTTTTTTATTATTTTCGGGTCGACTTGGTTCGGTTTGGAAGCAATAGTCATGGGTACTATAGATTACGCTGTAGCGTTGCCTGAACTAATGTTTCAAGTTTGGAGTGCTGATGGGACCAATGTTGGCGATAAGCTATCAGGATGGCAAGGTGCTTGGTCTGTATTCTACTGGGCCTGGTGGGTTGCGTTTGCCCCCTTTGTTGGCATGTTTCTAGCCAGAATATCTAAAGGCAGAACCATTCGTGAATTCGTATTTGGAGCAATGATTGTCCCTTCTGTCATGTGTTTTATCTGGTTTGCTTGGGCCGGAGGTACTGCAATAGATTTAGAATTGAACGGTGCTGCTAATGGTGTAATAGCATCTGTTCCTGATGGCGATAAAATCTTTGCTATGACTGAATTCATGCTTTCGCCAATGTTAGGCTGGCTGATGGCAATTATGATCGTTATTCTATTACTGACCTATCTTGTTACTACAGCTGATTCGGCGGTTTTAGTAATCAATACTATTAATGCAGCTGGGGACGAAGGACCGAAAGCACGTCCACATATTATTTTTTGGGGTGTAGCCCTAGGAGCGCTAGTAGCAGCGCTACTTCTTGTTGGTGGGCTTAAAGCGATTCAAACTGCGATGGTCATAGGCGCGTTGCCGTTTTCTGTAGTTATGGTGCTGATGTGCTTTTCTCTTATAAAAGCGGTATATCGTGATGGCATTAGAGAGAAACAAGGTATAAAGACAGTAGCTGAAACACAAGCAGTAGCAGCAGTTTCAGGCTAACGAAATGTTCTAAATAACTTACCTGCGTAGCCCAGCCCTAAGGTCTGGGCTTTATATTTTACGCAATAGGTATATTTTGAGCATTATTTTCATGCAGCGTTAACGTCATGTACTCTTAGCAAACGCTTACCCCAAAGCTCTGAAGGTGTATACCAAAAGCCTAAAGCCAACTACAGCACAGCTCCAGCCGCTCTATAAGTTAGCTTCTTTTTAACAACAAAGCCCATAATAGGTATCACAATAAACAGCAACTGAAGCCCAACAGACTCAACTGTAGGAAATAAACCCAACCAAGAAATAAAAGGCACATAACTGATAGCGGTGGCAGAAATAAACCCAGCTACTTGTAGCTCCAATGCAGCTTTACCCACAAAAATAACAGATAAGGCAAATAGTAGCGCCGCGGTTCCCGAGAAAAACTGCTTAAGCGGCAGCTTAAGCGATAATAGGAATATAGCAACATAGATAAGCCCCAAAGCGAGCGCTGCAACACCTGCCCCTAATAAAAGAGGCTCAATTCTTGATGCGGTATCTGAGTAGAGTACCTGATAGAACAAGATTGTCTCTGCGCCTTCACGATACACAGCAAAAAAAGAAACGATGACAATCGCTGATAAGCGCTTCTGATCTAACGCTTGGCCCATCTTATTATGAATAAAGCCCTGCCACTGCTGCATCTCTCGTCGTGCAAAGAGCCATACACTCATATAACTCAGTAAAACGGCAGCAACGAGCAAGCTAAAGCCTTCAATAAATTCACGAGATGAGCCGCTGTTTTTAAGTAATGATTGAAAGATCCATGCGGTTATAAAGCTCGCAATAATAGCAACACCAGCACCCGCCCAAATTAGCGGTATACGGTCGGCCGCGCCAGCTTTACGCAGATAAGCAATTAGTGCAGCAATCACGAGAAGTGCCTCTACGCCCTCTCGTAACAAAATCAATAAAGATTGAATGAATAACTCAGTATAAGTGGCCACTTCTCCTGCAATCATTGGCGCGCTATCTAGCTTCAAACGCAATCCTTCCCATAAGGCCTGTACCTTTTCAGTAGGCTGACCGGATACTGCCGCGTTTATTAGCTGACTAAAAGATAACTCTATTGCGACCATTTTTTCTGCATCAGCTTGCCCTACTGCAAACTCAAGACCTTCTCCCTCAAAACCACCGAAGTATAAGTCAGAAAAACCACTACCAAATCTTAATGCTTGCTCGGGCTGGTATTCCTGCGCCAACACATCACCTTTGCTAAGAACCTGAGCCATCACTTGAGGATAGTCCTGTGAAGCCATACTAAACTGGCTTAATATCAACAGTAGAATCCCTACTAATAATTGCGATTTCATAATTTATAGCATTCCTGTTAAGCGTTTAATATCACGAAGCAAATTCTTAATAGCCTGAGCCTTATCAGCTTCGAGGGTTTGCTCGTATCTAAGGTGGATATATTGCTGAATCACAACCTCGCATGCGGGATATAGCTCATCCGCCAAAGGACGTAAACGTCCTAACCATTGACTAGGACACTCTTCAGGTAAGCATTGCCAATGACGCTTTTTAAGGCCTTTATTCAAATGCAAAAATGCTGCTAATAACGGCTCTTTTTTTGGTCGCCTAAGATTTATTGCAACACCGTAAATCACCATAACTAATAACAAAGCCAACAAACTAACCGCCACGAGCGATTTCCAATCTACTTTACGTATGCCTGATTTTTTCATCAGTTCAACTTGCCGTTCAGGGTTGTAGTTAAGTACCCAGTTCTCCATCCCCTGGCTTAGTGATTTTAACCAGCGAAAACCAGAAATAGCCTGAAGTTTTTCGCTTTCTTTTTGCTTAGATGTGTCCGTTTTATTGATTTTTTTAACAGGCTTATCTGCTGCTAAAGCCGGAGACTTTTTGGGCGCTTTCTCTGGTGCTTTTAACGCAGTAGCCCCAGCTTTTTTAGTGGCTTCAGGCTCGAGAGGAAGTACAAAATCCAACGCTTCTATGCGCTGCCAGCCAGTATCAGCCAACCAAGCCTCAACCCATACATGGGCATTTGCTTGCCTGACAACAACAAAATTTGTCAATGCAATGAGGCTTCCGCCTCTGTAACCCGCGACAAGTCTTGTTGGCACCCCGGCAGCACGTAACACCACAGCCGTTGATGAGGCCAAGTGCTCAACACCACCCGCTTTACCTAAAAAGAAAAACTCATCTAGGCTATGCCTACTTACTGCTATATCCGGTGTTTGAGTGATCTGGTAGCCACCCTCTGCTAAGTGCACTCTTAAAGCATGTATCCGATCACTCGCCTGAGGCCATTGCTTAGCAAGGTCGCGCCCCCACGCTTGTAGCTGTGGGTTGGATTGGACAGGTAATTCTAAATAGCGGACCAGCTCAGAGCTTTTAAGCTCTCGCCCGCCTTGGTACTGTAAATAAGCTTTCTGCTGGTAATTAAATTCGTGATTCAGAGGCCGAATACCAAGCACCTGAAAGTCGGAGGAGATAAAGGTTTCTGCGCTACGCCCAACGGGAAAGTCCAATGCATACATATAACGCTCACCATGAGCAGAAATACGCGCTTCATAGCTAACCATTTGGTCCTTCGTTGACATAATGCGCAACAGCTCATCTTGGTTTCGAAACGCACGAGACAGCAACTTACTACGATTCCCCCACCCCTTAGGAAGACTCCAGTCAATACCATCAAATTTTGAATAAACAGGCCCACGCCAATACAACTTACTTTTGTAAGGAACAACGCCATCAAACTCAGCCACTAACACTGGCTGGTCGCTTTTCTTTAGCCGGCTTATTTGTCCCGCTTGTAATTTTGCAGTTAACCCTTTCTGGCGTTGCTCATGGTCTATCATGAGTTCAATAGGCAAACCCAATACAATCCCTAAATCCCACAGAGGTCCCTGTATACGAGGGACGGTCACAAATAAAAGAGCGACCATAGGTAAAGAAAACATCAGGAATCTTGTAGCTCCATATAACGCTGTCTTAAAGCGAACATGCGCCTTCCATCCCAACAATACAACCAAGTAAAACAACACACCTAACACTAAATAAAGAAGCGCAACCAGCCCTGTAAAATAGAGGCTACTTAACGCTACCGGGATTAACCCAATCGTGGCTAACAACTGATACTCTTGATGGCTTTTAGCCTCTAACCACTTAAAACTAAGCACTAACAGCATGCCACTTATCAAAGCATTACTACTGAACCAACCATGCTGACTAACATATACAGAGCCAGCCCAAGCAGCCAACCCAAGAAGCACAAAGCTATTAATATGCTTATAAGATTTATGCCAGATACCCAGTAGGAAAGGCGCCAACACAAGAAGCGATTGAATCCATACCAAACTGGGAAGTAGCGGCAACAGTGCATAAATTTGAAAAGCAGCAAGCCCTATAAAGGATGATTTATTCAGCGTCAAACTTAACATTTTCATGCTGCCAACTCCGGCATTTTAGCCAACTCAGACAAGCACAAATGGCGCTGTTTGACTCCAAACTCAGGAAGCACTTCTGTGCTAGGAAGCCTTAAACCAAAAATTTTATCTTGCCGGTAAGATTCAAGCACCCAATCTGTCAAACAACAGATACGCTCTTCATATGACAAATCAGACGTGTCATCCCACAGCAGCCAACCAGAAGGGTCGCCCTCTTCACCTTCAAACTCACGCACTTGCAATTGCTCATTACGTGCAAGTGCTCGCCAATGAATACGACGCATATTGTCTCCTGGCTGGTATGTACGCAGCCCAGCAAGAGAATCTACCGCATCATGATGCTGCGCCTGAGCATCACTCATCATTGTTTTTAAAGGAAGCCGCAAACCTGTAGCCGGATATACAAACACCTCAGGTAAAGTGCAAAGAGTCCTTCGGAAAACAAAAAAACCCAGTGGCCAGTCACTTACTAATACAGCCTCAGTCGATGGAACAAGCCCTCTAACATTTGCCAACTGCTGCAAACTGTATTCTTGCTGAGAAGAAGCCGCTAAATCACTGTCCTCATCAGCACCTTCTATCCTTAATTGATAACGCGTTAAACCTTTTTCTTCATTAAGAATCAGACGAAATATGAGCGGTTGCCCTACATGCACAGGTTCAGTATGCTGACAACTTCCATTGATCACCTTCATGTTTCGCAGTCCAAACCAGAAACTAATCAATAAAATTGATATCAGCAAAAACCCAAAGGTAAACAATAAGTTATTACTGTAATTAATGGCTAATAACTGTATTAGAAACAAGGTAATAATCAGAACAACGCCTGATATTGATAGCCGAATACTCAATCTCTTATTCATCGAGGCACAGCCACACTATCCAATATCAACTGACCATTACTCATCGGGTCATTAGCACCGGCCAGTAACTGCAAACGATGCCCCACCACATAAGGAAAAACATTTTGGATATGTCCAGGCAGCAAGTGCTCATCTTGGCTAAGCCAGGCCCACGCTTTAGCAGCATGAAGAACACCTAAGCCTGCGCGCGTAGATAGACCATTAACAAACAAGCCACTATCTCGGCTAAACTTTAATAACTCATACAAATAAGATAATGCGCTATCACTGGATTTAACACGTGTGGCACTCTGCTGAGCCTCCAAGAGCGCCTCACGGCTGATGGCCGGCTTTAGTGATAACATCATCTCTCGGCGGCTCTCACCTGAAAAAAGTGCCAGCTCAGCTTCTTTCGTTGGATATCCCATTTGCAAACGCAGTAAAAACCTATCCAACTGGGATTCCGGTAAAGGAGATGTACCCAGTTGCTCAACAGGATTTTGTGTGGCTATCACGAAAAAAGGCATAGGTAGTGGACGCGTTTCACCTTCTAAGCTCACCTGCTTTTCTTCCATCGCTTCTAACAATGCACTTTGTGTTTTAGGTGTGGCTCTGTTTATTTCATCTGCTAATAATAATTCACAGAAAATAGGTCCTTGTACAAAGCGAAATGTTCCACTTTCACGCTCATAAATAGAGGCGCCAAGTAAATCCGCGGGGAGTAAGTCATTTGTAAACTGTACTCTTTTGTAATTCATGCCTAAAGTTATTGCCAGTGCGTGAGAAAAGACGGTCTTCCCCATTCCCGGTATGTCTTCAAGCAAAATATGCCCACCGGCTAATAAACCGCTTAGGGCCAACTTTACTTGGTGATCTTTACCTAGCACTAGCTGGTTAATTTGTTGATATGCAGCCTGAAGCTCTTCACGAACTTGCAGGTTTATAGGGCTAAATGCAGCCGTCATTGTATGTTTCCTTATAGAAAAACACCTTTGTGTTTTGTTATGACAAAGGTGCTAAATAGATCAAAGAGATTTGAGGAATTTCAACAGGGATTCACGCTCAGCTTTGGGCAACGCCGTAAAGCGCTGCTTAGCTGTTTCTGCTTCTCCCCCATGCCATAAAATGGCTTCTTCCATGTTGCGAGCACGGCCATCGTGCATAAACCGCGTATGTCCATTAACACGTTCAACCATGCCAATGCCCCATAACGGAGCCGTTCTCCACTCATAACCTGTTGCAGAAAAGGAAGGACGATGGTCAGCTAGATTAGGCCCCATATCGTGTAATAAAAGATCGGTATAAGGGCGAATATCTTGGTTATGAAGACGCTTTTGGCGCTGCTCTTCACCTGTTGTAAACTCACTGCGATGGCAAGATTCACAACCAATCGCATTAAAAAGATTCTCTCCTAACTGCACCTCGGGGTTGTCCAAGTAGTCACGCCCCGGCACCGCCAAAAACTCCAGGTAAGTTACTACCTCATTCATCTGAGTCTCTGTCAGCTCAACAGGCGCATCAGTGGTGCCCGATAATGCTTGCTGGCAAACGGATTGTGAAGGGGTGCAATTCTCTTGTGGAAATAATGGGTTAGTAATCCCCATGTCATTGATGGCTGCATCCATTGCTTGGTGTGATAAGGTGGGTGTTTCAGCTTTCCAGCCATATTTACCAACGCGGTAATCTTTGTTCTCGACACTCCAGACACGGTTTGCCTTACCAGAAATTCCGTCGCCATCAGTATCGTGTTCATCTGCTCGCGATAAAATATCTGCATCTGTCACTGCATCCAATAACCCCATGCCAATCATGACAGGTGCTATTCGGGGAGAAACCATAGCCTCTTTACCTAACGGACCATAATTCTGATCAGGAAAGCTATAAATTGGCTTTTCTAGCTCATAAGGTGTGCCGTCCGCATACTGACCCGTGACCAATTCAAAATCGATTTGATAGCTAATTTCTGATTGATGGCCATCAATAGCCTTATCAGCTAGCTGCCCTCCATACACTGGGTGCGGCTTAGGCCCGCCATTGGCATCAGTTCCTGGAACTGAAACACGAAACAACAACCCCTCTAATGCTTGCCCAGGGATGGTGGGCGGCGCAGCACGGCCATCCGCAACATGGCAGCCCTCACAAGACGCCATATTAAAAACAGGCCCAACGCCATCGGCATCGGCCCTATATCCAGAAGCTAATGCTTCAGTAAAAGGTCTTTCAAATACACCATCGCCTGCATCAAACAGAGCAGACAACTGCCAAGGCAAGTTATGTGCTTCCGTTTCAAAAGAGATATCGCCAAACATGAAGTGCGTTAAATCACCGCCCGATAGTGCTTTAGCTGGCTTACTTTTTAAAACATCAATGGGCTTCCAATCATCACCGTAACCATCCAGAGGCTTAATACGTGACTCATAAAATGTGTAAGCAAAAACACCTGAGCAAGCAACAAGAGCTATTAACCCTGTACGCAACAGCCACGTATTTTTGGGCGCATCAGGTAATTGATCCGTGGGGGTGTGACTAACAGCCAGCGAGGTACTCATTTAAAACTCCGTATAGATTAATTTGAAATCTGTCGATGCATTTCATACTGTGCTGTTATCACATCCCCCACGGACGCTGACACAACACAGTAGTTACATTAGTAATTTAAGCGCAGCACATACCCTTCACTTGTTGAATCTTGAGGGTAAACGTAAAGCTCCAGCTCTTGGCTAGCTTTATGCCCATTAACAACATAGGTGCTGGCTGTCTCTTTATTCCCAGCTGTTTCAACCGAAGCACAGCCGGCTATCCAGATTGACAACAAGACTGTTATCAAGCGACGCATTAGCATTCTCCAAAACAATATAAATGATAATGATAATGTATCTCATTATTGATACAATTTACTATATCGATGTAGAATATTCAAACAGATCTTATTTAGCAGTATAAAAGTTGAGGTTAATTTTGTTTAAACGACTTACAGGGCAACCACTTGTCGCAATCACCGCCCTCATGCTGAGTGTTGCCTGCCAAGGAGCCGAGAATACAGATTCACCAAAAACGGCAGCACGTCTTGCAGAAAGATCCTCTACAGAGAACCTGATCCCCATGCTGGATGCTTACTATAGTGAATTAAACAGGCAACTGGACAAGCAGCTCAAAAACCGCAAAAAGAACCCTCAACAACCTTTTGCAAAATTACCCAGTGCTCACATTTCAAACACAGATTACTTTACACCAAGCACACTTCCTCAAAACACCCCCGAAAGCGTGCCGTTTAAGAAAATGCATAGCAGCCTTCCAAAAATGAATTTTCGTGGAGTAACACAAAGCCAAGGTAAAAAAATGGCCTTACTAGAAATTGAAAACCTTGGAACATTTGTTGTTAAAAAAGGCGACAAGATTGGCTTGCAACAAATAGCCTCATCTGGCGCCGTTTTACACATCTTAGAAATTAACGAACTGAATTTAATTGTCGAAACTGGCAGCTATGGCCAACAAATGGTGGTGCAGTAAACATGTTTAAGAAACTATTGATAATCGCCCTACTTCTTTGCTGGCAACCCGCTAATGCGATCACAATCACTCGCGTAGAGTTCAAAGAAGCCAACATCCGTGATGCCGCACGCATACTCGCCACACTAAGCGGCGCCAACATCGCAGTGACACGTGAGGCAAGTAATGCCACCGTCGATTTATTACTGCAAAATATTAAACTCAAGCATGCCGTGGAGATGATTTCTCGGGTATCAGGGCTTTGGTACCGCTACAGCAAAAGCAATAACAGTTATTTGATCATGACTGAAAAACAATACCAGGAAGACATTGTCATCTATCGTGATGATATTATTCGCTCCTTTACCCTCAAGCACCAAAACGTAACAGCGACAGCACTAACCATTCAGAGCCTCTTCGGTGATCGCGTCACCTTAAAACTACAAGAAGATTTGGATGATTTTAGCGGTATCCCTTCTGATTACTTAAAATCTATAGATGAGCAAACGTCTTCCAGTTCTGGGCAAAACAATAATCGCGTAAACATTACCAACAATAACAGCCGCGACAACGGCAATAACAATAGCGGAAACAACAACTACAGCGGCGAAAGCAGCGGTGAAATAACAACCCTACAAAGCGACGACAACATTCAAGCTTCGGTTAGCACAAACACCAAACTTAGTACCACCCAGATGCGAATGCTTAACACCACTCAAGTTAACGCCGATGGTAATGGCAAGAAAATCGGCATAAAAACACCTATTTTTATCGCAACCAACCGAATTCATAACTTAATGTTTGTTCGTACCAGCGACGAACAGGCCTTAAGCGATATTGAGGATTTGATTAAAAAAAGTGATAAACCTACGCCGCAAGTATTACTAGAAACTAAAATATTACGCATCAGCCAAGGCGAAAATTTCAGCCAAGATTTTGATATTAGCTACAACAGTGCCCTAAACACGTCCAATGCTAATTACAAAAGCGGCAGCACATTACAAGAAGTAGCCGATGGAACCGCCACCATTGAACTGGAAGATTTATCATTAAACAGGGTTCAACAACTTGCACATCAACTTGCAGGCTCATCTGTAACCAAAACAGGCTTTAACGGCTTAACTGGTGGCTTCTATGAGTATTACAGCAAATACGTTAATGCCAAAATTGAATTACTCGAAGAGAAGAACATAGCAGAAGTCATTGCCAAACCTATTTTATTAGCATCTAACAACCGCCCTTCACGTTTATTTATTGGTGAAGATCAGGTCATTGCAGTCGGGCTTGATGGCGGCAGCACTACCTCTAACAATAATGGGATCGCTAGCGTTACCACATCAACTGATACCCAACTAGAAACAGAGGTACGAAAAATAGGCAACACCCTCGCACTACTTCCTAGTGTAAACGATGATGGCACCGTCACTATCGATATACTCCAATCGACATCCGCACTCAAAAAACAAGGGATGGACTTCCCTTTTTTCAACCCCACAACAGGCCAGATCGACTCAGTAAAGCTCGATACCGTTGAAGAATCCACACTTAAAACCATTGTTGTTGCCAAAGATGGCCACACCATTGCTTTAGGCGGCATGATTAATCAAGTGGATAGCGACACCAAATCAACCATCCCTGTTTTAGGTGACATCCCTCTTTTGGGTGAGCTATTTCGTACTAAAAAAGAAGTAAAGTCAGACGCGCAATACATAATGCTTATCACCCCACACATTATTGCAACACCAGAAGACGCGGCCAAAAAATCTCGTGAGCTTGAAGAAATAGACTTTGCTCGCCACGAAGATACCGCCACATCAGTAAAGCCGGAAGCCTCTCCTCCCGTTAACATGAGTCATTTAATGCGCCTAAACCGCTATGCAGCTCGTGTTTTACACAACAAGCCAACCACCACCGACATTATAAAAACGCTCCCGGTAAAGCAGATAAAACTGCCTAAAGTTTTTCTAAACAAAAAAATGCACAGCTGGCCTGTTGCTGCATATAAAAGCAACGGTATTTACTTAACCGTTGTACGCATACAAAACCTATCACAGACCCCTTTTACCATTAGCAAAAAAATCCCCGGGCAATGGGTAAGCATCGCTCGCGAGCGCTCAACCCTAGGGCCATTTGAAAACAAAAATAGCAATCAACCCGATAGCAGCTATCTCTTTTTCGCCTCAAAACAGCCTTTTAATCAATCACATAAAAAATATTAGAAATTAATGCAAATAAATCTCATTTGCATATTGACACGAGCCGCCAAAGTAATGATAATCAATCTCATTAAGATTCAAGGTTAAAACAATGACTCATACAGCAACATCTATAGCCCCAGTTGAGCTGGAAAAACATAAAGAAGTACTAGGGAAATTAATAGAGCTGTATGGCGAAGTATTTAGCCATGATGGTTATGGCGACATTAGATTAGAAATGAAAATCTTACGTCGCGGCCAGAAAGAAATCATTATCCATTGCGGCAAGCAACATCGCTTTGTCTTGGATTGTGACCAAGCATTGGTTAATGAGTCTGCATTTAAGCATCTGCTAAAACGTGACTTATTAACCTAAAAGGCTCTTATTGTCCAAGGAGGACAAAAGAGGAAGTAGGCTGCAAAGGATTGCAGCCGAACCGGTCGCCAGCAGTGCTGACAACCAAAGGAAGCGTTTAAATCGTACTGGTTAAGTTGTCACAGTTCCCGCGGGGGGAATCTGCGCTTATGTCAACGGTCTCCAATTTGATTTTAAACTTTAGGATTCACACATGTTTTCCAACATTAAAGCTCTAGAACTTGTTAAAAAATTCAGCACAGTAGAAGTAAACGACATCCAAGACGCTAAGCTACGTACGCAAGCTAAAAAACTAAAATCTAAGCAAGGCGGTTTCACATTACTCGAACTATTAGTAGTTGTGTCAATTCTTGCGGCAATCGCTGGTACAGCAACTATCGCCCTACAGGATACTGATGCCCGTGCATCTGCTGCTGCTCACGTTGCAATGATGGATGAGCTTAACAAAGGTATTCGTACTTTCCGTGTATTGAACAAGAACACTCTGCCTACAAACTTCGACTCTCTTATTCAAACGACGGCTGCTACAGATGGCTCAACAGGTGCGGCTCGCTTAACTGTTTCAGCAATAGAAGATGTTGCTCTACTTGATTTACAAGCTGATGCAGCTGAAACACTAAACTCAGGCGGAATCGATGCACTACGTTATGTAAACGTAGACGCTACATTTGACCCTGCTGATGCTGGAGATTGTTCAGACGTTGCGGCTCTTATTGGTTCTCGTGGTAACGCTGTTGTTCCCGGTAACATCTTCATGTCTCCTGCAGCTAACGGATGTGGCTATACCTTCCCAATTGCAGACCAAGACGCTGTTACTGATGGCTTCCAGTTCACAGCACTTCCAAAAGTAGCCGTTTGGACAGGTGGTTACGAGCGTGTTCTTGGGCAAGCAGGTCAAACATTTGACGCGACGGCTGTTACCACTGATGGATCAATACTTGTTACTGCTGTAGACGGCGCGCCTTTACTAATGGCTGTTGGTATGGGTCCATCATCTACATTATTCAACGCTAATGATTTAGGTGGTATGACCTCTGTACCGGTATACCGTCATGTTTCTGCAACTGAATACAATCGCTTTGTTGGTTTATTTAACATCGGGACTGTACTGGCAGGTGGTGCAACGTGGGAATCAGCAGACCAAGTAGTGCTGACGGCTATCGTTGACGGCGCTGGCGATACCAAAGAAGAAGAGTTGGGTGAATGGGACGGTACTCGTAACACTATCTAATAACCTCTCCATTAGTTAGTGCGAATATCACCCAATCGGGTCGGCTGGTTCCCAGTCGACCCTCTCTTTATTATGCGAGTTTCTTTTATGCTTTATTCACGCATTTTGTTATCACTGAGTTTACTGCTAACCCTATCTTCAACAGTTATTGCAGAAGATGCTTCACATACCGATAGCAACTCAGTTAAGAAATTTGAGACGATAAAGCTCGACAACTTTATCGACAAAAATCAAATCCCTTTAGACATGATTGCTGCTAAAAAACGCGTCATGCTGCCGCCCAGCGCCGTTCAGTTTGATGCAACTCTTCTACAGCCACCTAAGCCTGGGAAGTTTTCACTTGTTTATGATGCCCTCTCTTTATGGCAAAGCGATGCTCCCCTGCCGACGGTTGACCACAGTGCCTTTTTACAAACTGATGATGAGCGGGTCATTGCTGTATATGTCTCTTCTGTAGCAGCCGAGCAATTAAAAGCAATAGCCGCACAAAATATTAAACTCCCACAAAAAAGCCACATTTACGCCATACATATTTACAATTATGCAAAAGGGCCTCGCTTAGTTGTTATTGGGGCCTCCTCAATGACTCAGCAATAGGCCTCTCTATTATGAGTTTTTGGAAACGAAATAAACCAGCGCTACCTGACACACTTGAACACACAACGGATGAAGCGGGTGAGTTATCTAACCCCTTTGTCTTTTCAGGTAACGAAAGCAACAGTGCTCCTTTAAAAGGCAGCAGCGCACACTCTGACCCAGAGCTTGCAGCGGCAGGCTTAACACTTAAAAAGCGCTTCTCACTTCCCTCACTTCATCGGAATCACTCCACACTGTTGGCATTTCAGGCCGGCAGTTTTGGCCTAAGAGGGGCACTAATTCAACAGCAAAAGGGCCAAGCAGTGATTAGTGCGGTTGCTCACTCCCGTACGGTTGATTTTACCCGTGCGATTGCTGATGTATTAGCACAATTAAGTGCAACTCAAAAACGCCTTCCCAAGCGCGCAATCCTGTTAACACCTTCTGTTATTTCAGCTATTGTCGAGCTTCCGGTTAGCCCTCTTCGCCCCCGAGGTGATGAGCAAATGCAGGAGCTAATCCACTGGGAGTTAGAGGGCTCGATTACTCAACAGAATAAGCATTGGATGATAGGTTCAATGCTGGTCGAGCGAGGCTATTTAACCTCGGAGCAACGTGAGGAAGTATTGGTCGAATTAGAGGTTCGTCAAACACAGGGCGGGCCTCAATCACTAACAAGATTTGGTGATTTATCGGTACAACTGGGTTTTATTAACCGTGACCAATTAGAAGAGTGCTTTGCGCTACAAGGTAAGCTCGTTGCTGTTGATGATGACCTCGTTTATGGCTGGAAATCAGCCGAAGCCGAACGCAGCTCACTGAGCGATGAAACACTACTAAGCCAAGAAGACGACAGTAACAGCAGCCATGCCTGGCTAGTGAGTGGTATGAGCAAAACGGTTCACCAACGCTGGCTGGGCGCATTTAACCTCAATCATATTCACTTAGAGGCTTTCTACCCCACCTTAGGAAGCTCGTTTGCCAACCTTAACGTAGAACATGACAACGCTCAGCAATGGCTCTTTGAGATTCATCAAGAGCAATTAGCACTGCTCAGTGGTACGCAAAAAGTCATTACGAGTTTTCAAGCCGTAGGTCGACAAGCCGGCACCTTGCCCAGCGTAGATGAGTGTCTTGATTTAATCGGCATTTTACCCAGTGATATTAGCCGCCTTTATATCAGCGGAGCCAAGCATAATAACCTCTCATCATTGTTACAACCGTTATCTGACGCCCTACATATAGAAATTCAACATGTATCGGCGCCCAAGCCAATAGCACCATTGCCTTTGGGGTTACATGAGGATTTATTACACGGCGTTATTGGAGCTGCTAGCCACTTTTTGCAACTATTACCCGCGAGCCGTGTTAGCCCGATAGGGGCGAAAGAGCATAAAGAAGCACTGTGGCAGAAAGCGATAAAACCACGCAATTTAGCAATCTCTGCTACGGCTGTTCTTGTAATAGGTATGTTCAGTTTCTTGGGGTGGATGCAATGGAACACCCAAGTACAAACAAAACGCCTTAGTGACTTGAACGCTAAATTCGAAAAAGAATCGAAAGTTAAAAAACAGCTACAAGCTATTTACAACGAAAGCCTAAAAACACGCGACAGTATGAATAACACCACACAAGAAACAGCTACCTTAACACAGTTGCTCAAACGGCTTGAAATGGACCGTAGCCATAGAGCTGCCAACCTCCCCCCCCTTCTCAAAGCCATTACTCTGGGAGTCACCCCTGATGTAGCACTACGCAGTATTGAGAAAAAACAAGACCGTTTATTTATTATAGCGGAGGTCAGCTCCCCCACCTCTGGCCAAGAGTATGTTGATGCCTTAACTCGTTGGGTGCGCCCTGTTCACTACCAAGTAGCGAACTCGTCATTGCCACAAAGTGATAACGACGATTACCTCTTAAATATAACGCTCGACTTTAAGCCCGGTCTCACCAAACGTTTATTGGGCTCCCTCAACCAGCGTGAACAATTACTGACCGAGGAGGGCTCACATGCTACAGCTGAAGAGTAAATTTTTAAGCCTCCCCGCCAAAGAACGCAAACAAATTACTATTATTACTTTTTTGGGCATCTTTGGCTGTTATGGCCTGGCTGCTGCTTTTTTATGGGAAGGTATGTTTGAAGCCAAAAAAATGGCCGACCGGCGCGCCAACCGTATTGAAACACGCATAGGAAATTACACTCCGCCTAAAATCGACTCCTTCATTACCCCTAAACAACTAAGTGATGCTAAACAACAACTTGTTAGCGCAGAACAGCGGCTTATCGAGTTTAGCCAGCGTCTCTTGCCTCTGGACAACCCTGAGCCCAGAGAAAATCTCAAACTAGAGGTGACACGGCTAGCGAGCCATCACCTGATAAAAGTCACACAGCTATCCGTGATCAATGATCAAATCCGACCGCTACCTTCCGAGTTAAACGGGCAAGCCTTACGGGATATATTTGATAAGCGCCCTCTGTTTAAAATTCAGGGCCAAGGAAATTTTTATAACTTTATTAGTTTTGTTGAGGGCTTAAACACCCTTACCTACCGTAGTTTCACTCCTCAATTCACTATTGAACGCTCAGAAGACCCAAGCCTATCGAATGAGCTGCTTTTCAACCTTGAACTACAAATGTAGGAAGCCTGTCATGGATGCTCATAACCATATTCGCCAATTAATGGATCAGTGTGTCACTATCAGTGCTTCTGACCTTCACATTTCGGCGGGTTTACCTGCAATTTATAGGATACACGGCAAGATAACGCATACCGACACCCCCTCATACGATGCAGCCCAAGTGGTCGGTATGGCCGATAGCCTAATGAATGATCTGCATAAAGACTTTTTCAATGAGCATATGACATTGGATATGGGGTTTACAACAGACCAAGGGTTTCGTTTTCGTATTAACCTTTATCGCGAAAAAGGCTCTGTTGCCTTAGCTATTCGCTATTTAGATGGCTCTTTAAAAACACTGCCTGAACTTGGCCTTCCCCCACAAATAAACTATCTAACCAATTTGAAAAGTGGATTAGTGTTAGTCTGTGGTGCTACGGGGTCTGGCAAAACCTCAACCCTTACCGCTATTTTAAACGAAATTAACGAAAAGCAAGAAAAGCATATCCTCACAGTAGAAGACCCCATTGAGTTTGTTCATACCAACATTCGCTCTATCGTCCACCAGCGCGAGCTACATACCGATGTCCCTAATTTCGCAAGTGCGGTAAAAGCAGCACTACGTGAAGATCCAGATGTCATTATGGTTGGCGAGATGCGTGATTTAGAAACTATGCGCACCGCCTTAACTGCTGCCGAAACGGGCCACTTAGTTTTTTCAACCCTTCACACAAATGATGCCGTTGGCGTGGTTGAACGTCTTATTGGAAGCTTTCCTGGTAACGAGCAAGCCGTTGCGCGCCAGCGTATCGCTCATGCATTAAAAGCCGTTGTTGCTCAAAACCTTTTACCCACAGTTACCGGCAATGGCAGAGCGGTTGTCGCTGAGATTTTAATGGTAACAAACGCGGTGGCTAATTTAATTGAGTCTGCAAAATCCAAACAAATTTATTCTGTCATGGAGAGTAGCACTCGCCAAGGGATGCAGACACTCGACCAAGCATTAGCGCGCTTAGTAAAACAAAAAGTGATTAGCCTTGAATCTGCTAAAGCGCTCAGCCGCGATAATACTAGCTTCGACAGCCTTATCCGAGGAGCCTAAGCATGCGAGTTAACGATAATACTTTAATCAATGCGGCAGTGCAGGTTGGTTTAGTCGATGCGAATACCTTACCTAATTTGAAAATGTTATCACGACGCCAACAATTACCTTTGCTGGAGTTAATTTGTAAGGAGGGGCTTTTTCCACAAACAGCCCTTTACAGAGCCTTAGCTGAGAGCCGTAACTTAGCGTTTTACGAACGAGAAGATATACAGGTTAATGCGCCTCACTTAAATGCCTTAAATGCTCAAATATTACTCAAACGCTTATTTATTCCCGTAGATATGGGAGAACAGCTCGTAGTATTGAGTAGCGACCCTGATGATAAAGTAGCGCAAGATATCACTCAACGTGCGTTGAATAAGCCCTGTGTACTCGCCTTAGCTAATCCATTGTTAATCGAAGCCCTTTTACGAGAACACTACCAAGAACATATTTCTAGCTTTAATGCGGTATCCATATTTAACGAGATAATGAAAGAAGCGTATTTGCGCCAAGCAACCGATCTACACTTCGAAGCACTAAAAACAGGTATGCAACTACGCATGCGTGTTGATGGACGTTTACAACACTACGACCGCCCTATTGATAAAGCCCTTGCTGATTCATTAATGAGCCGTATTAAAGTATTAGCAGGTCTAGATATAGCCGAGCAAAATATGGCGCAAGATGGTGGTTTTGCTTATGACATTGAAGGGTGGGTAGATACCGCTCCCGTTGAATTACGCGTAGCTACACTACCTACCCGTTTTGGTGAAAGAGCGACCTTACGTATTCTTGGCCAAGGCACCACCAACGCAACCCTATCGCAACTTGGTCTACCTCAACATTTACTACAGCCCATGCTCGAAGCGATTCACCGCCCCTACGGAATGGTACTGGTCTCAGGGCCGACAGGCAGTGGTAAAAGTACAACACTGTATGCATCCTTACGTGAACTTGACGCTGCACGCTTTAATATCATGACAATTGAAGACCCTATCGAGCAAGTCATCGAGGGTATTTCTCAAGTGCAAGTGGCCGACAAAGTCAGTTTTTCCAAAGCTCTACGCTCTTTTTTACGCCATGACCCAGATGTAATGCTTGTGGGTGAAATCCGCGATGGTGAAACCGCCGAAACTGCTGTACGTGCTGCCATGACAGGCCATATGGTGCTCTCGACCCTTCACACCAATAACGCCATAGCGGCGGTAAACCGCTTGATTGATATCGGCTGCCCTTCATATCTCATTGCCAGCACCTTGCTGGGTGTCTTGGCTCAGCGCTTATTGAGACGTATTTGCCAGCATTGTTGCTACACCTACCCAGCAACAGAGAACGATAAAAAACTACTCGCGACAAACAGCACAACTTTGTTACTTAGCAAAGGAAAAGGCTGTTCTCATTGTATGGGCAGCGGCTACAGCGGGCGTGTCGGTATATACGAAACACTGTGGATGGATAATCAATTAGAGCAACTTATACACCAAGGTGCCTCAGAACAAAAAATGTCTGACTACGCACAAGAGGCCGGAAAACTTAACACTCTGTGGGAAGATGCCCGCCAGAAAGTTCTGGATGGCATTACAACATTAGAAGAAGCAAGCACGCTCTACCAGCCCTACTAACGTTAAAAAAACAATCACAGATAAAAACATAATATTAAATGGTAATAATTATCATTAGTACTATTATTACTAAAATGTTATATCGCCACACCAAGGAGCAACATGCATACCTATCGCTATACAGCATTAGATCAGCTAGGCCGCAAGCAAAGTGGCCAGGTAAACGCACAGGGGCTACCCGAGGCCCGTACACAACTGCGAAATAAATCTCTTTATATTTTAGATGTTAGCCCCCCGCTTAACTTTCTTAACCCCTTTAGTGTATTAGGAGCGATAGTGGGTAAGCTTAGCCCGGGGCAATATTTTAGCGCCTCTGATAGCGAAAAAGTCATACTGTTTCGCCAGCTAGCCTTGATGCTGCGCTCGGGAAACACGCTAACACAAGGCTTGGAAGTCTGTGCGGAAATGACAGAAAAACGCTCCCTCAGCCATAGCTTGCTAGATGTTCTTATTCGTATCCGTAGCGGAAGCAGCTTTGCCTCAGCACTGGAAGAGCAAGGTAGCGCTTTTCCACCTGTCGTATCTAAGCTCATTGCCTCCGCCGAAGTGTCGGGAGAGTTACAGGCAACACTGGAGCGACTAGCCGACAACTTAGAGCGCAATGCTGCTGTTAAACGCCAACTAATGTCTAGTTTGGCTTATCCCACTGTTTTGTTCCTTGCCGCTTTTGGTGTTTTTATGGGCCTGGCTCTGGGCATCGTGCCTAAATTTGCCAAAATGCTTGAAGGTAAATCACAAAATTTACCCGCAATCACACAAGCCATGCTTGATACCTCTGCATGGATGATCGACTACGGCGCATGGCTGGGTGGATCATTACTGGGGGGAGTTCTTGCCATTCTGGTTGCCTATACTACGCAGCCCGGCAAAGCCGTCATTGACCGTGTTTTACTGCGCATGCCAATCATTGGTTCAAGCATTCGAACATCAGGCATGGCACAGCTAGGCTGGACAATGTCAATGCTGCTCAGCAGTGGTTTAACCGTACTTGAATCTCTGCGCGTAATGAGCAGCATTACGAACAACCTCCGACTAGCTCAATGCTTTGAAAAAGCAGGGAGCGATATTTTGACTGGGCGCAGCCTAACCTATGGCCTACAACAACCTCACATACCCGTTATGGTGCAACACATGACGGGGATAGGAGAGCGCAGTGGTGAGCTAGAACATGTAATGAGCGAGATTGGAAAGTATTACCAACACAATGCTGAAATACGCATTAAAGCCATGATCGCCATGATAGAACCAGCCATGACACTCGTTGTTGGTGGCATGGTTGCTTTTGTTTATATCGGCTTTTTCAAAGCCATGATGCAAGTGTCAGCAGGTTAGGAGCCAACGTATGAATTTATCACTAAAAAAGACCCCATCGGATTTAAACCAGCTCTCGTTTACTAACACCAATAACGGCTTGGCTGACGACACTAATATTAACGACCTTCATGATGATCTTAGTGCTCCGTTATTTCTTAATCGCACATTGATGACTGCGATCGAGCAAGGGGTCTCGGATATTCACTTTGAGCCGTACGCAGATCATTACCGCATTCGTTTTCGTACCGATGGCTTAATGCAAGATATAGCAGACATGCCAAAAGGCTTTGGACATTTATTGTCGGCACGCTTAAAAGTGGTTGCTGGATTAGATATCTCCGAGCAGCGTATCGCGCAGGGCGGCCGCTTTAAAGTGGTGTTGGGCGAGCAAAACAGCAGTGGGTTTGATTTCCGTTGTTCTGTTATTCCAACCCTGCATGGCGAAACCATCGTATTACGTTTGCTATACCTTCCTGAAAATCTATTACAACTTAACTTACTTGGCCTTGAGGGTTCCCAAATCCCTGCGGTTCAAAGTGCTATAGCACGCCAACAAGGAATGGTGTTGGTTACAGGGCCAACCGGCAGTGGAAAAACCGTTAGTCTGTATACCTTAATTAAACAGATTAACCGCCAGCCTCGCTCTATTTATACTGTTGAAGATCCAGTAGAAATTGACCTAAATGGCATTAACCAAATCAGTATCTCTGAGCGAATCAGTTTTGCCGAAGCCGCTCGCACTATTTTACGACAAGACCCCGACGTCATCATGCTTGGTGAGATGCGAGACCAAACCACGCTGGATACTGCGATTAAAGCAGCCCACACCGGGCATTTAGTGCTGTCTACACTGCACGCCACTACCGCCCCCAAAGCCATTCCTCGCTTAAGGAACCTTGGGATAGATGCTTACAACATATCCTCGACTGTTACGTTAATCATTAGCCAGCGCTTACTCAGACGGCTAGACCCTGAAACACGCGAAGAAGTGATTGTTCCAAAAGCCAAACTCCTAGCGTTAGGGTTTAGAGAGGATGAACTGGCTAATTTAACACTTTACCGTGCACAGGCAGAAGGCCAGTACACAGGCTATAAAGGGCGCATCGGTATATTTCAAGTAATGCCAATCACCCAACATCTCGCACAGCTTATTGGCGAAGATGCCAGCGATGCGGAGTTATCCGATTATTTAACAAAAAATAACATTCAAGACCTTCGCCGCAGCGCTTTAAATAAAGTGAAAGCGGGTATCACAGATATAGAAGAAGTAGAACGTGTACTCGGGCTTTTAGAACCCGATGAACACCTGCTGCCCTCTCCACAGATAAACGCCACTAAACAGCATGTCAGCGAAGAAGAGGCATTAGTATGAACACGAGAAAAAACACTCAGGCTGGCTTTACACTGATAGAGCTTTTAGTCGTCATATCGGTACTGGCTGCCATGGCCGGCATTGCCGTTACTGCGATTGATAGCTACGACGGTGAAGCACGTGACCAATTAGCTAGAGTCGAAATGAACAATATCGCTAATGCAGTTTATCGCTTTAAACAAGATACAGGCTACTTTCCACAAGAGGGTGTATTTAACTCAACAGATTCTGTTGCCCATGACAGTAACTTTGATTTTCTCTTTAGCTCACCTCAAAGCAGTAACGTTGACATCCTACCTTGGCAAGCCGATGTAGCTCGTGGATGGAACGGGCCTTACTTAACAACAACATCTCAGCAACGCCTGCATTTTGCAGAAGGAGCCCCCTTAAGCAGCGATTGCGACCTCGTTTCTGTAGATATGACCTCCACCTTTATTGCACTCGAAGACACTTATGAACGTGCCCGTGAATATAGCAATACTGATAACTGTTTTGCCATCCACAACAAAGGGCAATGGGTTCCCCGTGCAGCAGCAGGAATGCCCTACCAATACCGGTTAGATTACTTTGAAGCTGGCAATCCCGACTGCCCTGCTGTTACTGATAACTGTATTGCTCTCATCAGTGCGGGTAAAGACAGTATCTATAATAACGGAGATGATCTGGTCACTATTTTGAGGAAAAACGGATGAGCAATAACACTCGCCGACAAGAGCGCGGCTTCACTTTATTAGAATTGATTGTAGTGATTGCACTTCTAGGATTAGTCTCCTCACTAGCGACTGATTTTATGGTGAGCGAAACCAACCAGCAACGCTATGAAACTACTCAGCAACGTATGGAAAAAATCCGCTATGCCATCATTGGCGATGTATCACGTACGTTAAATGGACAACCCATATTTAGTGGCTTTATAGCAGACACCAAAACTGTACCCGCTTATCTTATCCAACTCACTCAACAAGAATATTGTTCTGATGGATCAAACAGTACCTCAAGTGACTGCACAACCGCAGGTAATACATGGGAAACCCAAGCAGCTAGCTGGAAAGGGCCATACCTATCCGATAGCGATTTGCTGGATGGTTGGGGCAATGCATTGTCTTATTTGAATGCAAGCGGAGGAAGTGTAAGTGCGGGTGACAATATTGTTATTGCTTCTTTAGGACTGGATCAAACCAGTGGGACAACCTCATCTGAGCCTGCTGATGTTATCTATGAAGAAGACCAAGATTTAGCCATTCCTGCAAGCCACTACGAGGGAGCAGAAATCACTCTTAATCTCACAAATAATACAGGAGAACTGGACGGGAAATTTTGTTTATCCAGCACTGCTCTCTCATCTGATGTGGATTTAAACTCAGCTCCAACATCTATTACGCCTTCTCTTGGAGGCAAAGTTGTCCTAACTGTTCAAAAGAAAATAGGAGCAGCAGCAACAGATTGTAGTTCAACAGAATTGACAGGGTTTACCTATACAGCGAATGCGGTATATGTTCACAGCCTGCTCGATAGTGGTATCCCTGAGATAAGTATTACGATAGATCCTTAAACTAGGTTTTATTAACAAGCTTTAATCTGCAGTACTTTGCCTTCCCACAAGTCGGAAACCGTAAACAACACTGGCGCATCGATTGCGCCAGTTGCTCTAGCCTATTTTGCCTCAGCACCGTTGCTCCTACTGCCGCTATAAATCCCAAAGCCAACACCCAGCTACTTTGCAACATAAAAGCCAGAACCAGTGCGTAACCAGAATAAAAATTCAGTACTTTAATCAGTAAAAATTCCATTTCTATTGACCCCTAAAGATGTCATTTCATTTTCAGTATAGACAAAGAACGCGAAACCCCACGCTTTCCCAACACGGTTTTATTTAATGCATCTAGGAATCGCCAGCCCTATAAAATGTATTGAAAATATACTTTATGAACATTATTATAATAAAATGTATTTAATAAACATCAATTAAAGCAACATTAAGGAACCTCCGTGACTCCATCATCTATCGCCATTGTTAAACAAACTGTCCCTATTATTGCAGCGCAAGGTAACGCTATAACTAAGCAGTTTTACACGTTACTTTTTGAAGAAAATCCTCAGCTTAAGCATGTTTTTAATATGGCCAATCAGGCCAGCGGAAAACAACAATCATCACTCGCGTCGGCTATTCTTGGTTACGCGGCTAATATTGATAAATTGGAAACACTAGGGTCCGTTGTTGAGCGCATTGCAGCTAAGCATTTCAGCCTAGACATACAACCAGAGCATTACCCTATTGTCGGTAGAAACTTACTAAAATCTATTCGAGAAGTTCTCGGAGAAGATGTAGCAACTGATGAAGTCATCTCCGCATGGAGCGAGGCGTACGGCCGTTTAGCAGACATTTTAATAGGCGTAGAAAAAAATCTTTATGAATCCGCCGCTGATAAAGGTTGGGACGGATTTAAAGCGTTTAAGGTCGATCGTAAAGTCAATCAAAGCAGTGAAATTACTTCTTTTTACTTAACACCTCTAGATGGAAAACCATTACCAGAATTTCAACCAGGACAGTACTTAAGCGTAGAAGTGAAATCTGATCGTTTCCCTTTTACAGAATTGCGTCAATACAGCCTTTCTGATTCATACAGCAAAGATTACTATCGAATTTCTGTTAAAAAAGAACCTGCACCGGATGAAACCTCACCTCATGGTTTAGTCTCTAACTATTTACATACTGATGTAAAAGTAGGAGACACCTTGCAAGTACATGTTCCAGGCGGTGACTTTTATTTGAAGAGCACAGATAAGCCCTTGGTGCTGATCAGTGGTGGTGTGGGTATAACGCCCTTACTCAGCATGCTAAATTATTTAGTTAAACGGGGAGATAAACGCCCCATTACTTGGTTACATGGCACGCGTAATAAAACGACACATGCATTCAGAGAGCATCTAAATATGCTCAATGCTGACCTACCCAATTTAACAAAAGTTGTATGCTACGAAGATACTGATAATGCGGAACTAGGCCTAGATTACGACCATACCGGTTACATCACTACCGGTATGCTAAGTGATTTGTGCCCCAAAACAGCCGAGTACTATTTCTGTGGGCCCATGCCTTTTATGAAAGCTATTTACCAACAACTAAAACAACTCCACATTAATGAAGAGCAACTTCATTATGAAATATTTGGACCGAACGAAGCGCTCTAAAAAGCATTAGTTTACTTAGCAGGTACCTCAGGGCAGCAAAATTAACGCTGCCCTGATGATGCATTTTGGCGATTAGACACTTGCCCTGCCAAAAACACGGCAAAGGGAACGCAATACGTCAGTAAGGCAGGAATCACTCGTAGTTCTGTCTCCCCTAAGAGCGCATCATACTGATTAATCACCAGCAGCACTGTGCCCACCAATGCAGCAACTTTAAACGCTTTGAGCAGCATCAGCCTGCTCATCTTTACGCTCCCGGACCACAGTCAAGACAACCCTTTACAGCTTCTGGCCCCAGTCTCAGTGTGGCATTTAAATCCCTTAACGCTGTGCGTAAACCTTCTTCAATAACTGGGTGGTAGAAAGGCATCTCAAGCATGTCTTTGATAGTAAGTCTTTGCTGCAAAGCCCACGCGAGTAGATGGCCTATATGCTCTGCTGCTGGGCCAAACATTTCAGCACCGAGTAATAATCCAGAACCATGTTCAGCGTATACCTTCATTATGCCTTTGTTTTTACCCATTACTCGGCTACGTCCCTGCCCTTCAAAGCTGACTTCTCCAACGGCATAAGTATTCTTATAGCGTTCCTCTAGTTGGGTGAGGTTTAAGCCTATATTTGCAATTTGTGGTTCGGTGAAAACAACACCAAGGAAAGCTCGTCTGCGTCCAGCACGTACCTGGGGATAACGTCCGGCATTGCCTCCAGCAATACGGCCTTCGTCTGCTGCTTCATGCAAAAGTGTTAGTTTGTTATTCACATCGCCAGCAATAAATATATGATCAGGCGTCGCCTGCATGCTGTAGTGATCAAACACTGGCACACCTCGCTGATCCAGCTTTACCGTCGTATTTTCTAATCCCAATTTATCCACATTAGGTTTTCTGCCAGTAGCGGCTAATAAGTAAGAGAAAAACTCCGTTACTTCTTCTCCCGATTTATCCAGATAGACGACTTCAACGCCATCGTATTTTTTTCGAATATTACTTACCTGAGCTTTAGTATCTAAGTAAAATTCTTCATTAAATGTTTTCTCTGCATATTCTCTAATCTCAGGATCACTAATAGTGGCGACAGAGCCTCCACGGCCAAAGACTTTAACTTTTACACCCAACCGGCTCAGTGCTTGCCCTAGCTCTAGTCCAATCACGCCGGGACCAAATACAGCAACGGATTCTGGTAAATCGCTCAGCTCAAAAATATCATCATTGGTCAGTAATCGGTCGCCCGCTTCTGCAAATAATGGTGGATAGACAGGTGTAGACCCTGTTGCAATGACAATACGATCTGCTGTGATTTCAGTATGATCATCGATTATCAAGGTATGATCATCTTTAAACGTCGCATAGCCTCTGATTTTATGGGCCGCATCAAATGCGTCCACATCTTCTTGAACGAAACCCACAAAACGGTCACGCTCACGCTGTATTCTCGTCATCACAGCTTTACCATCAACCTTAACTTGCCCCGTAGTTATGCCAAAAAGCTCTGTATGTTGAGAATGATGAGCAGCCTCTGCAGCAGCTATCAATAATTTACTCGGCATACAACCCACTCGTGCGCACGTTGTCCCATATTCAGCGCCCTCGATAAGCACTAGATTATCGGTATGTTCTCTTGCGGCACGATATGCCCCCATTCCCGCTGTGCCAGTACCTATGATTGCAACGTCAACGTGTCTTTTATTCATGATTAAATCCCTTCGTTTTCTCTTAAGCTGTTTCTAGCGATGGTATTAACATTAATTAAGCACTTTGTGCCGACTGTTGAGCATAACCACGAAGGAAGTGGTTAATATCAGATGATTCATACAACCAAAGGTGCTTTCCATTCTCTTTTTCAATCAGTAAGCAAGGGACCTGTGGTTTACCACCACCTTTAATGAGTGCTGCCCGATGCTGTGGTTGTCTTTGAACATCTCTTTGTTCAATTTCAACACCCGTTTGCTGGATTACTTTGCGAGTTGCAGCACAAAATGGGCAGCTTTGGTAATGGTAAAGCGAAAGTGATTTGATGTTTTCTTGTGTAGCCATAATAGAATCTCGTTCTTGTTAATTAGATTGAGGTCTATTATCCAGTTCTACTTTGAACAGAATATGCTGTAATGTCTGAATAAATTGTCATTTTGACCACCGAGGCTACAAGGTATAGATAATATGGAGAACACGGCCAATATGGATGCATTAGCTGATGTATTGAAAGCAATTCGCCTTAGCGCCAATACTTACTTTTGTAGTGATTTTAGTGCGCCTTGGGGAATGGAGATCGAAGCAAGCCAACAAGGTATGTTCCATATCGTCGTCGAGAATTCTTGCTGGTTACAACATGTAAAAGAAGAAGGCCCACCACTGCAGCTCTTAACAGGAGACATTGTCGCCTTCCCTACGGGCGGAGCTCATTGGATTAGCGATACACCAGAAAGTCCAAGACAGCCAGGCTCCGATGTTGTTAAAAATATCCTCAATGGTAGTAATCCATTTCAACCCAAAGAAGAAGATAACAGTATAGAAAACATCAGTGTTATAAAAACCAGTACAAGAAAGAAAAGCCCAGCCACCACCTTATTATGTGGCTCGTTTAGTTACGACTCTTCGATGGACCATCCTTTTGTAAAAGATCTGCCATGTTTTATTCATATAAAAGCATCTGAAACACCCGAACTTGCTTGGTTAAGGTCCTTAGTCACTGTCCTTGCTAATGAGTCCCGTCTACCATCTCCAGGCTCGACAGTGATGGTAGACCGCTTAACAGAAGTCTTGTTCATTCAGTTAATGCGCACTTATATGACAAGTTCATCGAGTGATGTGGGATATATCGCGGCCCTTGCAGACGTGCAAATTGGTTCAGCATTAAATTTGATCCATTCAGAAACGAAAGCCTACTGGAACGTTGAACGACTCGGCGAAGCCGTTTCCTTATCAAGAACGTCGTTTACAGAAAAATTCTCTCGAATGGTCGGTATGCCGCCCAAAACATACCTCATCAATTGGCGCATGCAAAAAGCAAAAGTCCAGCTTCAACAGACAGATACAGCTATGATTGACATTGCAGAAACGGCAGGTTATTCATCAGAGGCGGCCTTTAGCAAAGCATTTAAGCACTATTATAACCACCCTCCTGGGCAAGCTCGCCGACACAGCCTCTAGTAGCTTCCAAGGAAAGATCTACTCATAATAAATGTTGTTTGTTACTCTTAAAATATAATAACATTAGGACAGTCTAATATTATTATGTTTTAAGGACAGTACGTATGAAGCAAACCATGTTCCAAGAAAAGTATCCTGTATTTTTCCTAGAAGTCAGTAAAGAAGAATGTCGCTTTGGCCGATTTGAAGACGTTGTCAATTACTTCGAAGACTGCGTTAAGCAGCACCCAAAAGCGAGTTACATTGCCACCTTTGATCACTATGCGCATACGGACGCATTAGAAGAAGGAGAAATATCTGAAGATATTCTGGCTGCAAAAAACGTAGTGTTTTGCTTTGGCCTCAAACTGCCTAATGCGTTAGTGATGGCAGTAAGGCCCCGCTCTTTTGGCATAACAGAGTATTCTGACAAGTATATCGTCAGTTTTCTTGAAGCCCCCATGCCCTTTGCAAACAAAGCAATGGAAGAGTGGTCGCGCGCTTTACGCAAATAACTACAACGACCGAATAAGCAGCTTTGCTGTTTCTTTTGCTTTTATGGCTGCTTTTCGATCTCCCTGAACATGTGCCAATGTAATCGCGCCTTCTTTCAATAAACACAATGCATCTGTAGCAGTGCTAATGCGAGATACATCAACGTGGGTTGTCCGAACCAAAGACTCAATTATGCAAGCAACACTTTGCTTATGTTTTGCACACTGTTGATGTAAAGGGTGTGTGAGATCACCAAACTCAGCACTTACATTGATAAAAAAACAGCCATGAAAGGCGAACAAAGCCTCAACCCGATCATTAAACCAATCGTCTAACGCATCGAATAACGCTTCAACTTTTGCCATTCCTGAATCAGCCGAATCTAACCTTTCTTTAAGCCAGTCGCAAAAGCACTGGTCACGATAAACCAGTACCGCAAGCACTAACTCTTCTTTCCCGGTGAAGTGGTGGTACAAGGTTTTTTTTGCCACACCAGATTCTGCTAATATTTCGTTAATACCTACCGCATGAACACCCTTTTGATAAAAAAGACTGAAAGCAGTACTAATAAGCTGAAGGCGTTTACTCGACATAAAAGACTATTCCTCAAAAAATAACATTGACACGAGTAGACCGGCTTGTCTACCATTCGATAAAGTAGACAAGTTAGTCTACTTTATTATTTTCTGATAACCAGAACAAGCTTTAGACCCACCGTAAAAGCCGAGTATCAACAACAGTATGGAGAACGATATGTTTACTTTATTAGAAAAAATCAAAGGGGATAGTGCGGCGTTACCTCCCAAACATCCGATAAAGAATATTGTGCTCGCAGGTTTAGGGGGTGTCATCGCTATTGCTGTACTGGCAGGTCTTGCTGAAAACTTGGAAGCAGCACTCGTCCTTGGCTCATTCGGTGCCTCTTGTGTGTTGGTGTTTGGGTTCCCCGATGCTCCTTTTTCACAACCACGAAATGTCATTGGTGGGCATTTTTTAAGTACATTGATCGGTCTAATCTTTTTAACGCTTTGCGGGCCAACATGGTGGTCTGTTGCATTGGCAGCCGGTACAGCTATTGCCGTAATGATGGCAACAAGAACCGTTCACCCACCAGCAGGATCAAACCCTGTGATCGTATTTTTATTACAACCCAGTTGGGAGTTTTTATTACTACCTACCTTAAGTGGTTCTCTTATACTGGTGGTTGTTGCCTTGCTTTATAACAACCTTAGCAGAAGCACAAACTATCCTAAGTATTGGTAGCTGCAACCACTGCTATGGGCTTGTTTTCTACTTGTTTAATAAACAAGGCTAAGACAATTAAGACCATAGCGGTCATTTCCAACCGGTCTATGCCTTCACCGAGTAAAACAGCTCCCGTTAGCAAAGCGATGACTAACTCAAGCGTTCCTGTTAATGCATTTTTGTCTGCACATGATCTTGGAGCCCCCACCATAAAGAGCATCTGAGGAATTGCTGCAGCCAACAATGCTATGCCTAATATCGACAATAAACCGATGAACGAAACCGGTAATACTTGTACAGGCGACGCCCATATAGCTATGGGTAGAAGAACAATTATATGACCAATCGTCATCCAGGCCATTCTATTCATGGTAGGAATACGCCTTTTAGGATTGGACAGATACTGCACTTGAGTGGCGACCACTAAAGGCGCTAAAAAGCAGGCTGCAACAGAAAGCAGTGAATCAGCAGGAAGGATTTCAGGCCTAACCGTTAAAGACGCGGCAATAGCAACCAACGCCGCCGAAACCAGAGCATTTTGTGATGGAATTCGTTTAAAAATAATCCAGCCAATAAATACACTAAACACGGGATACGTATAGTAAATCAGGATAGCAGTAGCCGCAGGAAGCGTGTTCAATGCATGAAAATAACCAAAAATTGAAATACCGCTCGCGATCCCCAATACCAACGTTCGCAGCGCTTCATTCCAGTGTGCTCGAGGTGTGCGTAGAAAAAAAGAAAAGAATACCGCAGGCAAAATAAATCGGTACAAACTGACCATCTCAGCACCAAAACCTTCTTTAAATAGAAGTTGTGCAAAAAATGGATTTAGCCCATAAAAAAAAGCAGCCATAAGCACTAAATACTGGCCATTTATCATTGGTTTCATTATCACGTTAACTTTATTCCTTTCGTTAGGCAGGAAGAATAACCATCAACTGATTAACAAAATAATGAATAATTCTATATATTGATTAATACTATGCATGTATAAGGCAGTTTTTTATGAGGGTAATACATGAGATTAGATATCAGACACTGGGAGATGCTAAAAGCCATTAACGAATCGGGTACATTAAGGCAAGCCGCTCATGCGTTAGGAATCACTCAGCCTGCACTAAGTCACCGTCTCGCCGAGGCAGAAAGACGCCTCGGCGGTTTATTATTTGAAAGAGAAGGACGCAAACTCAAAGAGACATCTGCAGGACGTGCAATGACACAAACGGCAAACCAAGTTATACCGATTCTTCAACGTGCTGAGTTTGATTTTCAGCGAACGGTTGATAATGAGACTACCGTCGTTCGTTTTGGTGTTGCCGCCTATAGCTGCTACCACTGGTTACCCTCTTTCTTAAAATACATGGCGAAAAAGGAACCCCGCATTCAATTAGAGCTGGTTGCCTCCGCAACCCAATACCCTTTGCAAAACCTTCAAGAAGGCGCGGTCGATGTGGTGTTAGCACCCGGGCATTTGATAGTGCCGGGCATCGACTCCATTCCAGTCTTTGAAGATGAACTTGTTTTAGTCACTCACTTAGCTCATGAGCTAGTAACAAAACCTTATATTGAAGCAGCTGATTTAGAAAGCGAACAGTACCTCACTTATAGTAAATCCGCCCAACCGGGATTTGAATATGAACGTTTTATTCGCCCTTCTGGCACTGCACCTCATTTGGTAACTATTGTTGAGGTAACAGACGCCATTATTGAGCTAATATCAGCAGGATTTGGCGTGAGTATTCTTTCACGCTGGGCGATTCAGTCAGCTATTAAAAACGAAAATGTTTCAGTTATTCAGGTCAGCAAAAGTAGGCTTGACCTAAGTTGGTCTGCACTCGTTCGCGAATCAGAGCCTGCCACGTCTGCGGCAAGAACATTATCAAAAAGGCTGGCTGAGTGGTTTTAGCGAGTGATGGCACTCATGAGTATATACGCGCCCAAAAGAAAAAGAGAGATGAAAAGTACGCGTTTAAAGAGCTGCTCAGATAAGTTTATGCGTACCTTCTTACCCAATATCATTCCAATAATGGCAGGCATTAACGCTAACGCTGAATACATACCTAACTCACCAGATAAGAGACCATTACCTTTCATTGATACCGCCAGTGCAACTGTCGACGTGGTAAACAACATTCCCATCGCTTGAATTAATACATCGCGCGTTAATCCAATCGCTTGCAAGTACATAACACCAGGAATTACAAAAGAGCCCGTCATACCCGTGAGTATACCGTTCAAAGCCCCCATCAATGGGCCAACCCACACTTCTTGCCGTTTACTCATGGCAAATTTAAAACCGGCTAGATTCACCACTGAGTATGCAATCAATAATCCGCCAAGTAACATTGATAAAAGAGTCATCTCTATCTGACTCAGCAGCAGACCACCCAACCACACCATTACAGTTGCCATAAATAAAAATGGCCATACTCGCAACAACGCCTCTGTTGCATGACCTCCAACAAAGGCCTGCCATACATTGGTAAAAAAAGAAGGTATCAACAGCAAAGCCATGGCTGTCGGCATATCAATAGCGACAGTCAATAGTGCAAGACTTACCGTAGGAAGACCTAAGCCGGTTATACCTTTCACTGTGCCAGCGATAAGAAACGTGACAAAAATAAGAGAGATAGTTAAAACGTCAAACATATTACAACGCTAGTAATCACAAAAACTCATTCACGAATGATAAGAGAAAATAGAAAATTGCTTTAACCAGCAGACCAAAAAAGCTGGTCATCCTGTGGTGCGGCACCTACAAGTGTCACCGTGTCATTTATCTCTTGCCCCCACTGGTCAGTACCTGTGTAAGAGATCTCACCTTTACGTGTTACTGCATTACTCCAATAGTTATCCTCTCCCGCTGAAGGCAAATACAAGACATCATCGTCAGAAATACTACGTGTAATCACAAGCTCAGCATTAGCTGAGCCAAAGGAAACATTTACTGGGTTAAAGAGCACAAGAGCAAACTCTTCCATGGCCTCTACTACCTTATCGGCAACAATCTCAATACCAACCACCGCCGATGTCTGTCCTGCACTTATACTGACGACACCACTGGTGTGAATATAGTCTTGTCCTGCTTGAGCACTCATTGCTCTGGTAACATAACTAGCAGAGATGTCTGTTGAAAATGGGGAGTCGATTTCTAAGTAAAAATAATTAATATGATTAGAATTCCCTTCTAATGGAGTGTCTATTTCTTGAGAGCGGTTAATAGGAGCGGCAACGGTATCAGAAACTGTCAACCCAAGGGCTTCTGAGGTACTAATCACACCATCAGCAAAAGCCAACCATTCAATGTTTGTTAACTGATCTATTCCTTCATCGGTTAACAAGCTATTTACGAAAATTTGGTCCGCTACTTTATCAATTTGATAGTCACTTAATAGTCCATCATAAATAGCGGTATCTGAACCCGACTGCCCATCTATTTGGTCACTTCCTTTCCCCCCAACCAGAACATTGTCTAATGCATTTCCTATCAGCGTATCATCACCGTTTCCACCTAGCGCATTTTCAATCTCAACACCGTATGCGATAGATAGGTTATTATCACCTGTATAAAAACGATCACCGTAAGTCGTAATAAAGTCGCGTAATGTTCCTTGGATATAACCCGCATGAGATGCGTACTTAGCACTCAGCGATTGCAAATACTCTTCTGCTGTATAATGCCCGATAGAAGAAAAAGTACCTGCATTTAAATTTATGATGCTTGCATTAGATTGTGACGAAGCATCTAAGGTATCCACGCCTCCTGCATCCCAAATCGATTGGTGAAAAACCATTCCATCAGACCAGGTGTAAACCGTATCACCCGCCCGAGTACTTGTATTAGCTCCATACAATGCTTGTGCCGCTGCAATATCGAACAACATTGGCATTGGCGTGTATACGGTGCGTGTTTCCCAAGATAGAGTACCAAACGGGTCAGTTTTAGCCTCAACTATCAAGCTTTGATTTAATCGACTGTCGCTAGTAGACATGATGCTATGAAGCATTGAGTCCTTACCTGCGGGTAACGTATCCGGATGACCTAAACCGATTGCATGGCCAATTTCGTGCACCAAGACTCGAAATTCATAGCTACCTTTAGCAAAGGTGCTATTGATTGAATCAGAGTCGATCCAAATATCACCCGCTATCGGCTGATTAGATGCAGAGGGGTAATACGCCCAGCCAGCAGCCGCCTCCATTCCCGTGAAAGCTACTCGAATCTGTCCTTCTTGATTAGGCTCAATGACAAGTGCAAAATCGACATCAAGCACATCACCCCATACTGCGATAGCCTGTGTAAATGCTGCAGCTTGCTTTTCATTAAAGAGAGCATAGCGCCGGTCATCAGGCTCGCCGGTATATGCCCATTGGCTTGTTACCGTAGGAAAACTGTACGTAATTTCATTTCCGGTCCAGCGTGTACCCAAACCAAATGAATCCAGATAAGTCGTAGGGATGTCTGCCACAATAATTCTCTTTACAATTTATGCACTTGCTCTATGACTACAATAGTACGATAAAGGTCATAAGGGTAATAAAATACTGACATTTGCTCGCTCACTAAAAGGAACTACCTTGAATCCCGTGAAAAAATTCTCCACTCTCATACAACTTGTTCAATTTATGCTGCCCTACCGAAAATACTGGATAGGTGCCATGATCGCTTTATTGTGCACGGCGGGGGTTACACTGGCGATTGGTCAGGGAGTGAAGCTTGTAATAGATAATGGTTTTATTGCTGGCTCAATTGAGCAGCTAAATCAATCTATTTTCATACTAATAGGGATGTCGTTATTAATGGCATTTGGCACCTTCATTCGTTTTTATCTCGTTTCATGGTTAGGCGAGCGAGTAACTGCCGATATTCGCCAAGCTGTATTTGATAACATCATCAATTTACATACGAGTTACTTTGAAAAGAATCGCAGTGGCGAGATCATGTCGCGCCTCACTACCGACACCACGCTACTCCAGTCCATCATCGGTAGCTCTTTTTCAATGGCATTACGCAGTATAGTCACCACAAGCGGCGCTTTAGTGATGCTTTTTATTACCAATGTAAAGCTTAGCCTGATTATCGTAGCCGGTGTTCCCCTTATCTTATTACCCATATTGCTATTTGGGCGCCGTGTAAGGCAGCTTGCCAGAAAGAGCCAAGACTCGATTGCTGACGTTGGCACTTATGCTGGCGAAGCCATTCAACAGATAAAAACCGTACAAAGCTATAACCAAGAAAGTTACGAAAGTACCAGCTTTGCTAAAGAAGTCGATAACGCTTTCAGTATTGCTAAGCATCGTATTAGCCAGCGTGCACTGTTAATGGCAACCGTGATTATATTAGTGTTCGGCGCATTATCTGGCATGCTATGGGTAGGCGGCTACGATGTTATTTCTGGTGTAATGACTGGCGGAGAACTTGGCGCATTTGTGTTTTATGCGCTTATTGTGGCAATGGGTACTGGCACATTATCCGAAGTCTACGGCGAGCTTCAACGAGCTGTCGGTGCTACCGAGCGATTAATGGAATTGCTGCATGCAAAAAACGAAATACTAGCCCCAGAAAGCCCGCAAGATGCGCAGCACTTAAAAGCCAGCTTAGACTTACAAAATGTCACTTTTAACTACCCTTCTCGCCCAGATAAACCCGCCTTATCCGACTTCAGCCTAACGATACCTGAAGGTAAAGTCACCGCGTTAGTAGGGCCATCAGGTGCGGGGAAATCGACTGTATTCGAATTACTATTGCGCTTTTACGACCCAAGCCTTGGCCAGATATGCTTTGATACAACTGACCTTCGCCAACTCGATCCACACCAATTACGCCAACAGATGGCAGTGGTTGCACAACAGCCTGCGCTGTTTACCAGCAATGTGTTGGAAAACATCCGCTACGGTAAACAAAATGCCTCTGAAGAAGAGGTTATCGCTGCCGCTAAAGCCGCTCACATTCACGACTTTATCGAACAACTGCCCAATCAATACTATAGCGATTTAGGCGAAAAAGGGGTGAGATTATCCGGGGGGCAGAAGCAGCGTATCACTATCGCCCGGGCAATCTTGAAGAATCCTCGAATATTATTGCTTGATGAAGCCACCAGCGCACTCGATTCCGAGAGTGAAGGCGCTATTCAAATGGCGCTACATAATTTAATGCAAGGGCGTACTACTGTGATTATTGCCCATCGTTTATCAACCATCATTCATGCTGATAATATTGCCGTAATGAATAATGGCCAAGTCGTTGCACAAGGAAAACATGCAGACTTATTACTCCAATCAGACCTTTATTCAAAATTAGCAGCAAGACAGTTTAAAGAGCTATAAAATGCGTACTCAATAATCGCGGGAATTGCCGATGATAAACAACAGTCAAAAAATTAAGGTTTTTCGTGAATCCATTCCATCATTCGCCTGCAAGCCCGGATGCCATGATTGTTGTGGGCCCGTAACAGCATCGTCTGAAGAGGTATCTCGCTTACCGATGAAAAGCGATGCGGAGCATGATGAAGCGCTGGCCGAATTCAATTGCCCTTATTTGGGTAAGAATGGCTGTGAAGTTTATGATGAACGCCCTTTAATTTGCAGGCTATTCGGCACAACCCCAAGTTTGCCATGCCCAAATTCTTGCGCGCCAACACAGATGACTGATCCAAAGATAGAGCGCCAAGTACTGAAGTTTCATAAAGAAACACGTCAAGTTTTGTTATAAAAGGAGTTCTCTCATGCCGCAGACAATTGGATTTGATGTTTACGGGACGCTAGTAGACCCAGTGGACATGGGTTCCCATTTAGAAGCGCTCATTGGCGACAGAGGAAAAGAGTTTGGTCAGTTATGGCATGACAAAAAAGTAGAGTATGCATTTCGACGTGGATTAATGGAGCAATACGAAAACTTTGGAGTATGCACGCATCAAGCATTACGTTATTGCATGATGGTATTTAACATCGACTTATCTGAAAAAGCCCAACAACAGCTCCTAGCTGAGTTCAGTAACCTGGAAGCGTTTTCTGACGTAATTCCAGGGCTCATATCATTAAGAAAACAAGGCCATACCCTAGCAGCATTTTCTAATGGTCCTGAGGTTGCCGTGCGCGCACTGATGACCACATCAGGAATTTTATCGCAGCTAGATGATGTTATTAGTGTGGATGACATAAAGACCTTTAAACCAAGCCCTCTTGTTTATAAGCATCTTATGCGTAAAACAAAATCTGACATTGATAGCTGTTGGATGGTCTCAAGCAACCCTTGGGATGTGATCGGTGCAAAGGCTGCGGGAATGAAAGCAGCGTGGATTCAAAGAGACGCTACTAAGATATTTGATCCATGGGATATTAAGCCAGATATCGTCGTAACAGATCTCCTTGAATTAGCTGAGCAGTTCAACACTTAACCACTCAGCTTTTTCATTGATCACCAGAAACATTCATTACGCCAACAACATGTGACTATCAACTAGTAAGCCAATAGTTACTTTGAGTATAAATTTTATTCTTAGCATCTGCCGCAGGAAGAGACTGCTTGAATGCCTCCCTGCTTGATAAGCGCTGATAATAAGCGGCTACCTTGGGAAAGGCTTCGATATCTGTAAATAAACGTCCTACATGAAGGCTGTATCCAACACCTACATCTGCAGCAGAAAACCCGCTAGCCAGTAAATAATCACGATCTTGAAGTTGTCTTTCCAGAACTTCTATCGCTTTCTCTAAACGTCGAGTTTCTAATTTTTGCACGGTAGCTGAACGCAAAAGCGGATCACTGATAGCAATAGCTTGCTGAGTCAAACTTGCTGCATGCACAGTAATCGTTTCTGCATAATGTACCCACTGTAGCCACTCGGGCCGTTCTTTATGCCCGAGCCCTCGCCATAACGAACCACTGTCGTAAGTTTCACAAAGGTATTCTGCGATTGCACCACTCTCAAATAATGTTAACTCTCCATCGACCAAACAAGGCACTCGCCCAAGCGGATGGTGGCTTAAATAATCATCAGTTCGTAAAGCACGTCCAAACGAAAAAGTTTCTACCTCAACATCAAGTTTGAGTTCATGAATTAACCATAAAGAACGCATCGAGCGAGCTTCATGACAATGGAATAATTTTAGTACCATTTTCATTATCCTTTGTGAAACGAAAGATGTTTTTCTTCTTTATTTACTCGGGGTTCTGCAATCCAAGCATTTCATTATAGCGACCTTCTCAGAAATGCTGTCCGCTAACTTGTTTTCTTAATAGAAATGTAACAATAATACTGCACACTCATCTGGTATATACCAGTCGTATTTTAAAAAATGAGAACAAAACAATGCATCCTTTTATTCAACAAATCAGCCAACTTTTTGCCGCACAAGGTCACCACTCCTACGGTGAGGATATAACTCAAACAGAACATGCCGTGCAGTGCGCTGAACTAGCCATTCTGGCTCAAGAATCAGATGACCTAATCTGTGCGGCACTGCTACATGATATAGGGCACTTAATATCAACCACTGATATTGCTTATGGAAACTATAAGCATGATTCCGTAGGTGCTATTTTTTTAAGTAAACATTTTGGACCCAGTGTTACCGAGCCCATTCGCTTACATGCTCAAGCTAAACGTTATTTATGCAGTGTAGAACCTGGCTACCTAGACAGTTTATCCGCAGCATCTCTGGACTCTTTTAATCACCAAGGTGGTTTAATGAACGACATAGAAAAACATCAGTTTATTAACGAAAGCTATGCAAAACAATCGCTTAAGCTTCGTCGCTGGGATGATGAAGGTAAAATACAGGAGTTGAGTCAACAATCATTTGATACTTACTTACCCCACCTTAACGCTTCCTTTATTAAAGCCGAATGTGACGTTTTATAGGTCAACGCCAATTAGGATGACGAGACAATAATGAACAATACTAATATTAACGAATTAAAAGAACGCTTTATTCAGCAAGGCTTTATTGTGCTTCCGCAAGCGCTTAGCCATACAGATACAGCCACCCTAGAACAAGTAAGCCAAGCGCTTAATAAGCGATCGCAAGAGCTACTAAAAGCAGTAAAGGATGATAATCAAAACCTAAGTGATTTCTATCGAGAAAATCTATCTGAACTGATAGCAGTTCCTGAGTTTGATAATGATCAGAAGGTCTGTCGGTACGAATACATTAAAGGCTATAGTCAACCTGTTAGGGATATTATAATCCCCAAACTACAACAGATGATTCATAAATTGACAGGCACTGATTTTGTTTTATTCAAAGACAAATGCAATGCCAAGAATCCGGGTGGCGGTGCATTTGAGCCGCACCAAGATATTATTGCATATGATCAGTTCGCACCGGCATATCATGTGACGGCTGCGATCTTCTTAGACGATGCAACTATGGAGAATGGCTGCCTATTTTTTCCTGAGAATTACCAGCATGAACTAGCTAGCTTAAGAACTCGTAGAGTCACTACTCCAGTTGGCGATTTACCCGTGTTACCAAGTTATGAAGGAGGAAAAGCACACGGTAACATCCGACAAGAAATTTGTGACCAGATAAACTGGGTGCCCATCACTGCAAAGGCGGGTGATGTCGTCTTGTTCGATTCATATGTGCCTCACTGTTCCAAGAAAAATGATTCTCTACTCACACGCAGAGCGATGTTTTTCACTTTTAATCCACTCATTGATGGAGATTTTTATGAAGCCTACTACACCATGAAACACCAAGAATTCGACAACCCAAAATTTCATATTGCAACACCTACTGCTCATAGGAAAAGCGTGCTCTAACACGATCCTTTTATGGGAAACCCAAATCCAGAGCACTTATTTAATGCTAACAGGTGCTCTTTCAAAAATATCATAACCACGTTACTTATCACCATTAATTCGTTTGGTTATCTCATACAAACGAGTTAATCCTTGTAGCGCCATGGGTAACACCAAAGCAGCCTGCACAAACTCCCATGAGTAAGTAACAATAGTAAAAATAGTACCGGCAGATATGTTGGGTATAACTGCTGCCAACCATAGATTGGCAACGATAAAACCAGTGACCGATAAAAAAATCAGGCCATACAGAACCGCTTCCCGATCAGAGAGCTTCACTTCCCAGCGAAACAATAGGTTGAGATGTTTACCCAAACATGCATGATTTCCACGAGCGAGCAAGGTTACTTGACGTTCAGTCTGGTTATTTAATGCCTGATTGAGTCGTAAAAATGAGTGATGATAAAAACTATAGAGTAGTAACATTATCAGTGTCATACCCGCAGCATTCATGGCAAGTATTGACCCGAAAGACGCCAATATTACCAATGAAATAATGACTTGAGTGATACCGGTGATCAACTCGGGAACATCATCCTCTAGAAAGCTGACGAGTTCTCGTGACATGTCGAGCCTCGCACTACGTATAGACACATTTAGAGATACATTACGCTGATCAAACTCTAACCCAAGTGAATGCATTCATTTTTCATTTACCTGAACAATAACCTTTAGTGCATCATGCAACCAATATTCTCGGTCGTATTCAAGAAATACGCCGCTCTTATCTAATGTGAGACGTTGCATATAAAGACCAGCACTACCGGAATTGACTCCCAGAGCGTCGGCCTCATCTCCCGTTAGAGCCTGAGGGAATATCTCGATGTTTCGCTGCCCAGGGACAAGGTTGTACTTCTCCCGCAATAACTGCCAGATAGAAAGGTCCGTATCTTGATCAAGTAATCCCGGACAGCTTTTAGGATTGATGTAGTTATGCTCAACAACAACACAACGATGATCAATAGAACGCCTCCGTAATACATAATAAATAGAAGAGCCTTCTGCTAAGCCACTAATTTCAGTCAACCAGTCCGGTACTTCAATGAGAAATTTACTGAGCGTTTCGGTCCCAGGAGTAAGCCCCTGCTCTGTCACGTTATTGTAAAAACCGATATCTAAGCTGGGGTCATATGTCAGACGTCGTGGGGTTATATACCAGCCACGCCTGTTAGAGCGAAAAATTCTCCCCTCCGCTTCCAGTTGACCTAAAGCCTGACGAATAGTCACCCGAGTGGTATTAAAATGTTTTGCCAATTCACGCTCAGCAGGCAATCTCTCCTGGCTACCTAACTGATTTTTCTGAATCCACTGCCAGAGCTGGTCCCGTACCTGTAGATATACAGGCGTGTCACTGCGTTGCATTGGCCCAGTTCCTAGCTCAGATATTTGAATTCAGAATCCTACTCTCTCTCCTAACCAATGAAAAGCGTAGGCATTCTAGAGATACAAAATTAATAACGTTAGCTGCTTTTGATTAAAGCTTAATTGGAAGGGCTAGTCTTTTAAAGGATTCAATATTTTGAAGGATTTATTCCGTACCACTTGCGAAAAGCATGGATAAAATGGCTCTGATCATAAAAACCAACAGTGACTGCTACATGAGCCAATTTTTGGCCCGATTTGCGTAACAATAAACAGGCTTTTTCCAAACGCAGCTGCGTCAGCCAGTTATGTGGAGTCACCCCTACACTCTGCTCAAAACGACGCAAGAATTGATAGCGGCTAATATCGCACAGTGCCGCCAAGTGCCCCAAACTGATTTTACAGCTAAGGTTTTCATAGCAATACTCTTTCACGATCTGCAACTGATGTAATGACAATCCCCCTAAAACTGGCAACGGCGTTACAGCGTTAAGTTGTGAAAATAGAGGCTCACATAATTTAAACCACGTCTCCTCTACCGGTAATGTCGTTAGATCATCAACTCTTTGAATATTGTCGTATAGCTTCACTAGGCTGGCTGCTAACCGTTCATTCTCCACCATTGCACCCGCAAAAAACGGATCAGTTTCTTTTCCCGTAAGCTCATCAAAATACTCGTTCAGCAAAGCAGGAGCTATGCGAAATGTACGCATGCAATACTCACTTTGCTCATGACCAAAGCCGTCATGAATCTCACCGGGAGGCATAACAGAGATTCTACCTGGCCCCAATAAAACGCTCTGACCTTTAAATCGCTGCTTTTGAACACCCTCTACGACAAGCCCTATGTGGTAATCCAAGTGATAATGAGGACGAAACTCAAATTCCGAATAAAACCCTTCACTCAGAATCAGATCAGAGGTGTCTGCTACTCGGTGATATTGAATACTATCCTTCACAGACCCTCCACATACTTTTTCTAACTTTCTAGTGAATAGTTATCACGTTCACTTTTTCCAAAAAACTGTGCAAATACCTTACTGGCAAAGCTGTCGCGAGGATTGAATAAACGCATCAACTTCCTCTTTTTCAGTAGCAAATGATGTGACCAACCTTACCACACCGGGCCCCCAGCGATCATGATAAAAACGAAAACCCTGCGCTAGCAACCCTTCAATAACGTGCTTTGGAAAACGACAAAAAATGATATTGGCTTCAACCACACCAAACAGCTCAATCTCATTAATTACGCTGAGCCCCTGCGATAAACGTGTAGCCATTGCATTGGCATGACGGGCATTTTTAATCCACAAGTCATTTGCCAAATAAGCCTCTATTTGAGCAGAGAGAATACGCATTTTTGAAAATAGATGACCACCACGTTTACGACGAAACGCAAGTTCGCCAGCATAGCTTTGGTCAAACAACACTACAGCTTCCGCGGCCAAAACTCCGTTTTTGGTAGCGCCAAACGACAGTACATCAACCCCAGCTTTCCAAGTCATCTCCGCAGGGGTGCAATTGAGCGAGACGAGTGCGTTAGCAAAACGCGCACCATCCATGTGTAATTTAAGATCAGTTTCACGGCAAACTTGACTAATATTTTGGATCTCTTGTAGCGTATAAACACTGCCCGTTTCGGTCGCTTGAGTAATACTGACACTCGTGGGCTGCACTGAGTGAACATCGCCTACTTTATGCAATGCAGCTACACGCAGCGCCTGCAAGTTCAGCTTGGCATTATCACCAGACACGGCCACTAGCTTAGCTCCTGCACTGAAAAACTCAGGAGCACCACATTCATCATTGTTTATATGGCTATCAGCATGACATAGGATAGAGCCCCAGGGCGGATTAAGTGCCGCTAAACTAAGACCATTCGCAGCAGAGCCGGTGGGAACAAGAAAAACGCTTAAATCACACTCAAAAATTTCAGCTAGGCGTTTCTCGACGTTGACTGTATGTTCATCAGCACCATACGGCTGCGCCGCACCTGTACTGCATGAAACGATCGCTTTAAGCACTTCTACAGAGGCGCCTGCGACATTATCACTTGTAAATCCACCGTTAAGGCCTGGCAATTTTTCAGTTATCTGATTACATGCTTTCACGTGTGGCGCTCCTGAATACGTCTAAAACAACATTTGTTTAAGCAGCAGTATCCATATTTAAGAACCATCTGGATTGTAAAATATTGCAGTAAAGAACAGTGAGCAATATCGTAAGCTCAGTTATTTACCGACCTTTAAATAATGAATGGATAAAACCTAGCATAAAACTACCTACCTAAGCCCCACTGCCTATCACCCAGTGCTTGGGCTACATTCTTGGCTGTTCTTTGATTCAATTCTCATCAGTACCATTAACATTAATGCTCCCAAACACATAACAATAGCGGACAGATACAATCCAAGATTATAGTTACCGTACGACTGAGCAAGAATGCCTGTCCAGGTAGGAGCTACAATTTGAGCAACCCCATACGCTAGCGTCATCTTTCCCATAAATTTTGATGGATTACTGGGAAAGAACTTTCCTGCCATACTAAGCACCAAACTGACACATGCAATAAATGTCCCTCCATACAATAGAGCACTTAATACCATAATGGCCATCTGATCGCTGAAGGCAGGCAAAATAATGCCAACAGCTTGTAAGATATACGCTAAAAATAAGCTCTTTAGATAACCCAACTTTCTTGCTATAAGATCCCATAATAATGCAGCCGGCGTGGCGGCTAATCCAATCAACACAAATATCCACTGCCCTTTTCCTTGTAGAGCAGGTAGGCCTTCTATAATGTCAACAATAAAGGTGCTACTAACGACATAGCCATACCCTGCACAAAAGTAAGCCCCTAGCATTATCATAATAAACACTTTTCCAGGAGGCCTGTCCTTGATGACTTTAGCACCTTCTAATGGCTGGCTATGCTCAGGATGCGGCATCCACAACCAAGCAGGAATACTAAAAATCAGCGCAAGTACGGCAAAGGCAACCCACTGAAACTGCCAATTAAAAGAAAAGCTTAACAAGCACTCAACTAATAAAGCCGTAATAATAATACTGATTCCAACTCCTGAAAAATGAATACCCAACTCAGCGCGGTAATTATTATGTACTAGCCATTTCAGTATCAAACCTGATGCGAGTAATAAGCCTGCTGATGAACAGATTCCTGCAAAAAAACGTAAAATTGACCAAATAACTGTATCCGTTGTAAGCATCATCGCCGCTGTACTTAGCACCGTAAGTAATAGATAAAGTCGATACAGCATATATTTAGAATTGAGGTTATTTAAGCTAGCAGCCAGGATGACACCGCACATATAACCCAGAAAATTTGCCGTAGCCAACCAACCACCTACCGACTCTGTTAGACCCGTTTCTGCCTGCATAATAGGTAACAGAGGAGTATATGAAAATCGTGCCACACCCACAGTAACGATCAGACTACATATCCCTGCTAGGTATACCTTTGTTTTGGTAAGGCTCTTTTGCATAAATCCTCCTGCTGCACAATTTTCTATAGTGCTAACATATGCCATCTGATAGTCTAAAAAAATTGAATTTTTCAGATGTATTAGTTTAATAATTGAGAAGTGTATGGAAATATTAAGCCTCAAAACATTCAAAGCAGTCGTTGACGAAGGTGGAATTAAAGGTGCTTCCCTGGCTTTGCATACCGTGCAATCAAATATTTCTATTCGTATTCAAAAATTTGAGAGTGAGCTTGGTGTAAAGCTTTTTCAGCTAAATGGCCGCAAACTAGAACAAACACCGGCAGGCAGGCTTTTATATGAATATGCCTGCAAAATACTTCAGCTGGAGTATCAAGCTATTGCTGCTATTAACCAGAATAAAGGAGCCTATGAATTACGCATCGGCACTCCTGAAACCTTTGCCGCCGTTCACTTACCCCAAGCATTGAAAAAATTGAGAAAAACGAGTGATGAAATTTCCCCTAAATTGCACACTGCGACCAGCGCGGAGCTAGCAACGGCCGTTGTTAATAACAAGGTGGATTGTGCTTTTGTTGGTGGAAATGTAACTCATCAACACCTTCATTCCATCCCGATTATTGATGAAGAGCTAGTAATAGTTGAGCCAATTGATAAACAATATGCACCCGTTCTATTTATCCGTGAAGATGGATGTGCTTATCGAAAATGCGCACTAGCTTGGCAGCAAAACATGGGAAGAAGCCACGAAGAAACCATGTCAATGAGTAGTCTTGATGGTGTACTGGGCTGTATAGCAGCGGGTTTAGGCTATACAGTCATTGGTAAAAATATGGTTGAAAACAGCCGTTACGAAAACTCTCTTGCAGTACAGAACATAAGCGTGGGCCAAACTGTACTTAATATTTCTCTCATCCATAGAACGGATAACCCTTTAATAAAGGGCATCCATTCATTAGCAGAAGTATTTTCAGCCGTTGAAACCTAACATGCCATTTTCACTTTATGGCAGTACTTCTAGAACCTATAATAACTTACGTTATTAGGACTCAGGTTCCACAGCAATAATGTCTAATGGTTGTTCAAGTTGCTTACGGCGAAACCACTGTCGCTCTCCCAACACTAACAAGCAAGGCGTCAAGAACAGCGTCAATATTGTGGCAAACGATAGGCCACCTGCAATAGCGCTGGACAGTTGTGTCCACCATTGCGTAGATGGGGCACCAAAACTAATATCACGATTAAGCAAATCAATATTCATCGCAAGTACCATCGGCAATAGCCCCAGTACTGTTGTCACCGCCGTTAGTATTACCGGCCGCAAACGCAAACTACCGGTCTGTAGTGCAGCATCATAAGGTGACCTGCCTTGCTTACGCAGATCATTATAACAGTCAATAAGTACAATATTGTTATTGACTACAATCCCTGCCAGAGCAATGATCCCAACGCCTACCATAACAATACCAAATGGTTGCCCCGTTACCATCAAACCAATGAGTACTCCCGCAGTCGAAAATACAATCGCTGATAACACCAATCCTGCTTGATATAAGCTATTGAACTGCGTCACCAAAATGAGAGCCATCAGAAATAGTGCTGTACCAAATGCGCTGGCTAGAAACTCTCCTGTTTCTTTCTGCTGTTCATCTTCACCTTTGAATGTCAAACGAATCTGAGGGTCAAATTCATGCTTAGCGAGTCTGTCTTGCATAGCAACAACAAGATCATTTACTAATTGACCTTCTTTCGCATCAGCCTGAATAGTAATCGCCCGACGGCTATCAACGCGCTTTAAAGATCCCGTTTTGGGTGCAGGCTTAAGCTCAACAAAATTCGACATAGGCACCATACCCAATCGGGTATTGAGTTGCATCTGCATCAACTGATCTAGGTTACGCTTATCTTTTGGAAAACGGATCATAATATCGACTTCATCATCCGATGTTTCCGGGCGATAATCTGTCACCTTAATGCCATTCGTGACCAAGCGTACTGCTTGGCCAACCAAAGCAATACTTGCACCATAACGACCTGCTTCTTCTCGATCGACTAAAATACGCCACTCAATACCCGGCAGTGGCCGATCATCTTCTGTACCTGAAAAACCACCAATCTCCTCCATCATCTGGCGGATGTCACCAACAGTGTTATATAGCACCTTGCTGTCGTAACCACTGACTAGCAATTTGATTGGTTTACCCGCATTCGGGCCACCGGCAGCTTTACGGGTTTCAACTTTTATTCCAGGTAAATCGGCTGTTCTTTCACGCATCATTGTAAGAATATCATCAGCTTTTTCGCGCTTATCCCAGTCATCCAATTGAAACTGAATCACACCCACGACATCTTCAGCAACATCACTGGGTGGCTGGTTGAAGCTTCGAGCATATATCGACTTAAAACCAGCGACTCCCATCACTCGCTCTTCTACTTGTTTTAACAACACATCTTTTTCATGTATTGATAAATCTCCCCTAGCATGCAAATTAATTAAAACCATTTCTGGCTCAACATCTGGGAAAAACTCAACACCTTTGCCAAACACAGTGTAGGAGGCATAACTGCCGCCAATCATAACCAGGACCGCTAAAAAAACTAGGATTGGATAATGCAGTAACTTTGCCATGAGCTTTGTATATGCTCGATTAACTGCCGTCTGCGGCAGAGCATATTCATCACTGGTATTATTAACAGTTTGCTTTCGTCGAGCACTAACTGCGCCTAAAACTGGCAAGAAAATTAGCGCCATAAATAGGGACGCGGTAAGACAAACCACTACGGTAGCAGGTAAATACTTCATGAATTCACCGATAACACCCGGCCAAAACATCAATGGCATAAACACGACTAAGGTTGTTGCCGTACCAGCAATAACGGGCCAAGCCATACGCGACGCAGCGTAGCGAAAAGATTCTCGGGCACTTAGCCCTTGGCTCATGCGCCGTTCGGCTAGCTCTGCCACAACAATAGCACCGTCTACTAACATTCCAACCACTAGAATCAGACTGAATAAGACAACTATATTAAGAGTAAAGCCCATTAAATTTAGGACCATGATACTCGCAAGAAATGAGCCGGGAATTGCCAACCCTACTAATAATGAAGTGCGTAACCCCATAGCCGCCAGTACCACAACCATTACCAAAACAATGCCACTTAGGACATTATTCATTAGGTCCCTAAGCATACTTTTAATCTGAGTAGATTGATCCAGAATATAGGAATACTGCAGACCTTGTGGCCACAACTTGCTACGCTCTGCAACAATACGCTGTACCGTTTCGATAGTATCGATAATATTAGCGCCGACTTTTTTCTTAACCTCCAGCACCATGGCATCACCGCCACCCACACGAGCAAAACCTTCCGGATCTTTGTAAGTTTTACGAATTTTTGCAATATCGCCTACAGTAACAACCGTACCATTTACCGATTTTACCGGCATGTTGAGCATATCTTCTAACTCAGCAACAACACCGGGAACTTTCAATACTTGGCGTCCGTTTCCAGTATCAACAGCACCTGCTGCTACTAGCTGATTATTCCGCGCCACTGTATCTAGAACAGTTTCAAAGTCCAACTGGTAGCTTTCAAGAAGTTGAGGTTCAATGATGATTTCCATCAACTCTTCGCGCTCACCTCCAATATCCACTTCCAGTACACCAGTAACACCTTCGATTTCATCTTTCAGATCTTTAGCAACTTTTAACTTAAGACGTTCAGGTACAGCACCAGAGATTGCAATATTCAACACAGGAAACAAGGCTACATTTACTTCATGTATTTGTGGCTCTTCTGCACCAGAAGGTAACTTACCCTTAGCAATATCAACTTTTTCACGCACATCTTGCAATGCAGCGTCGCTATCAAACCCAGCATCAAATTCAAGAGTAACCGAGGCATGGCCTTCTGAACCCACTGAACGCATCTCTTTAATGCCTTCTATAGACTTAAGTTCTTTCTCCATAGGTCGGACTAATAAGCGTACGGCATCATCAGGTGATATACCCTCATATGCGATAGAAACATACATAATGGGAATTGCGACATCAGGGTCTGCTTCTTTAGGAATACTCTGAAATGCGGCCAAACCACCAACCAGAAAAAACATCAGAATTAGAATGCTAGTGCGACTTCGGTCTATCGCCGCGGCAACAAGGGCAGCAATCATTGATCAATCCTCCTGCACTGATACATTACTAACGTGCTTGATTGTCAAATCAATATCGCTAATGGGTTCGACCTCCTCACCAGTAGCAACAAAGTCTTGCCCAATAGTAATGATACGAATTTCTTTATCCAAACCTGTGAGCCAGAACCCCGTAGTATCAGTACGGATTATTTCAACAACCACATCAACAACCCGGTTTTTATCATTAACTAATTTTACCTGCAGGTTACCCGCCTCATTTAGGCCTAACACGGAGCCTGGCAGCAAGTGCCCTAACTCTTCTCCCGCCGGCAATAGTAGAGTGGCAGACAGACCAATAATTCGTAGGTGTTGTGGGTTAGGTATCTGAACCTCAACCCGGTAACTTCTCGTGACCGAATCAGCAACCGGCGAAATAAAACTTAACTCACCTGTCATTTCTTGGCCGTTACTCAGTACCACATCTACAGGTTGATTTTCTTCCAAGCGTCCAACGCTGTGCTGCGGGACTTGACCGGTTACTTTAACTGTCCCATCGTCTACAAGCTCTCCCAGCACATCACCTGCTTGCATGTAGTCTCCTAATTCAACCATTCGCTTATTCAGTACACCGTCGAAAGGAGCGGTTACCCGTGTCTCACGTAGCTCGTGCTGAACCCTAGCCAGTTGTGCTCCAGCAGCCTGTACCGCCGCCTGATCAGCAAACACTCGACTCTCGGATTGCAAACCTCGTTTTTTTAATTTAAGGCTCGCTGCTAAATCACTTTTTCGTTGCTTCAGTAGTGCTCTTGCTTCTGCCAGTTGTGCTGAACGGTAATCAGGAGATATTTGCAGTAATTTATCTCCGGCTTGCAAACGCTGCCCTTCATTAGCAGTTAAAGCAGCAACACGGCCATCGATTTCAACTTTAATCTCAATGGTTCGCTTAGCTTCTACATGCCCTTGCACTCGTACAAACTGCTGTACTTTATTGGCACTAGAGTTTTTCACCTTAACTTTCATTAATGACTGGTCTTCAGAGGATGCCTCTTCTACAGGAGCATGAGTTGTTTCTCCTCTCATGCCCGACGCCATCCAAACAGCCATTACGATAACGATAGCAACTGCCATTAATACTGACTTATTCATCTTTTTCCCTGTTCTTCCGCGAGCCGATCAGACTGGCGGGTAAGCGCGGCGATCATATAGTCAACCACATGATTAATATAAGTATCTTTTTGTTCCGTTGTTTCTAACGGTTGTTGCTTACAGCTACCACCTTCTTGCAAAGCCACCATAGCGCCTTCATAAGTAGCGCTCATGCCTGCCATCATTACTTCTTGAGGCATATCGGGATTCACTTCACCTTCTGCAATTCCTTTACAAACAGCTTTTCCAAACGCCTCTGTAAAATACTCATCACAGCTATCTAATCTCTGAAGGTAATTAGTACTTATGCGTTCCCGAAAAGACTTTTGCTTAAAATACATATACATATGCTGATACACGACGTTATCTCGGTGAAATTTAAACGCATATAGCAGCATGCCACGCATTTGTTGCACCCCAGTTAAACACTCATCTGCCGCAAAATGTTGGAACCTAGTTAGCATCAACTGGCAATCATCCAAGAGCAGATGCGCATAGATGTCATCTTTACATTCAAAGTGCTTGTAGACAGTCCCTTTGCCAATACCCGTATGTCGAGCAATTTTATCTACGCTTAGCGTTTCCCAATGCTCGCCTGATAAAAGCTCTAATGTGCTATCAAGAATATCTCGCTCACGGCGTTCAAACTCCCTTACTTTACGATCGTTCATCAGCTAAGTTCACACCAAAAAGAAACCGATAGTCATTTTATGACCGATAGTCACAAAAAACAATAAAAGAAATTTTAACTCTAAAATTAACCTTTATTTGAATTCGTATTCTCTAGCCATACGTAACGTTTTTAGACTTCAACAGCGTTAACTTCGCGTTGAAAAAGGCAGGACAATTCTGCTGCAGGCACCGGTTTAGAATAGAGGTACCCTTGAAAAATATAACAACCAAGCTCAAGCAGCGTTTCTCGCTCCTCAAGGGTTTCAACTCCCTCAGCAATGACGGCAAGATCTAACCTGTCTGCGGTCGCGATAATAACTTGCACAATAGCGGCTTCTTGCGAAGAAGGTGTTAGATCTTTAACGAACGAGCGGTCGATCTTTAAAACATCCAGCGGTAAGTGACGTAGATACTTTAGTGACGAATAACCCGTTCCGAAATCATCAATCGCAAATGAAATCCCTCTTTGCTTAAGTGACTTCATTTTGTTGCTAGCAATATCGAAATTATTCAGCAACATGTTCTCAGTTATCTCCAACTCTAACATATGGCCTGGGACCTGAGTTTCATCCATCAACCTAAAAACACGATCAACAAAATCAACCTGCATAAACTGCAAAGGACTAATGTTAATAGCTAAACGACGAAAGGATTTAGGTAGCCCTTGTTCCACCCACATTGAAAGTTGCTGCAACCCCTGTGAAAGTACTCTATTACCAATCTCAATTATTTGTCCGCTGTCTTCAGCAATAGAAATAAAATCGCCAGGCAAGATAATGCCTTTTTCCGGATGGAGCCAACGAAGGAGAGCCTCAGCTCCAATTATTTGCTGCTCAACCCCGACCTGAGGCTGATACCAGAGCTCAAGCTCATTATTGTCCAAAGCCTGATGCAGGCCTTTTTCAATCTCTAAGCGTTCTTGTGCCGAGGACTGCATTTCAGGATCAAAAAATTGGAAGCCGTTTCGTCCCAGCGCTTTGGCTCGATAGAGAGCAGTATCAGCATGTCGCAGAATCTCCAGAGCCCCATCACTTTCTGTCGTTGGGAATACCGCTATACCAACACTTGTTGTGCAATAAAGAAGATGACCATCAATATCAAACGACACCGTCATTTCATCAAGTATTTTAAGCGCTACGCCCGCAGTAATTTCAGCACATATTTCTAGTGAATTTCCTGTTTCAGGAAGTAGAACTACAAACTCATCACCCCCAAAGCGTGCGCAAGTACTTTCCCCGGGTAATATTCTTACCAAACGCTGAGATATCTCACATAATAGCTTGTCGCCAATGCCATGCCCCAAAGAATCATTAATTGTTTTGAATCGATCCAAGTCCAGATACAACACCGCACCATAGTTATGATTGGTTTGATGGAGCTCTAAAGAAGAGGTCAGACGATCTAGAAATAATCGTCTGTTGGCTAACCCGGTCAACGTATCAAAAAATGCTAGATTATAGATTTGACGCTCAGCTTCTTTACGTACTGTTATATCTCTAGCAAGAATCAAAATATAACCAGTGTCCTGTAATGTTAGCTTTATACATCGAGCTTCAATGGGAAACCGACGATGCTTACCCATTTGCACATCCTCAAAAGTACTCGCTTGCTTAGCATCAATACTGATAAATAGATTCTGAAGCCCTACACAAGAGTAGTTTTGACTAAAATCTGCTAGCTTGCGCCCTTCTAGGGTATCGCGGGTAACACCAAGCGTTTCAACAGCCTGATTGTTGGTTTGCACAATAGTGCTGTCAAGAAGGCAGAGAAACATTGCATCGCCCGCATTCTCCATCAGTGAACGAGAAAAGTACTCACTCTTTGATAAATTTTGAATAGTGTCATTTAGCTGATCAGCTACCACCTTTCGCTCTTGCCATAGGCTAGCAAAACTAGATACTAAATCACCCATCTCATCGGGCTCAGTGTAAGGGAGTGATGTTTCACCATCGCTATTTCGAAGCTGATTGACCCATTTAGCAATATCCATCATAGGTTTTGACAAATAACGATAGAAAAGCATCAGAAATATACAGGCAAGAATTATATTATGTAGCAACCCCAAAGATAGGCTAGTGACTGCTCGAAGGGCAAAGTTACTGGCGATATAAGCTGCATCCAAATCAATGATCAACTTGGCTGCTTGCCCCTTCTGTTCCTCTACTCTAAGATCCGTTTCTATTAAGGTGTTTACCTTGAAAAAATATTCACCAACCAATGACAGCATTGTTTGCTCTGCTTGCTCTCTAGAGTGTTCGGCTAGTACCTCAGAAAAGTCATCGATCAATCTAGCACGGTAAATTTCTGGGTACGATATGAGTGTATTAGTAACCTCCTTCGCCTGCGTAACATCAAGGTTATATATCGCCCGAACAGCGGTCGCCTTATGTAACAAAATAATACGATCAAGGCCACTGACTAAATGTAACTGTTCCTGCTTATAGTCCAGAAATATCTGCCCACCCGCCGAAATCAACCCCAATAGTAGCGAAATCAGTAAGACTGATCTGGCTTGCTTAAACGCAATTTTATGTCGGAAATTAAGCGCCATAAGAAAGGGTATGAATAACAGCAATGATACGGGTCATGAGGTTTCCCTATAAATACTTGTTGTAAATCGCATCAAACTCACCAGATTTTTTGATGCGTTTTAAACCGGTATTAAACTGCTGTAAGAGTTCAGGGTTACCTGGATAGAGCTTGCTTAAGCACAGGTAAAATGTGGCGCTTTGTTTATCAGCAAATCGCTTAGTTTTTATCTTATCCTCTAAACCTAGCTGCTGAGCACGGTACAGTGCAGTTAATTCACCAATATAAAGTGCATCGATGTCTCTGAATACAACGGATCGAATAGCACTATCCATATCGGGTGCTTTTATATGCTTAATACCTTTTTTTGTTAGCTCTTTTTGAATCGCCCAGCCATCAATTGCCGTAACTTTGTAGTGCTGTAAGTCCATCAAATTTGTTAATTTTCTTACATCTGTTTTGGTTGCCACTACGGCTACCTGATTAGCTTCACTAACCTTATCGCTAAACAAAATGTAAGGTTCCCTTTCTGGTCGTCGTGCACAGCTCGTATAGCCTGCGATATAACCATGCTCAAGATTTTTTAAAATCCTTTTCCAAGGCGCCGTCTTGAATACAATACTAACCCCTACGCTACTAAACGCGGCAGTGACAACATCGACATCAATACCGCTAACCTGAGACTGTTCATTAACAATGGTATAAGGGGGATAATCAAATGCAAACAGTTCAATTGGCGTCTGCTCTGCCAATGCTGAAAAAGGCAGTAACGACAAAATAACAATAAAAAACCTTTGTATGCATAAACTCACTTCAGATCCCTCTAAAATATCGCGGAACGCGCTATCATGTTATAGCAATAAACAATTAGCATTATACTATTATAATTAAAGACCATTTTTTACTTTTTTACACAAAAATCAACCACTATTTGGTTGTTTTTCAACCAGTGATCGTTACACAGCTATTTACATCCACTAAAAGAACATCTCCTTTCGGCATTAGTAACAACAGCTTTCGTCATACTTAAAAACCATACAGTCACCGATGTGAATGATCTTTAGTACTAGAAATTAACCCTTTGTTTAATACACATTAAAATCCACATCACACAATCAAGAATGCAGTTGAGTACGGATTATCATTACGGGAATCATTGTATTGTTCTGTAGCTTATGGATGAGAGTTCTTGGGGCTAAGATAGCCAAACAACCAGAATTAATACCTGAATACAAATAGAGGATGGAAGGTACAAACAACGCCACAATTCAATTTCGAGCGGCCAATTTATACAAGCTATAAAGCAGTAATGAGTACTTCTTCTAAGGCTCTCACGCGCACTAGTTCGAATGTTTTAATACAGACCCTAAAACTCTATTAAGGTCTCGAAGTGAGTTACACGTTTCAACATGGGTACAATAGGGAGCATACTCACTCATAATGGAATCAGCGCTATCCCAACTGAACTCCCCTTCAGGATTTAGCCACAAAACTCTCTGACTTCGCCGATATATCTCTTCCCAGACAGATACATTGCCGTCTTCATTATTGTTTCTGGCGTCTCCTAACATAATGACAGTCGTTCGGTTATCAATATCATCAAGAGCTATACTGGTGAAATCTGCTAAAGCCTTACCATAATCACTCGGTAAATTAGCCCACTTGAGCATAACTTCTGCCAACGCTTGGTCCATGCCTCGTTGCTCAAAGAGTTCAGTAACTTCCGCCATGTTAGACGAAAAAACAAAAGAGCGGACTTTCGGCAGCACGTCTTGTAAGCAATACAAAAAGAGCATCAAGAATCTTGCAACCTCACTGACAGAACCACTGACATCACATATCACCATAACTTTGGGACGATCTACTCGAGTAGATTTCCACTTTGTATGGAACAAAAAACCATCATAAGCAGCGTTTGCGGCAATAGTTCGCCTAACATCAAGCAAACCACGCTTAGTAATACGCCTTCTACGACTGTGCATACTAGCAAGCTGCTTAGCCGCTTTACGCACTAGCTCACCCATAAGCTTGTAATTACGGTGATCTACACTGGTCAAATTGATTTTTTGAAGATTACTTTCTCGTAGTTTATTTGGCTCGTTTTGATTGAATATCAAATACTGCTGTTCAACATAATCTCGTACCTGCTGCTGCAGCAGTAATCTTCGCTGACGCAGCAGCTGTACCTCAGCACTATTTTCATCGCTGCTGGCGAGCACAGCGAGCTCCTGTTGAAGCTCGCCATTACCCAAAGTCTGCATAATTCGATAAGTAACCATGGGTATCTGGGTAACAAAGGCTATCTCCCTAGCACCTGAAGCCGTTGCAGCACTGGTAATCATTACCTGCACAGACGACATGTCGTTATCCATTAACTGCTGAGCCAAGGGGGATTGAAAACTAGTCCCATACGCATTTATCAGCTCTTCATCTATGTTGTTAGATGTTTGTCGTTTCTCTTCTAACGCCTTTATGGTCTCTTCAGAGGAACTTGCCTCTTTAAATTGATCATAGCTGTTAAAGTATTGATCAAAAACCTGATCATAGGTTAAGCGATGCTGTAAACATTTGGTCAGTGTCATCCCAAGCGAATGCTTGAGCAATGGAGCATTATCAATACCGACCAGTTGAGCAGCTCTTAATGCATCCAACGTTTCCGCTGATGAAATCGGCAAGCCTGCGTGTCGCAACGCGTGAATAAAATCGCCCAGTACTTTTTGCATGATTACTTTCAACCCTCCGATCGTTTAACTTTCCTTAGTGGCTGCCTTTAGCAGATTGTCGATCTCGGGCTCTACAGCTTCTATGTCATCCTGAAATTTTAGCAACAGGTTGAGCGTAGTTTTTATCCATTCATGATCCAAACTCTCAACATTCAAGAGTAACAAAGCCCTAGCCCAGTCTATTGTTTCACTAACGGCAGGCACTTTTTTAAGCGACATATCTCGTAGTTCGCCTATAAAAGCAACTAACTGCTGCCTAAGCTTGTCGTTTAGTTCAGGAACCTGAGCGCTAATGATCTTTTGCTCAATAGCTTTTGAAGGGAAAGGAATATATAGATGTAAGCAACGTCGTTTTAGAGCATCGCCAAGTTCCCGGGTGTTATTACTTGTTAACAGAACAATGGGCTTGGACTTTGCTTTGACCGTTCCTAATTCTGGTATAGATATTTGATAATCGGAAAGGAGTTCCAATAGGAAAGCTTCGAATTCCTGATCTGCTTTATCAATCTCATCGATTAAAAGAACAGCACCACCTTCTGACCTTAAGGCCTGCAACAGCGGTCGAGGTTCGAGAAATTCATCAGAATAGAAAATATCTCCAAACTGATGCAAACGAGATACGGATTCATCAAGCCCTTTCGCTCCTCGCATCACATCACCCAGCTGGTCTTTTAATAGCTGCGTATAAAGTAGCTGTTTACCGTACTTCCATTCGTAAAGCGCTTTAGACTCATCGAGCCCTTCATAACACTGCATACGAATAAGTGGCGCTGATAATAACTCAGACGTTTTCTTAGCAAGTTCGGTTTTACCAACACCCGGTGGCCCTTCAACTAATATAGGTTTTTGGAGATGACAAGCCAGGTAGACGGAGGTAGCAATAGCATCGCTACAGATATAGCCCAATGCTTCAAACTGTTGCTTGATTGTCTCGGGTGAGTTGATTTTTTCCTGATTACGGATGATCACCAGCGGCCTCTTTTTTCATGTTTAGAATATTGTAGAACTGTCCATCAGAAGATTAAAAGGTTTACGGTAACACCCAAATGTACATAGCAACCATGCGCTTCCATACCGTATGTAAAGCCTAATAAATCTTACTCTGCTTAAACACTCTTATGTATTTACAAAGTAATAAGCCAAATGCTGACATTTGTAACCCCCTACCTAAGTAGCTCTAAGAACGTATTGGCAGGAGTCATTATTTAGATTAGTATATTTCTTTTAAGAATAAGTATATACCAATAAGAAATATAAGGTCATAGTATGTCTCCTCTTGTTACCGCCTTCTTTGATGAACCTACATTTACCTACAGCTATATTGTTCAAGACCCTAACTCTAAAAACTGTGCAATCATTGATTCGGTATTAAATTTTGACTACCCATCAGGCCGCACCCGCACAGAATCTGCAGATAAAATTTTACAGTTTGTTAACAATAATTCGCTGAATGTAGAGTGGGTTCTTGAAACCCATGTTCATGCAGATCATTTATCCGCAGCGCCCTACTTAAAAGAAAAAACAGGTGCCAAATTAGGCATTGGTGCCAATATTACGGTGATACAAGACACCTTTGGTACAGCTTTCAATGCTGATACAACATTCGTGCGAGATGGTAGTCAGTTTGATGTCCTTTTTAACGAAGGAGATACCATTCAAATTGGCACCCTGACAGGTGTTGCCATGCATACGCCAGGACATACGCCTGCATGCATAACATATGTATTTGAAGATGCTGTTTTTGTGGGCGACACATTATTTATGCCTGATTTTGGTACTGCTCGATGTGACTTTCCCGGTGGAGATCCGCGAACATTATACCAATCAATAAAACGTATCTTCGCCCTCGCACCTGAAACCCGTCTTTTCATGTGCCATGACTACAAAGCATTAGGGCGTGATGTATTTGCCAATGAAACGTCCGTACAAGAAGAGAGGGCTGAAAACATCCATGTTCGCGATGGTATCAGTGAAGACGAGTTCGTAAAAATGAGAACAGAGCGAGATGCTACGTTATCAATGCCGCAGCTGATTCTCCCTTCAGTACAAGTCAATATGAGAGCAGGAAAGATGCCCCCCGCAGAAGAAAATGATCAGGTGTACCTGAAAGTGCCTATTAATCTGTTCTAACCAATACGCTCTTAAACTTACGATAACAATAATAGGATAAGTCTCATGGATGTACGTCAATTAACTCCGTTTCTGAGTGTCAGCTCACAAATCAGTACTACTGATGTTGGCTTGGCTGCATCTTTGGGTTTTAAGACTATTATTTGCAACCGCCCTGACCAAGAAAGCTACGACCAACCAGATAACAACGATATTCGCACGGCAGCAGAACGACATGGTTTGCAGTGGCATTACCAACCTGTTATTTCAGGAAAAATCACCGATGAAGATGCGAATACCTTTAGGAAGCTAATAAATGAGTGTCAAGGCCCTGCACTAGCCTACTGTCGCTCAGGCACCCGAAGCACTTTATTATGGGCGTTAGCTGAGGCTCCTAGACTTGATGCCGAAGCCATTCTTAAAGCGTCATTATCTGCAGGATATGACCTCAGCACCCAACACAATCGTCTCAAAGCACTTAACCAACCAAGCCAGCCAACGTCATCTGACGTCACTAAGCGGCATGACGTTCTCATTCTCGGTGGAGGAGCGGGAGGGCAAGCCGTAGCAGGGAGCCTACTAAAAAGAGCACCCGATTTAGATATTGCTATCATTGAACCACGTTCAGAACATTACTATCAACCAGGATGGACACTGGTCGGCGGAGGAGTATTTAACCGGGGTGATACCGTACGGAAAATGGAAGATGTGATGCCAGAAAAAGCACACTGGTATCACTGTGCAGCTGCCGGGTTCAAACCAGAGAATCAACAAGTTATTCTAGAAGATGGCGAAGCTATTCATTATCGTATTCTAGTGGTTGCTCCAGGCTTAGCACTTAATTGGGAAGCCATCCCCGGATTGAAGGATACGCTAGGCCACAACGGTGTTACTTCAAACTACCTCTTCGATCTTGCTCCTTACACATGGGAGCTCGTGCAAAGCTTACAAAAAGGGCGTGCTATTTTTACTCAGCCTCCTATGCCAATCAAGTGTGCAGGTGCCCCACAAAAAGCCATGTACCTTTCTTGTGATCACTGGAATAGATCAGGTGCTTTAGCCAATATTGACGTTGAATTTCACACAGCAGGTGCTGCATTATTTGGCGTTGCTGACTATGTTCCTGCATTGATGGAATATGTCAAAAAGTACGATATCAATCTTAAGTTTCAGCAAAACTTAATTCAAGTAGATGGACCCAGTAAAACAGCCCTTTTTGAAGTAAGTGATAGTGAGGGCAAGGTCAGCCAAATAGAAAAACCTTTTGATATGCTCCATGTATGCCCACCTCAGAGAGCTCCTAAACTCATCAGTGAAAGCCAGCTTGCTGATGCTGCAGGGTGGGTTGATCTAAACCCTGAAACACTACAACACAACGGCTATGGCGATATTTTTGGACTTGGCGATGCCAGTAGTACGCCTAATGCAAAAACAGCAGCAGCTATAAGAAAACAAGCGCCTGTCATTGCTGAGAATGTAATAAGTGCTCTGAAAGGAAAACCAGCTAAAGCAATTTATGATGGTTACGGTTCATGTCCACTCACTGTCGAGCGCGGCAAAATTATACTTGCTGAATTTGGGTACGCAGGCAAGCTTCAACCCAGCTTTCCACAATGGTTGGTCAAAGGCACGGAACCAACCCGCCTTGCATGGCTCCTTAAAGAAAAAATGCTTCCATGGCTTTACTGGAATGCCATGCTAAAAGGAAGAGAATGGCTGGCCAAGCCCGAAATACTACCCCACCAACCTGCTCAGCATGAAGCAGCTGAAGCCTGCGACTTTCAAGAAAAATAATCGGACTGAAAACGCTCAAACACTATGCAGAAAGTTCTATTATTTAGCACTCACATGGCGTGGTATTAATAACCTACTACGGTTATTAATACCTTACCTAAGCTTTCATAAGGCGCTCCGTTCCTAGTGCGCCTATATATACTTATTAAATTCACTTTGTACCTTTTATCAAAGGTATCCCATTTGTACCAACCGGTATGTAAACAGTTGTATGATTAGGTGATTCAGCCATTTTTAACTGTGCATTGATTGCTTCATGCTGAAGGTAGTTGGTTGTTAATGTAGTGTTAATTATTTTTTGTGCTTGAGCTATACCTTTTGCTTCTTCAACACGAATCTCAGCATCTTTACGGGCAATTTCCTTTTGTGTTTCTTTCTCTGAAAGGAGCTGTTGTGCTGCAAGTTTTTTCTCAACAGCATTTGCAACTATCTCAGGATAGTTAATGTTTCCTACAACTACTTTAGTGACACTGAAAGGTGTGTCTTTCAAATAATTTTGAAGTTTACTAGTAACTTCTTCCGAAATCTTTTCACGATTAGCTTTAAGGTCGCGACTGTTGTACTTTTGAACTGAGCTACGAACATAAGTTCTAAAAGTTTCTCGTACAATCCTTTGATACCACTTGTCTCCTCCATAGTTTTCTACAACGAATTTGACTGTATCTGGACGTATAGATATAACGCAATGAAAATTAAAGCTAATATTTAGATCATCATTGGCAAGAATTTTAAAACTTTCTGTGTATGTGTTCGGACGCATATCAATATTAATGATCTGATTTCGCCACAGTGAAACACCATAATTTTGAGGACCCTTTAATGTAGCTCGATACCCGCCTGTACCGAAAATTCTCGGTTTCTCATAAACATAACCTTCATGCCCAGCAGGTGTATTTGGGTTTGAGCATGCTGTTAACGATAATGCGACAATAACTCCTATTGATATAAGTCCAAATAGGCTTCCGAATGCCGATGACTTCCTTTGAAACATTTAATGTCCTTATGTTATTCATATGTTAGTTTGGGGTTTAACCGCTTACTTTAAATCCTATGCCTTACTATCACTTTGGCGTCCTATTGGGGTTCCAAGTGAACACTGCATAAGTCTTAATTTATTAAACTTCAAAGAGGTAAGTGGATTTATACAGACATGAATTTTGCAAACAAGAGCCAGTCCGCTGCCCAATACAATCAATCCCTATTTTAAACATCATAGATTTTTAGTCAGAAATATCAATAACTTAGTAATTTATTTTCTTTTTTTAACTCTAGATAATTTCATTATTTGAGTCAACTCTAGCCGTTAATCAATGACCGAACTCTGCTCAAAATCTGTAATGGGCTTAATTTTTCTATCTTTAAAATTTCTGCCCTCTTTTTATGTGAAATGACGAGGTGATGAAATTATTAAGCATGATTAATATTCATTACTGCGTTGCAAGTTTATTTCTGAAAAACCAACTTAAGCTTTCTCTGAATTCCGCTATGCCCATTAACCATCAAGATGCCCATCATCACCAATACAGCTCCAAAAATAAAACCGGATTCAAGGGGCTCATCCAATATCCATACACTGAACGCGATACCAAACAACGGAGTCATAAACGTAAAAACTCCTAGCTGTGATGCAGAATACTGTCGAAGCAACCAAAACCACAGAAGTAGGCTTACAAAAGATACAACCACTCCTTGAAAAGCAAGATTACTGACTACTGCTGTCGTGAGAGTGTACTCAGTCTGACCCATAACAATCGCTGCACAAAGAACCAGTATGAAACACACAATTAATTGATATAACAACGTTTGAGTTGCAGGTGCTCTGGCCAGGCTTGAACTACGTACCAGTACTGTTGTGGCAGCCCAAGAAATTGCTGCTAGTAGTGCAAGAAAGTCTCCCCAAAGCATATTGCTTGCTGTAGCACTAATGTCCTGAGCATCTCTCCATAAAAATGTCAGCGCAATACCTGAAAACGCCGTAAAAATACCTACCCACTGTAGCGGTTTAAGCTGTTCTGACGTGAATTTAAAATGCAAACTCAGCGCCACAAATATCGGCGCACTATAAAGAAAAATAACCATATGAGAAGCCGTGGTATTACGAAGCCCTTCGCCCACAAAAAAGAACTCAAGCGCGAACAGCATGCCAGCCAGCAACCCGGCCTTCCAAGTATCGCGGCTTATTAACTCCTCCTTTCGATAGACCATCACAATAGCCAAAAGTACCGTTGCAATACCTGACCTTAGTGCTATCTGTAATACAGGAGACATCTCAGTAGCAACAGCTTTTACAAAGACTTGTTGCAAACCCCAGATCAGACTGACGACTGTAACGATGCCAATCGCCATTCCATCAATATTTTTACGTGAATCCATAACTACCCTATCCTTATAAACAACTTACTCATTAGCACCATATCTTACGAGAACCCTGACCAACATAAGCTAAAAAAGCAATGGTTTACACAAGTTGCTCAGCTAACTGAACTTTCGAAAAAATCCACATATTTTCTTTACTTTTACGACACGGAGTAAGGAGCCAATCAAAAACTGATCTAGGGCCTATCTATAGAAGTGGTTTTAAGAGGGAAGAGAAACAAGAAAGGGGCTAAAAAGCCCCTTTTTCATAAACCGTGGGATTATGACTAAACGGTAAAGCGCTCAGATACCTCTTTGAGATGTTCAGCCAGACGCGCTAGTTCGTCACAAGACTGAGCTATCTGTCTGGCGCCTAAAGCGCTTTCCTCGGACACACTACTTATACTCACAACGTTCCGATTAATATCCTCAGCTACAGCACTCTGCTCTTCCGAGGCACTAGCAATCTGAATGCTCATTGTATCAATCTGAGAAATGGCTGTAGAAATGTGACTCAAGGAGACACCTGCTTTCATCGTTTGCTCAACCACTTCATCGGCTTCTGTACTACTTGTCGTCATGGCATTAACAGCTTCTTTGGTTTTAGCCTGCAAGCGATCAATGACCACTGCGATTTTTTGGGTAGATTCGGCTGTTCGGCTGGATAAAGAGCGTACTTCATCCGCTACTACCGCAAACCCCCTGCCTTGGTCGCCTGCACGGGCTGCTTCTATGGCAGCATTAAGAGCCAAGAGATTAGTTTGTGCTGCTATATTGTTTATCACTCCCAATATATCAGCTATGTTAGCGCTTTCCGCTTCTAGCGTTTGGGTCAGCTCTGCTGAGTTTGACAAGCGATCAGAGAGGGCTTTCACCGCAGTAATCGACTCATCAACAACATCCTTGCCTACACGTGATGCATTGGCCGCTTCATGTGCTGCATTAGCCGTTTTCTGTGTATTCTGTGTTACTTCATGGACCGTGGCATTCATCTCGGTCATCGCCGTTGCTACCAAGGTAGTCTCATCTTGCTGCTGCGCCATCCCTTTACTTGTTTGCTCAGTAGTGGTCGACAGCTCTGCCGCTGAACTGGCTACTTGTGATGTAGCAGAGGTTAGCTCTAAGATTAGATCATGGAAGCTGGTCATCATCTCATTAAAAGCATGCCCCATTTGGCCAAACTCATCTCTATTGGATGCATCAGCACGTAACGTTAAGTCATGAGTTTTTGAAGTTTTTGTCAATACGTTCGTCAGGGCTTCGACTGGATTAACCATCGCACGGGTGATTAACACTGACATGGTCCCTACAACAGCCAAAACAGCAAACAATGACCCAACCGCGTGCCAAAATTCATCCCAAAAGCCCTCAAGAATATCATCGGTGTAGACACCGGTTGCTATAACCCATTTCCATTCTGGTTGATAGCGTGCGTATGACAATTTAGGTACCGGTTCTGAATTAGCGGAGCGGCTCCAGTAGTACTTCACAAACCCCTCGCCTTTGGCTTTTGCTGCGCTGACCAATTCCTGCATCAACAGCGTACCCTTAGGATCAGCTAAAGAAGCGACATTAGTACCATCAATTTTCTTGTTTGGGTGCATCAGCAATTTGTGGTTTGTGTCGAGTACAAAAAAGTACTCATCGTTGGCGTAACGTAAAGAACGTAGATTTGCCAATGCCTCTTCCATCCCAGCCTCTTCCGATTTACTACCTGACTGGACTAATTTCTGTTGACGCTGGACCAAAGAAAAAGCAGTATCGGTAAGATCGTGGAGCATTACCTTGCGCTCTTCATTAAGGTCATACCACAGTTGATTGAGAGAGAGAGCCTCGATTCCCATTAGGCTAAAAATCGATACTAGCACCATCAGTAGCATTTTAGTTCGGACACGAATTTGTCCTAGTATTCCACTCACTCAACTACTCCTTAAATAGAAAAACTTCAACAATCACAGGTATAAAAATGCCTGCAACGGCCTACAAATCTGTAAGAAAATATGTCTTAAGGGAAAGCCTGATCAATGAGAGTGATTAAAAATGGTCTCGTAAAACCAAAAAATTCATTGAGCTAAGCCTTATGGTGCAGGAGTATAGAACACACTCTGTAGTACGTAGGAATACCTAACAACCAAATTCAGATATGTTGATGCAGATCATAAAATAAACAGTAGACAAGCTTCACTAACGCCTCTTAGTGGTCCATTACGTATAATTAATTAGCTTTAGGGGCTTCACAAAATAGTTTTATAAAGGAGCTAAGTACTTTCGCATCAAAGTGATGAGCCATCTTTTGTTGCATAATGAGCAGTGCATTAAAGCTAGTCATTCCTTCTTTGTATGAACGCTTAGCCGTTAACGCATCATAGATATCAGCCAAAGCACATATCTGTCCGAACACGTGAAATTCTTTGCCTTTAAGTCCATAGGGGTAACCTGAACCATCTAACTTTTCATGATGCTGCACTACGATAATTTCTATTTCTTCGCTCAACGAGTTCGCTTGTGCTAATTGCTTAACGCCCATTTCAGGGTGGTTTCGCATAATACTCCACTCGCTTGCACTAAGCTTTCCGGGCTTATTCAATATATCAGGATCAACGCCTGCCTTACCTGCATCATGCAGAAAAAAACCAACGCCTAGCTCTTTAAGGAGGGTTTGATCCGTAGTACCTAAGTAATGTTTAGCAAAGACCATTGCCTTGAAGCCTACGCTTACAGAATGAGTGTAAGTGTAATAGTCATGAGAGGTGATTTTTAGAAGTTCATCTGATAGCTCTGGGTCAGAAATGAGATTCCCTACCATTCCTTTAAGAGCGACGACTGTTCCCTTAACAGAGTCGTTTGTTAACTGGGTTGAAAGTAATTGCGATATCAATTCAGCACTATGTTCAACAACCATCCCTGCTTTTTCTTTGGCTGGTAAAGTACAGTTAAGTGCTTGGGATAACTTCTCAGTTGGAGAATTTAATTGCTCCCATTCAGATGAGGGTTGAGTTTGTAACGTTTCTTCTTTTTCGCTTATGAAATTAGCGCTCTGTTGCAATTCCTTTTGTCTTTCAGTGCTTTTAAGACAGTCAATAACAACGGTATCAAATAACCCTTTTACTATCTCAACCTGTTCCTGATTTGATATCAGGAAGTTATTTTTTGGAAAGGGATGAGCTTTCCACCCCTTACTCTGGCTCTCCCCCAAACGAACGTAGTCTCCAATCTTTATTAAGTCTACTGAAACATCCATACGTACCCACTCAACTTGAAACTTAATATAAGCAACAGTTAATATGTAGCACAGATATCGTATTAGTGCATAAAAGAGTAAATAGAAGCACTATTTTAAATGCTTTAGTACGACCAATATCAATATTTTTGAGTTAATACGATTCAAATCATTTTATTTCTTTTCAATACGCCAGTTAAACAACCACGCCTAAAGTAGAGATTTTCATCTAAAGCAATCATCAGTATCCCTGGCCTCCTTATCTTCGAAGTCTGTTCTGTTCATACTCAACTCCTTAAGCTTTCGTATGTATTAGGCGTTTCCACATTCGCCCGTCAATAGCGGACAAGCCCAGCGCAATAAGTGCCATTCCCACAAGGTGGACAAGCTCCAATGACTCGTTGAGGAACAGTGAGCCCAGCAATATCGCCGAGATAGGAACCAACAATGTGACTAGTAACAAGTTAGTCGCCCCTGCCCGTTCTAATATTTTGAAATAAAGAACGTAGGCAACAGCGGTAGAGAGAACAGCAAGTCCAACAATAGCAGCCCACGTGCCCATGCTGGGCCCTGCTACATCAAGAGGCCCATCTACCATTAAAGTGATAGGGGTCAATACAAGTGCCGAAGCAGTCACCTGTCCCGCTGCCGTAATAATGGGGTTTATAGCCATTACTTTGAACCGACGACCATATACGCCTGCAAATGCATAAGACAAGGTCGCTGCAATAATCGCTACCTGCGCAAGCAAGCTATCAACGCCACCGAGTGCTGGCAGCCCGATCATGACAACGACGCCAATAAAACCGACTGCTACACCTGCAAGTTTCAATGGAGTAGCACGTTCGTCGGGTAGCAATATTCCTGCAACAACAACGGCAAATATAGGGGTGGCAGCATTAAGAATCGATGCCAGACCAGATGCGATTTGAGTTTGCCCCCACACGATAAGAACGAAGGGGATAACATTGTTTAGCAGCCCCATTCCCAAAAATGCAACCCAAACCCCTACGCTCTTTGGAGGACGTAACCCCATGATCAGAGCAATACTCCATAATGCGATGGCTGCTAGCCCTACCCTGAGCAGAACAATTGTCAATGGAGGCAAGTCAGTAACCGCAACACCCACAAAGAAAAATGATCCTCCCCACAGTACAGACAATACGATAAGCATCGCCCACTCACGAAGGCCCATTGAGGTGTTTATAGATGAAGTCATAGTGGGTAGCACTCTTGTGTTTATGTATGGTGAATCCAGCTTAGATAAAGTTTAAAATACAAACAATCCGATTCTTGCGCTCTCATTTTCTTAATGCTTTTAATCATCAGCTATTTAGCAGGTTGTAGTATTGTTGGCTATAATTCAGCGGCAAAATAAGCCATTATTTCAGCAGTAGTCATTTCTTTTGTTTCATTTGAAAAGCAGTAATAACTAGGTCGCATATCACTAAAATACTGCATATCCATTTCCAACCCTTCCACGTTTGGAAACAGGCCTACAGGCATATTATATTCGCCTGTTGCTCTAAATTTATAGAAAAGATGAGTTCCACATTCCGTACAAAATCCACGAGATGCCCATGATGATGATTCGTACATTTTGATCTTGTCATCACCTTTTATTTTTACTTTTGTACCACATTTAACAGCAAAGAATGGAGCACCGCCCCATGTTCTGCATGACTGGCAATGACACACTGTAAACTTAGGATTAACGTCTTCAGCAACGATTTCTACAGCACCACAAAGACAGCTTGCTTCTGAATAAGACATTTTAATGACACTCTATTTTATAGGTATAAAACACCTCATTAAGAGGTAAAATTATTACTTTAATAATGGGCAGCAAACAAAATCCTACTATGATTTTTCCGTCTGTTATCCTTGTCATATGTTTCTAACCCCTTTCTCAGCAGATTCTGATTTTTCTTTACTTAACCCCCCGCCAACAACAATAGCTGCACTTAGTATAATTATATTTTTAATTATATATTGTCCCTCTAGAGTTAAAATAAATGGAGATTTAACAAAACAAACCTCAGGAACAATAACTAAAGGAAGCATTGTGCCAAATAATTGAAGAAATAAAAGCGTCAATGCAATACGAATGAAGGGTTTAATAATTAAACAGACACCAATAATAACTTCCCAACACCCCAAAAATGGAATGAAAGTTTCAGGAGTAAGCCAAAAGACTGTATTAGTAACTAAGTCATTTACAGGGCTAAGCCCAAGAGGCTTTAACACACCAAGCCAA
>NZ_JADGEV010000042.1:10934-36593 GCF_016744175.1 Neptunomonas sp. | reverse complement strand
TCACGAATAACCACCGTAAAGGTCGCACTATCAGCATCACTGGTAGAGCGCAGTTCTCCTAACACACGCTCCCAACGCTTCAAACCTTGCTCATTTTTCTCGATCCAACTTTGCGCTAACGCTTGTCCACTCAACTCGCTATCACTCATCAATACAGATCGAGTCAGACGGCTTTGCTGGGTATTCAAGTCTTCATTAAAGCCTTCACGAGCTAACAACTGCCAGTGGTTATCAGGCTCAATTTGGCGAATACGCTCACTCACCCAATCCAGCTGCAACCGCTCACCCAGCCAGAAGTCAACTTCTGCGGTGTTAAGAATCGGTTGATTAACCTCATCAGACACTTCACTGATAGCGAGAGCCGCGTACAAGCGCTCAGCACACGTAATACGCGCAGCAAGATCTTCAGGAATACCCACATCAATGAGCTTCTGGCATTGGCCTAACCAATGCGTTTTCAAGTCACCTGAAAGCAGCTCAGTAAATGATGTTCTGATCTCTGCCACTGCAGGCTTAAAGCGATCAATAACTTCCTGTACTTTAAAGCAACCTCGGTTACAGACATTACGTAGCAACCAATAACTTGCACGGCGCATCAAACGTAATAAATCCACCATCATGCGCTGCTGCACGCCCGTTGGTACGATGTTATCTAGTGCTTCAATCTGTTCCCAGATCTCGCGTAGCTCAAATACATCTCGCGCCACCAGGTAAGCAACCGCCACCTGATCTGCAGACTGGCCTGCGGTTTCCATCATGCGGTTGGTGAAAGTGATACCCATATGGTTCACCATCGCATTGGCCACTTGGGTTGCGATGATCTCTTTCTTCAACTGGTGGTCTTGAACAGCTTCGGGGAAACGTTCAACTAGCTGCTCAGGAAAAGCTTCTTTAATTTCATTTTTAACGTATGGGTCGTCAGTGATCCACGTATGCGTTAGCTGCTCTTTAAGCTCCGCCTTAGTGTAGGAGATCAAAACTGATAGCTCAGGCCTAGTAAGTTGCAGTTTAGCCTGCTGGCGCTGTTGTAGTGCTTCGTTATCGGGCAAAAACTCCAAAGCTCGATCCAAACGGCCTTCATCTTCAAGGCGATCCATCAGACGAACATACTCATCCTGAGATTTACCGGCATGCTCAAGCGCTAAGCTGAGCGCTCTTGCCTGTCGATCATTACTTTTCAGTACTTGTACCGCAACAGCGTCCGTCATATCACGTAATAAATCATTACGTTGTTTAACCGTTAAATCACCATCAGCAATACATTTATTGAGCAAAATCTTGATATTTACTTCATGATCGGAGCAATCAACTCCACCAGCATTATCAATAAAGTCGGTATTACAAGCACCGCCATTGTGACAGAACTCGATACGCCCTAATTGAGTAAAGCCTAAGTTGCCACCTTCACCTAGTACTTTGCAGCGCAGTTCATTACCGTTAACACGTAATGAATCATTCGCCTTATCACCCACATCAGAATGATTTTCCTGACTGGATTTCACATAAGTACCGATACCACCGTTCCAGAAAAGATCGATTGGTGCTTTTAGTAGCGCAGAAATCAAGTCATTCGGAGAAAGCTTGTCTTCCTTAATATCGAAATGCTTCTTCATCTCAGGAGTCAGCGTAATAGATTTAGCTGAGCGTAGGAAAACGCCACCACCTTTAGAGATTAACGACGTATTGTAGTCTTCCCAGCCTGAACGCGGCAGTGCAAACATGCGCTGGCGCTCTACAAAGCTACTTGCTTCATCAGGCGTTGGGTCGATAAAGATATGCATATGGTTGAATGCAGCCACTAAGCGAATTTTATCCGATAGCAACATACCATTACCAAATACATCTCCTGCCATGTCGCCCACAGCGATAACAGTGAACGGGTCTGTTTGAGTGTTAATTCCCATCTCACGAAAATGCAGTTTAACGGACTCCCACGCCCCTTTAGCGGTAATACCCATGCCTTTATGGTCATACCCTTGGCTTCCGCCTGAAGCGAATGCATCACCCATCCAGAAGCCGTAAGTCTCGGCGATTTCATTGGCAATATCAGAGAACGTTGCCGTGCCTTTATCAGCGGCGACCACCAAGTAAGGGTCGTCCTCATCATGGCGTACCACATTTTCAGGAGGGATAACTTCGCCATTTTGCAAGTTATCTGCCACATCAAGCAGACCACGAATGAAGATTTTATAGCTGGCAATACCTTCAGCCAGTATTTCATCACGTGTGCCACCTTGCGGCAGGCACTTAGCAACAAAACCACCTTTTGCGCCAACCGGTACAATAACTGCATTTTTCACTTGCTGGGCTTTAACTAAGCCTAAAACCTCAGTACGGTAATCTTCTTGACGATCCGACCAACGTAAGCCACCACGAGCAACCTTACCGCCGCGCAGATGTACACCTTCAACACGAGGTGAGTAAACGAACATCTCGAACATAGGTAACGGCTTAGGTATATCGGCTACCAGATGCGGATTAAGCTTAAAGGATTGATATTCTTTAGGCTCATTGTTCTCGTTGAGCTGGAAAAAGTTGGTACGTAACGTTGCTTTGATGAGCTCAAGGAAACGGCGCAGAATTTTGTCATCGTTAAGGTTATCAACCTTATCCAACGCATCAAGGATACTGCTTTCAATACGCCCGACTAATGCCTGTACTTTGCCTTTCGCCTGACGAGAGGGGTCAAAACGCGCACGAAACAGCGCCACCAGCAAACGGCTAACCTGTGTATGACGGGTCAAGGTTTCAGCAATATAAGCCTGACTAAAACCAAAGCGGATCTGCTGGTTGTAACGAGCATAAGCACGCAACATAGCCACTTCACGCCAATTTAAACCGGCGCCCAGCACTAAGCGGTTAAATTCATCATTATCAGCCAGCCCCTGCCAAATCGCTGCATAAGATTGCTGAAAAATATCTTTAACTTCATCTAGCTCAATCGGCTCTGAGCCACCACGGTGTGATAATGAGAAATCATGAATCCAATAGGTTTTCCCGTTTACACAGCTCACCACATAAGGATGCTCACCTACCACACGCAATCCTAGATTTTCTAGCACTGGAATAACGTCAGATAAAATTAATGGCTCTTCAGCGGTAAACAACTTAAAGCGCAATACAGATTGAGATTGCTCAAGGAGACGATAGAAACTCATGCTTAGAGGCTGTTTAGCCAGCAATTCCATCTTTTCAATATCGTGTACTGCATGTAGCGTCGTAAAATGCTCGCGATAAGCCACAGGAAATGACTCACGATAGAGGTTACTGCGAGTCGTGCCTTGCTCTTCGCCACAGGCTTCAATAAGGGCATTCTGCAAGTCATCGTTCCATGAACGAGATAGCTCTTGTACTTCCGCTTCAAGCTGCTCAAGATCAGGCGCTTCCTGACCCGGCTTAACACGCAGTACAAAATGGGTACGGGCCAATACTGACTCGCTAAACGAGTTTGTAAACTCTATATCCTGTGCATTAAACACTTTCTCTAGTAAGTGTTGCACATTCAAACGCAATGCCGTACTAAACAGATCTCGTGGTGCATAGTACAAACATGAAAAGAACTCACCGCTCTTATCTTCACGTACCAACAAGCACGCACGTCGTCTTTCCTGCAAATAGAATATTTTAAGCGCTATCTGATACAACTCTTTTTCTGATGCTAAAAATAGTTCGTCACGCGGAAGATCAATCAACACCTGTTCAAGAGACTTGCCACTATGGCCATGAGGATTAAAACCAGAGTGCGCTAAAACTCGCTCTACTTTCTGACGAATCATCGGAATGCGCTTAGGCCGTTCACGATAAACAGGTGAGGTATACAAACCAAGAAAGCGTGTCGCGCCAATACATTCGTTCTTTTCATTAAAATGATTAATGATCACTAAATCTAAATACGCAGGGCGATGTACACGAGAGCGCTCACCATGACGCTCAACTCTTAACGGTAATGTAGAGCTCTCAGTATTACCAAGATGCACCAGCTCAGAAAGCGTTAACACGCCCAGTCTTGAGCCATCTTGCACTAGCATTTCGGTACCTTCATATTCTACTTGGTCGCTGGCCAGGAAGGTGAAATGATCATCCATTAACCATTCGGTAAATGCTTGTTCCTGATCATAACCTGCAACGGCCAATGCGGCTGCACATTCTGCAGCCCGCTCTTTCATCGGCACAAAATCTTTTACAGAGACAGACACCGCAGACATAGCAAGCATCAGCTCTGACTGCAGACCTTTAAGCAGTTCAGGTTCGGTATGCCGGTCAACTTCTAAATAAATATATGACTCTGCAACACCTTCACCGTCATTTGATAATGCCTTAAAGTCATCGCCTTCACGGTCGACCCACAAGACGACATTCTGAATTACATGAATCCCGATACCTTGGCGGTTCAACTCCATACGTACCGAATCAACGATGAAAGGGGAGTCGACTGTTAGAATTTGTATCACTGTATGGTTGCTGTGCCAGCCATGCTGCTCTAGATCAGGGTTAAACACCTGAATTTTAGAACATGAGGAATCAAATTGACTGAGGAAAGACCAAGAAGATAACGTTGCGCCATATATAGCTTCTATCGGTCGTTGCGCAATTTCATCTTCGGGGGCGTAAGTAAAAAACTGATCAGCAAACTGCTCAACTTCAGGGGCTTGGTCGCCGCCTAATCTTTTTTGGAGCAATTCCTTTAATTTGATCACGGTTTTATTATTCTTTTTATTAGCTATCTCGCTGTCCATTTAGTGTGAGCTCCACTGTTTGCTTATCGGGATAAAATGGGATCAATGAAAAATCATAACGCTTAAATTATCAGATCTAGCTGTTTTCAGTATGATATGCCCTGAAAAGGTGCGCATCAAACTTTAGTCTACTCTTTAATAGATTTCTGCAAAACTTCCCGAGAATGGCGCAATTTCTCTATTCCATGGCGCAATTTTATCGCGGCAAAGCCCCGTCACACGGCATATCTTTAGCACGAGCCTAACAACAGTTCAATTCAGGTACTTTAGTCCTATAGAACCGGTGCTTTTGTAGAACAGCCGAAGAAAAGCCTTACTTAATATACTGTCTTAACCTGTTATTGAGAGGGGGACACCTAATGAAAGCAACCTTGCTATCGTCTTTAATTTTATACTCTGCACTCGCAACACCTTCTTTGGTACAAGCAGAAGAGGGGGGTATGACCGAAGCCGGGCGGAAGATTTTTAATCATCATTGCACCGCTTGCCATTCGCTTGAGCCAAGTAAAAATTCTTTCGGCCCGAACCTAATCGGCGTTGTAAACCGTAAGGCAGCGTCAATGCCACGCTTCTCCTATTCAAAAGCAATGCAAAAATCAGGCATTACATGGGATGAAGATAACTTACGCAAATGGATTGCTGATAACGAAGCACTCGTTCCAGGTACACGTATGCGCCATGTATCTATCACCGACGGAGCAGAACAAGACTACCTCATCAGCTTCCTGCGTTCGCTAAAGTAACCATGTGTAATTGCTAGCAAGCACTAGGTGGGACTCACAGCCCACCTGACCCCTTTCCTTTTTAGCTCGATGTTATCGCTTTATGTAACTCTTTAAGCCGTTTAACAACGTGGTGATTAATACTGCGCTGTGTAAAACCGCCATCGGCTTTACGCTTCCCTACCGACCGACCCATGAGGATTTGTAAGCACTCATCTACAGTAGCAACGGCATAAACGCTAAAATCACCGCGTTCAACGGCCTCAACGACCGTCTTTTTCAGCATTAGATTACGTACATTTGCCCGAGGAATGATTACACCTTGTTTCCCGGTTAACCCTCGTGTTTCACATAGTTTAAAAAAGCCTTCAATCTTTTCGTTCACACCACCAATTGCCTGAACTTCACCATATTGGTTGATAGAGCCAGTAAGTGCATATTGTTGGAAGATTGGTATATGTGTCAGTGCAGAAATCAGCGTACATATCTCTGCTAAAGATGCACTATCACCATCGATATACCCATAAGACTGTTCTAACGCGATACTCGCAGAAAGGGTTAATGGAAAGTCCTGAGCATATTGGTGCCCCAAGTAGCCAGAGAGGATTAACACCCCTTTAGAGTGAATGGATTGCCCTAATTGCACTTCGCGCTCTATATCGACAATACCACGACTGCCGGGATGCACTGTTGCAGTAATGCGTGCTGGCGTACCAAATGAAACGTCCCCAACTTGTAGCACAGTTAAACCATTACTTTTCCCAACAGCCTCACCGTCAGTATCAATAAGCACTGTTTCATTAAGGATGCTTTCCAATATTTTCTGTGCAAGGCGGCCTGTTCTCTTTTCTTGAGCATCTAATGCCATTTCAACATGCTTAGCATTAATCAGGTCTTCCCCAGCAGATTTTCGCTTATAATCTGCTTCGCATAAGAGATCCACCAACTCGCCAATGTGAGCTGATAACAGATCTTGATCACCCGAAAGGCGCGAACTTTGCTCAACTAAACGCGCAACAGCATCACGAGTCAGAGGCGCTAAACTCTCTTCCGCGGCTAAGGTTTTCATCAAGCGTGCATAATTACGGATGGTTGCGGGAGCTCGTTCTACATCTTCGTCAAAATCGACAACCACCCTAAACATCTTCTCAAAGTCCTGATCCATCTCTTGTAACAAGTAGTACGTATCTCGCCCACCAATTAGTACGACTTTCACATGCAATGGCATGGGGGCAGGGCTCAAGGTAATAGTACTTATACCCGAATACTCGCTCATTGGATTTTCTATGCGTATTTCATGCGCTTTGAGCGCACGCTTTAGCGCACCATAGACAAAGGGCTGTTCCAGCAGTTTTTCCGCTTCTAATACAAGATAGCCGCCATTAGCCTTATGCAATGCGCCAGGACGAATCATTTGATAGTTAGTAACCATCGCCCCCATGTCGTTGTTGTACTCAACTCTTCCAAACAAATTCTCATAGCTTGGGTGCGCCTCAAAAATAACAGGGGAACCTTTGGTCTTACTGTTATCCACAAGCAGGTTCACACCAAACTGGTCATCCAGTAATGTGCGCCGCCCATTCTCTGTGCGCGCTTCAATAAGCCTTTCATCATTTATTAAATCGGCACTATTTTTAACAATATGACTTTCTAGCTGATTAAAATAATCAGCTAATCCACTAATATTATTGTATTTTTCTTTGACTGACTGAATAAGAGGAGAAGCCGTTTGTCTTGCCGTATCACGGTCAAGTATTTTCATTTTTTCAGCAGCTTCGCGGCGCCATTGTGGCAACTCAGTTAAGCTTTCTGTTAAGTAATCTTCTAACTCAGAAATATTTTTTGAGAAAGAGTCCCTTACCTCTTCGGGCAACTGGGAAAACATTGCTTCATCCATTGCTTGGCCTTCAGCTACCGGGGTGAAACCAACCGTTCCGGCATCTTGATAGACTGCAATGCTGTTCTCACGCGCGCGCTTTTCAACGCTATCGATGGCCTGATCATAGTGGCGATTAAAGTCGCGCTCTATTTTACTTTTTTTACGTTGATAAGCGGGGTTTTCAAACACAGCAGGTAACTCTGTCATGATCGTCTCAATCATGCGCTTATTATCACGTCGTAACTGCGATGCTTTACCTGCTTGAAGTTCCATTGATACTGGATAACGATCATCCAATAAATTATTCAGATAACACCAGTCACTGGGCTTTTTCTCCTTTTTAGCGATGCCTTTTAGACTTTCCATCGCGAATGAGAAACGTCCCGTATGCGGATTACCCATAACAAAAAGATTATAACCAGGGCGACGCATTCCCACGCCAAAGCCCATGGCCTCGATAGCTCGTTCCTGACCAAAAAAACCATTGAAGTTCTCCAAGGTTTCCGTCGTTAAAAAAGGCAGGATATCAGTATCACATACTTTATAAAGGGCTTCGGTAGGGAGGGATTTCAACTTTTCCATCAGTACATCCTGAGCCGGAGGGTTTATAAACTTTATAAACCCTGATCGGCAGGTATGCAAGAAAACAGGTGAAATTAGTCTAGGTTTAAAGCTTCTAAATCAATGATTTAAAATCTGCTCACGCAGCCGGTTAATGAGAGAGGCCGTTTCTGGGCGAATGCCTCTCCAGATATAAAACGATTCAGCGGCCTGCTCAACCAACATGCCAAGTCCATCTAATTGCTGACATGCACCGTGATTGCTTGCCCATCGATTAAACGGGGTAGGCTCAACACTGTACATCATGTCATAACACCACGACTGTGAGTGAATCATACCGTCAGGCAATACAGGCATCTCTCCTTGAAGGCTAGCAGCGGTTCCATTGATGATCAGATCAAATGGGCCACATAGCTTATCCAACGACGATGCAGATACATTTCCAAAGGGAGAAAAGAGCTCAGCTAATGTTTGTGCCTTTGAAACGGTACGATTAGCAATCACGACTTCGCTCGGGCTTTGTTCCAATATAGGCTTCACAACACCGCGAACAGCGCCGCCTGCACCTAATACGAGCACTCTTTTATCCTTCATCGCATAACCGTGGTTTTCTTGGATGTCTCGTACCATCCCCACGCCATCAGTATTCTCGCCGCACAGTAGGCCGTCTTCGTTCAAATACAAAGTATTAACAGCACCAGCAAGTTCAGCACGCTCTGACCGTGCCTTAGCTAGTTTCCACGCATCTTCTTTAAAAGGGACTGTTACATTTAGCCCTTTACCACCGTCAGCCAAGAAGCCAGCAACGGCTTCTTCAAACTTACCTACAGGCGCACAAACAGCTTCGTAACTCAATAACTGGCTGGTCTGCTGGGCAAATTGCGTATGTATATCTGGTGACTTAGAATGCGATATTGGATTGCCAAAAACGGCATACTTATCCACATGAGCCATTGTTAAAACTCCAACCAGTTCTGCGGTTTCAGATAACGCTCATACAACTCTGCTTCTTCACTACCTTCATCCGGTTTCCAGTCATATCCCCAACGCACTTCAGGAGGTAAAGACATTAAAATAGACTCTGTTCGTCCGCCTGATTGCAAGCCAAATAACGTGCCGCGGTCGTAAACGAGATTAAATTCAACATAACGTCCACGACGATGCAGTTGGAAATCTCGCTGTTTTTCGCCATAAGGCGTACCGTTTCGGCGTTGAATGATTGGTACATAAGCAGGTAAATATGCATTCCCAATGGACTGCATCAACGCAAAGCTCTTCTCAAAGCCAAACTCATTTAAATCATCAAAGAATAAACCACCAACACCACGAGGCTCATCGCGGTGTTTTAAGTGAAAATATTTATCACACCATGTCTTAAAACGAGGATAGATTTCATCACCAAAGGGGTCACAAGCTGCTTTTGCTGTTACATGCCAATGACGACAATCATGATCATTTCCATAATACGGTGTCATATCAAACCCACCACCGAACCACCACACCGGCTCTTCACCTTCTTTCTCTGCAATAAAAAAACGTACATTGGCATGCGAGGTAGGAATGTACGGATTTTTGGGATGCATGACCAATGACACTCCCATCGCTTCAAAGCTACGCCCAGCTAGTTCTGGACGGTGGGCTGATGCAGAAGCGGGCAGGGCATCACCAAAAACATGCGAAAAGTTAACGCCACCTTTTTCAAAAATACCGCCATCCACAATAACACGCGTGCGCCCACCACCACCTTGCGGCCTTTCCCAGCTATCTTCTACAAATTTTTGCTGGCCATCTGCTTCTTCTAGCTCTTTGCAAATACGATCTTGAAGGTCTAATAAATAACTTTTTACTGCGTCAATATCGGGTGCAGACATAATCAGCCACTCTCCAATGTCGTCAAATATTAAGAACGAACTACGCGACTATCACGTAGATCCTGTATACGGGTTGGTTGAGCGGAATCACCCAAAGACCCAGGAAGACAGTAATCCAGCTCTTTTCCGAAGTAAGTGCTTACTCTCAGCAAAGACTTCGCAGGATAAGCTCCCGACGGGTTCGCCGAGGTAGATACTATAGGCCCTCCAAATGCTTTACACATTTCAATAATCCCTGGATGAGCACTAACTCTTACAGCTACAGATGAGTGTTTTCCTTTAATCCATGGCGGAATAATATTTTCAGGATCAGGAATCAACCACGTATTGGGGCCTGGCCAACTACTGTTTAGTCGAGCAAGACTTTCACTATCTACAAGATCTAATAAAGGCTGTATCTGCAACATATTAGCAGCAACTAAAATAACTCCTTTTTCAACAGGGCGCTTCTTCAGTGCTAATAGCCGCTGTACTGCTTCTTCATTATATGGATCGCACCCCAACCCCCATACTGCTTCTGTGGGGTAAGCGATAACTCCACCACCACGCAACACCCTGGCAACCTGAGAGAAATGCCACTGATTCATGCCAAAAACTCTTTATATTAAAGCCGGAAAACTACCTGTTTCAAGGCTTACTTGCAACTGTACTTCAGTGTATTAGCGAATCCTTTGGTATCCACCACCTAAGGCTTCGATCCATCCTAGTAGCTCCAATTCAACTAAGTTTGCTTGCAATTGACTGCTGTCTCCCCCTATACGTATAACGATGTCTTCTAGTAAAGTTTGAGAAAAATCTACCGCATTTAGCGTCCTGCTGTGAGTGTCAGAAAGGTTACTGTTATCTTCATTAATGAGTTCATTCTCATCATATTGTTCAGATACTCTTCTCAGTAAACCCAACATAGCCGATAGTTCATCCAACATGTGATCTACTGACTCAACCAACACAGCCCCTTCTCGGATAAGGGCATGACATCCTCGGCTTCCTGGATGATCAATAGAGCCTGGAAGCGCAAAAACCTCTCGCCCTTGATTAAGAGCCATTCGGGCAGTAATAAGAGAGCCACTTTTTAATGCCGCCTCTACTACCAGCACACCCGTTGATAGCCCACTGATAATTCGGTTACGTCGAGGAAAGTGTGCCGCTAATGGACCAGAGCCTGGAAGTAGCTCTGTTACCAAAGCACCACCTGTATCTAGTATTTTCTCTGCCAGTTTTTTATGACGATGTGGATAAATTCGATCACTTCCCGTCCCCATCACAGCAACAGTGGGCAAGCACAAATCAACAGAGGCTTGATGAGCCGCTCCATCAATCCCCAAAGCCAGACCACTCGTCACAACAAAGCCTCCCATCGAAAGCGCTTTAGAGAACTGATAGGCATGGCGCAAGCCCGCAGCGCTAGCTTTACGGCTGCCAACAACTGAAATCATAGGTAAATGCAGTGCATCTATATTGCCCTGTAAAAACAACATCACAGGATGATCAGGAGCGTCGCGAAGCAAGGAAGGGAAAGCCGCATCATCAGCAAGTAAACACTGAATGTTTAAACGCTCAAGTTGCTCAGTAATTTGTTGAGTAGAATCCCATAAAGACCCCCTTCGCATAACGTAATTACACAATTGAGTCTTTTGAAGATTATTTAATTTGGGTGTATTTGAGGCAGCCGAATGGCTGTTGTGACTCGCTATCAGTTTCTCAGGCGTCCATTTACCATGGAAAAGCTTGCCTAATGTCGCCGGGCCTATGCCCGGTAACTGGCTGATAGCGATCCAGTCCTTTGGATCGCATGTCATATGACGCTCTCTATAAGCTTATATATCGTCTATTTAAAAATTATCAGCATCAGGTGAACGAACGATATCACCAATGGACAAAACATTCGTTGCGGTCATGACTAAAGCATAACTCACTTTATCGTATGTTTTAAAAACCATGAGCGCACCCGCGTCTTCTGCAGGAAGCGTAACGCTTTCTTTAGTAATAGGGTCTTTAATTGTTTCACCTCGAGTGAATATCTTAAAGACATGCCCTGTTTTCAATCCTTCACGGCTACCCAAATTGATAGTTACTGCATCGTAACGCCCAATTTTTGTTACACCACGTAAAACCGCAAGTATTTGCCCTTTTACCTCATAAGGTGCAGCGACAGGATAAAAAACAGACTGTAAGCGAGCCTGTGGTGCAGGAATGACTCTATCCAGCACACGCACTTCTTGATGCGACTTGATGATTTCCAAACTAGTAATATCATCATCCAGTGCCGTGATACGTGCTTCGGCAACCTTAAGAAGCTCGTACCCCAATAGCTCTTGAGTATTTGGGTCAATATATTCTTTGGCAGGACGATACACATTTTGTGCTATATGACCCTGATCAACCTCTCCACGTGCGTAGATTCGATCACCAGCACCCGCAATGATACGCGCATTACGCCCCCCTAGTACGTAGGGAGTTTCCTTCAGTAGCTCTGAATCCACTACGACATTATCACTTAAGAAAGCATATAAGTCCTTTAGCGGAATGGCAGGAATTGCACCATCTAATTTTGAGACACGAGCACGAGGCTGCATTCGGTCATTTTTGAAACTGAGTTTTGGTTTCCCATCAACCCATGTTAAATAAAGAATATCCCCTGGATAAATCCAATGCGGGTCATCGATCTGTGGATTTACGTCCCACAGTTCAGGCCAACGCCAAGGTTTCTTTAAGAAGTGTCCAGAAATATCCCACAAAGTATCGCCTTTAACGACTACATACTCTTGTGGATAGTTTTCTTTTAGCTGTATTTGATCAGCTCTTGCTTGTACTTGAGTCGGCATTGACAGAGCAAGCCATGAAGCCAAACATATACCAAACAGTTTTTTCATCTCAGTTCCCTTGCTGAGTGCCCGGATTTAACCATTGCACATATGAGAAACAATGGTAAACGACAAATGCATCGTAGCGCCATATCAGTATAATAGGATAAACGATGTTTTGTGCCGAATTTGGCTCTTATAAATAATTTTTCGAAGAATATGTGAATTTATGGCCCTGTTAACTGTTTTAGAGTTCCCTGATCCGCGACTGCGTACTATCGCAGAGCCCGTTGAACATGTTGATGATGCACTGCGTGAAACTATCGACAACATGTTTGAAACTATGTATGACGCGCCAGGCATTGGTCTTGCAGCAACACAAGTTAATATTCATTATCAAATCATCACTATTGATGTATCAGAAGAGAGTGATGAGCCTTTGGTTTTGATTAACCCCTCATTTGAACCAATATCAGATGAACTCGAACTGATGCAAGAGGGCTGTCTGTCAGTCCCCGGCTTTTATGAAGATATTAAACGCCACAATCACATCCGCGTAAAAGCACTGGATCGAAATGGCGAATCTTTTGAAATGGAAGCACATGACTTGTTAGCAGTCTGCGTCCAACATGAGATAGACCACCTTAATGGCAAACTGTTTGTTGATTACCTTTCCAATTTAAAGCGAAGCCGTATCCGCTCTAAGCTGGAGAAAGCACATAAACTTGAACAGGCCAACTAAGCTACTTAATTTTGATTACTCACAGGTTTGCTGTAAGCAAACCTGTTTTTGTTTATGGACTCCTCATGACAACACCTTTAAGAATAATTTTTGCTGGCACACCTGATTTTGCAGCTAGCAGCCTTGCTGCACTCATTAAAAGTGAGCATCAGGTTATCGGCGCGTATACACAGCCAGATCGCCCAGCCGGCAGAGGTAGAAAATTAAAAGCGAGTCCCGTTAAATCACTTGCCCTAGAGCATGATATACCGGTGTACCAGCCTCAATTTCTTAAAGGTGAAGCGGAACAGGCAGAACTTGCAGCCCTTGATGCAGACCTAATAGTGGTGGTTGCTTATGGGCTTTTGCTACCTTTAGCCGTACTAGAAACGCCTAAACATGGCTGTATCAATGTACACGCCTCACTCCTCCCTAGGTGGCGTGGCGCAGCGCCTATTCATCGATCGTTGTTAGCAGGTGATACAGAAACCGGTATAACCATTATGCAAATGGATGAAGGCTTGGACACAGGTGACATGTTATATAAAAACACATGTTCCATTTTACAAGATGATACCAGTGGAATCTTACACGATAGATTGGCTGTTATCGGTGCTACCGCGCTCATTGATACATTAAAGCTTATCCAGTCTAACCAGCTAAGCCCGATCAAGCAAAACAGTGCTGATGCTTGCTATGCTCACAAGCTAACAAAACAGGAAGGGCTCATAGACTGGTCAAATACTGCTTCTGACATCGACAGACAAGTAAGAGGGCTATCACCTTGGCCCATCGCTTATACCGCAATGGGCATTGATAACTTGCGTATATTGAGTGCATCTCCTCAGCAGGAAGTAACCCTCACCTGCGAACAGCCGGGCACCATCATAGAAACGCAGAAAGACTATATTACGGTTGCTTGTGGCCAAGGCACCGCACTAAATGTAAGCCGCCTCCAACTACCAGGAGGAAAGCCATTAGCAACGAAAGATGTGCTTAACTCCCGTAAAGAGCTTTTCTCACAAGGAGTACAACTAGGCATATGATTAACGTACGAGGTTTAGCCGCTCTTGCCATCGCACCCTTGCTTGAAGACAAAGGCTCTTTAAAGCAGTCTTTAGCAGACTCGTTACAACAATGTGATGAAAAAGACAGATCACTACTTAGACAAATATGTTTTGGAACCGCACGAAATTTTCCAAAACTTCAGCTCATAGCAGGGGTGCTACTTGAAAGACCCATTCGCAAATCTGACACTCACATCTACGCATTATTACTTGTCGGTTTATATCAGTTATTAGAGATGCGAATCCCTGCGCACGCATCCATTAGCGAAACAGTTGAGGCGGCACACCAACTAGACGCTCAACGTGTTACTGGGCTTTTAAATGCTGTTTTTAGACGTTTTGATCGTGAAAAAGATCACATCATTGAAACACTTTACGACGAGCCTGTTTTTTTATTTAATCACCCAAACTGGTTTATCGAAAAGCTCAAACATAACTGGCCACATTTCTGGCAAGAAATTCTAGCTCAAAACAATCTTCAAGCGCCGATGACTATTCGAGTTAATCAACGACATGTTTCACGTGAAACATATTTAGCATCACTCGCAGAATTAGATATTGCAGCAACAGCAACACCCTTTTCAATGCATGGAATAACGCTATCGTTACCTGTTGATGTTTCCAACCTACCAGGCTTTGAAGATGGACATGTTAGCGTTCAAGACGAAGCCGCCCAGTTAAGCACTTACTTACTTGAAGTAAAGGAAGGGGACCATATCCTTGATGCTTGTGCAGCTCCCGGGGGGAAACTTTGTCATTTACTAGAATCTTGCGAGAACATTACTGTAGATGCCTTAGAAATATCGACTAAACGAGCCGATAGAATCAAGGAGAATCTTGAAAGATTAAGGCTTAATGCCACGCTAATTATTGCAGACGCTTCAACAGATGAGTGGTGGGACAGCGCCCAATACGACAAAATTCTTGTAGATGCCCCTTGCAGCGCTACGGGGGTTATCCGTAGAAATCCTGATATAAAAATCTTACGAAAGGCAGAAGAAATTATTGCAATTTCAAACCTGCAACTAAGAATACTCAGCAACTTATGGAAAATGCTTAAACCGGGAGGAACACTGGTTTATGCTACATGCTCAATATTTCCCCAAGAAAACGAACGCCTTATTGAACGTTTCTTAAAAGAGCACAACGAGGCTATTCACACGCCCATAATTGCAAGCTGGGGTGTAGAGAGACCCTTCGGAAGACAGCTATTCCCTCAGCCTAATGGTCACGATGGCTTCTTCTATGCAACACTCAACAAAGCTGATATTTAACTTTAGCGGAAGAGCGGATGAAAATTGTTATTCTAGGAGCAGGACAGGTTGGCGGAACACTTGCAGAAAACCTCGCCAATGAAGCGAATGATATTACGATTATAGATACAGATATCAATCGACTTCGCGAGCTACAAGATCGACTAGACATCCGTACCGTAGAAGGTAACGCTTCGTATCCAAGCCCGCTTGCTCAAGCAGGTGCTCAAGATGCTGACATGCTTATAGCAGTCACGAACAGCGACGAAGTTAATATGGTCGCGTGCCAAATTGGCCAGACACTATTTAACATTCCAACCAAGATAGCGCGAGTGAGAGCACATGATTACTTGCAACAAGATAAGCTTCTTTTTAATAAAGACGCTCTTCCAATCGACGTATTAATAAGTCCCGAGCAGCTCGTCACACAGCATATAAAACGCCTTATAGAGCAACCCGGCGCTCTACAAGTTCTCGACTTTGCAGATGGAAAAGCTCAGCTAGTTGCAGTTAGGGCTTATTATGGAGGCCCACTCGTCGGAAGAGAGATCGCTTACCTTCGCACTCATATGCCTGCTATCGACACACGTGTGGCAGCTATTTTTCGTCAGGGAAAACCAATCATCCCTCAAGGCGACACCATCATTGAGGCAGATGATGAAGTGTTCTTTATAGCCGCTAAGAAGGATATAAGGGCGGTAATGAGCGAACTGCGTCGATTAGACAACCCATACAAGCGCATCATCATTGCTGGCGGCGGCAATATTGGCGCACGGCTAGCAGGCAATATCGAATCAGATTTTCGCGTTAAAATTATAGAACGTAGCATGCAACGGTGTAATCAACTTGCTCGCACATTGAATAACACCATTGTGCTCAACGGCAGCGCATCTGATAAAGAACTGCTACTTGAAGAAAACATAGAAGATACTGACGTCTTTTGCGCATTAACAAATGATGATGAAGCCAACATAATGGCTTCGATGCTGGCAAAACGACTTGGCGCAAGAACCGTGATGACACTTATCAACAACCCAGCATACGTTGATTTGGTACAAGGTGGCGTCATTGATATAGCAATATCTCCTCAACAAACCACGATCGGCGCACTACTAACACATGTCAGACGCGGCGATGTCGCCGCAGTACACTCCTTACGACGGGGAGCAGCAGAAGCCCTAGAAGCCGTAGCTCATGGTGATAAACGAAGCTCTAAAGTGGTAGGTCGGGCAATAGAAGACATAGACCTTCCACCTGGGACAACTATTGGTGCTATCGTAAGGAATGAAGAAGTACTAATCGCACACGATGATGTCGTTGTTCAAAATGGCGACCATGTAATTCTATTTTTAGTTGATAAACGACGAATTGGTGAAGTAGAACGACTCTTCCAAGTCGGTCTTGCATTCTTCTAACCCTGAGACCTAGTCATGCACTATCGCGTTATTCTAAGAATTTTAGGCATACTCCTCATGGTGTTTAGTATCACCATGCTCCCACCCATAGGCGTGTCATTGTTTTATGATGATGGTCACGACTACGCATTTGTTGGCGCATTTGCGATTACTATCACAACAGGTTTTCTAATATGGCTACCTGTATATAGGGTTAGGCAAGACTTAAGAACACGTGATGGCTTTTTGATTACCGTTCTATTCTGGGTGGTGCTAGGCATGTTTGGTGCAGTACCCTTAATTCTTTCCCAAAGCCCACACTTAATGGTTGTAGACGCTGTTTTTGAATCACTCTCTGGTTTAACAACAACAGGGGCAACCGTCATAACAGGCATCGACACATTACCTAAGTCAATTCTTTACTATCGTCAGCAACTGCAGTGGTTAGGCGGTATGGGAATCATCGTACTTGCCGTTGCTATATTGCCAATGCTGGGGATTGGAGGGATGCAGTTATATCGCGCTGAAACACCTGGCCCCGTCAAAGATAGCAAGCTAACACCCCGCATAACTGAAACAGCTAAAGCCCTTTGGTACATATATTTATCTCTAACAATCGCATGCGCACTAGGTTATTGGGCTGCTGGCATGACGCCTTTTGATGCTATTGGGCATAGCTTTTCCACTGTCGCTATTGGTGGTTTTTCAACACACGATGCAAGCATTGGTTACTTCGACAGCTCGGTTATTGAAGCAATATGTACATTTTTTATGGTGATATCAGCGGTCAACTTCAGTCTTCATTTCTTCGCTTGGCGACAAAAATCCATACTACATTACTTTCAGGATCCAGAGTTCCAATTCTATGTAAGCATACTTGCCGCAGTAACAATGATTACCATGTTTGTTTTAATTGGTACCGAAACGTACGGACCAGTTGAGTCGGTTCGAAAATCTATATTTATGGTGGTATCAATCGCAACAACAACAGGGTTTGCAACAGCGGATTTTGCCCACTGGCCTGTCATGCTGCCATTCATGCTATTTGTAGCTGCCTTTGCAGGTGGCTGTGCGGGCTCTACCGGCGGGGGAATGAAAGTCATTCGCGTATTACTCATCCTTAAGCAGGGCTATCGCGAAATTATGCGACTGGTTCATCCCAATGCAGTGATACCTGTAAAGCTTGGAAACAAACCCATCTCTGACAGGGTACTCGAAGCAGTGTGGGGGTTTTTCTCTGTATACCTTATTGTCTTCATCATTATGATGATAGCGTTGCTTGGTACTGGACTAGATCAAGTAACGGCGTGGTCAGCCGTTGGGGCAGCACTTAATAACTTAGGCCCAGGACTTGGTGATGTAGCCGTTAATTACGGTAACTTGAATGAAACTGCAAAATGGATTCTATGTTTTGCAATGCTGCTGGGGCGCTTGGAAGTATTTACTTTACTAGTCCTGTTTACGCCTGCATTCTGGAAACGTTAGCACTAACGTTTCTGGTATGGACTTAACACTCCTTCAGGCTGATGGTTAAACCGTTTATATTCCCACTGATACTGTTCAGGGAGCGCTCTCACACATCGCTCCACTGACTTATTCATACCCGCAATAGCTATTGAAAGGTCCTTACTATATATATCCGGATCGGCTTCTATGAAGTGCAAATTAAAACCCTCACCATTACTTAACCTTTCTGCATAGCCACATATTACTTTTGCTCCCGTTTGCTTAACAAGCTGGGGAAGCAGTTTCATACTGTAAGCATTGTTGCCAAAAAAAGGAGAAAACTCTCCACCTGTTGCTGGCTCTTGGTCGGGTAGGATTCCAATCATTTCACCACGCTTAAGCGCCTTCATGATGGTTCGCACTCCAGAAGCATCAGCAGGAGCAAGCTTAGTACCTAAACGTGCGCGTACTTTTTTAATAAAGCTATCCATTAACTTCATTTTAGGAGGACGATACATTGCCGTAAAAGTGTAACGCTTGGAGACATAAAGGTTGAGGATTTCCCAGTTTCCAAGATGAGGGGCTAATAGAATTACACCTTTGCCAAAGGATAGGCTTTCTTCAACCAAAGATGCATTACTTATGTGCTTAATAGTTTTCAGTGTGCGGCCAGGAGACCACAACCAAGACATTCCCATTTCAGAGAAAGTCTTACCCGTCTCTAAAAGGCTGGCAGAGCTTAGACTATTTATTTGATCTGGGGAAAGCTCAGGAAAGCAGAGTTCTAAATTAATCTTGGTAATTTTATAGAGCGTAGACTCATTCTTTTTTGAAAGCCTGTTGCCAATAAATACACCTATAGACTGTGCCCATTTTAACGGAAGCAATGACATCAGCCATAAAATAGTAATGGCAATAATGGCCTTCAAATGTTTCATTATTTACCCTCAAAACAAAAGACACATTATATATAATTCAAGTAGAAAAAATCGTCCATTAGCAAAATGACAATTAATTTCTATCAATATTTTACCAAGAAACCTCATCACTCAACATAAAATCGATTTTGTTAACTAATTGCACCTGCTTGTCTTGCTTTTTGAAAAGGAAAAACAAAATCAATGGTGTATAATTTAGCGCTTAATTTTTTTACTCTATTTCAGAAATGGTGATTTCCGTGACGGACAATGTAACTCCGGATGTAAGTACGTTCCAGGGACTGATTTTAGCACTCCAAACCTATTGGGCTGAACAGGGCTGCGTCATCATCCAGCCTCTGGATATGGAGGTTGGTGCAGGAACATTCCATCCAGCTACATTCTTACGTGCTATCGGCCCTGAGACTTGGCGTTCGGCTTATGTTCAACCAAGTCGTCGACCGACTGACGGCCGCTACGGCGAGAACCCAAATCGTCTTCAGCATTACTATCAGTTTCAAGTCGCATTAAAACCGTCTCCGGATAATATTCAAGAGTTATATCTAGAGTCTCTCAAGCGTGTTGGAGTAGACACACTTGTTCACGATGTCCGCTTTGTAGAAGACAACTGGGAATCACCCACGTTAGGTGCGTGGGGTTTAGGTTGGGAGATCTGGCTTAACGGGATGGAAGTATCTCAGTTCACATACTTTCAACAAGCTGGCGGTTTAGAATGCTATCCGGTAACGGGCGAAATAACATACGGCCTAGAACGTATTGCAATGTACTTACAAAACGTCGATAGCGTTTATGACCTCATTTGGGCTAAGAGCCCTGATGGTAGCGTTGTAACCTATGGTGATGTGTTCCACCAAAATGAAGTTGAGCAGTCTACGTATAATTTTGAGCACGCTGACGTACCAAAGCTATTTGAAAACTTTGATCATTACGAAGCAGAATGTAACAAGCTTCTTGAAGTAAAATTACCCCTTCCAGCATATGAGCAAGTGCTAAAAGCATCTCATACATTCAACCTACTAGATGCTCGGCACGCCATTTCTGTGACTGAACGTCAGCGCTACATATTGCGCGTCAGAACCTTAGCTCGCGGTGTAGCACAAGGTTACTACAACACTCGCAAAGAGCTAGGTTTCCCGTTGGCGCCTGAAGCACTACGCAACGAAATATTAGCGGCTCATCAGGAGGAGAAATAATGACAACGCGTGATTTTCTTGTAGAACTCGGAACTGAAGAGCTTCCACCCAAAGCGCTGAAGAAGCTCTCTGCGTCATTTACAGCAGGCATAGTCAACGCACTCACTAAGGCAAACATCAGCTTTGGTGAAGTAAGCTCATTTGCAGCGCCACGTCGTTTGGCTGTAAAGATTTCTTCCTTAAGCAGGCAACAACCAGATACCAATGTTGAAAAACGCGGCCCTTCTTGTAAAGCGCCTCAACAAGCAATCGATGGTTTTGCTCGCTCTTGCGGGGTTGAATCAAACCAGCTTCAGGTTCTCGAAACAAATAAAGGAGATTACTTCGTCTTTCGCGCTGTAGAGAAAGGGACAGAGACAATCTCGTTATTACCAGAGTTTGTCCAGGAATCAATTAATGCGCTTCCTATTCCAAAGCGTATGCGCTGGGGTGCAAGCAGAATCGAATTTGTTAGACCCTCTAAATGGCTTGTCATGCTATTTGGAGACGAGATAGTTCCTGCAGAAATTTTGGGTGTGACTTCTGGGCGTAAAACGCGTGGGCATCGCTTTCATTACAACCAAGAAATTGAGTTAATGGCAGCCTCAGAATATGAAGAGAAACTATTGTCACCTGGATATGTCATCACAGATTTCTCAAAGCGCCGCGCAAAAATTGAAGCTCAGATTATCAAAGCAGGTACGGATCTCGGTGGTACAGCAGAGATTGATCCAGACCTTCTAGACGAAGTAACCGCTCTAAATGAATGGCCTGTTGCTCTCACCGGACGCTTTGAAGAACGTTTTCTTGATGTTCCACCAGAAGCACTCATTCTATCTATGAAAGAAAACCAGAAATATTTTCATGCTGTCGATAGTGAAAATAAGCTGATGCCTTTCTTTATTACGGTTGCAAATATAGAATCAAAAGACCCTCAGCAGGTCATTGAGGGAAATGAAAAAGTTATTCGTCCTCGATTAGCTGATGCTGCTTTCTTTTTTGAAACAGATAAGAAGACAACGCTTGAGTCACGTGTTGAGAAACTATCCACTGTCGTGTTTCAAAACCAACTTGGCTCAGTGCTGGATAAAGCTAAGCGGATATCGGAATTAGCCGGCTACATAGCTGCGACCCTTAACACTGATGTAGATAATGCTAAGCGAGCAGGCTACCTTGCCAAAGGTGATTTGCTAAGTGACATGGTATTTGAGTTTACTGACCTTCAAGGGCTTATGGGTTATCACTATGCATTACATGATGGTGAAGTCGACGAAGTAGCTGCTGCAATCAATGAGCAGTACTTACCTAAGTTTGCTGGGGATGAACTTCCACAAAGCAATGCAGGCATCGCCGTGGCTCTAGCAGACCGACTAGACACCCTTACAGGTCTCTTCGGAATCAAACAACCACCAACAGGATCAAAAGATCCTTTCGCATTACGCCGCGCTTCTTTAGGCGTACTGCGCATTATTATAGAGCGCGGACTGGATTTAGATCTTGAAGATATTGTAGCGAAAGCTGTTTCATTACATAAAGACTTACCTGCTGTAGATACGGCAACACAACAGGTAACAAACTTTATGCTGGAGCGTCTACGCGCCTGGTATGAAGACAAAGGCGTTTCTATCGATAGCTACCTTGCAGTTGTTGCCGTTCGGCCGACCAAACCTTTAGATTTTGATAAACGTGTTAATGCTGTAAATAGTTTTAAAGCATTACCTCAAGCAGCATCTCTTGCTGCGGCTAACAAGCGTGTATCTAACATCCTTGCTAAGAACGCTGAAAACAATTCGATTCCAGTTGATTCATCGTTACTGAAGCAAACGGAGGAGATCGCTCTAAACAACAGCGTAGATGCATTACAAAATCGCATTCAGCCTCTTTTCAAACTTGGGGACTACACCAATGCACTTGGAGAACTCGCCACACTGCAAGCTGATGTAGATGGCTTCTTTGATGCTGTAATGGTTATGGATGAAGATATAAAGGTTCGTAACAATCGCATCGCGATCCTTGCTAAGCTCCGTTCCTTGTTCCTGCGTACTGCTGACATTTCACTATTAAATAGCTAAGCAATATTAGTATGTTAAAAAACCGGCCTAGGCCGGTTTTTTTGTTTATAGAATAGATAATGTTTCACGTGAAACATCACTTTCATGTAGAAAAACAATCAGGAAAACTAAACTTTAGCGACCCTAGAGAAGACATTACGGCCAGGAAGACGTACTCCTAGAATCAACCCGTTACCAAGCAGGACTAAAAAAAGACCACTCATACTGCTTACTGACCACTCATACCCTTCAAATATAGTCGATAGCGTCAACGCTACAACAGGAAACATCACTGTGGCATATGCTGCCTTATTCGCACCAATGCGGCCAACAAGAGATAAGTAAGCAGTAAAGCCGACAATAGTGCCAATAATAGCGAGGTACAAAAGACTTCCAACATACTTGGCACTATCGTCCCACATTAAGGGAGTATCACTTATCCATATCAAGCCTGCTAGAAATAAAGCGCCATAAATCATTGCATAGCCGTTGCTTGTTAAAGGCTTAAGTCCTTTTTTGGTATGGCGAAGCGATATCATATTACCAAGCGAAAAAAGGTACGTACCAAATAACGCCAAGCCAATGCCTTGCAAATCAGAAGCATTAAAACTGTTACGACTAAGCTCTGGCCAGAACATTAAGCACAGACCAAAAACACCCAAAAGACCAGCAAAGAAAACTTCGGAAGAAGGGCGTTCACCCCAAAACACTCGGCTATTAATAGCATTAAATAAGGTTGCAGCAGAGAATACAACTGAGAGAAGCCCGCTAGCAATTGTCTGGCTTGCCGTGTAAAAACAGACAAAATTCATGGAAAAAAGGCATACACCTTGAATTAGCATAAAACCATGATCAGCCCGTGTTGTTGCTTGTACCCGTCTACACAGATATAAAACAGGTAGTAGCAATACACCCGCAATTGCGAATCGATAGAAGACCGACGCGAGTACGGGAACATCACCATCTTGCCAATGAATAGCTATCCACGTTGTACCCCAAATTAACACTGTATTTAAATATAAAAATGTATTCATAGTTATCTCCTAATGGAACGGATAATACGTGTGGCAACAGGAGACAGATATCACGATCTTGCGGTTTTGTTCTGATCTTGCGGTTAGCTTTATGTAAGAAAAAAATTGCCAAGTATTCATACAAGTACAGATGCTAGACTAATACCATGAGACACACGAATATTCCTTTAGAGCACACTTCGATTTCAAGCCGAGTGGATGACACCTTGGCTGCATCGAATGCCGTACGTCGCAATACCTGCGAGTTACCCGGGGGCATAAGCTATGCCCACTGGGCCAATGACTGGGACCGTGTGACTTATCAAAATCTTAATCATCACACGCTTAGCATTTACCTAGAAGGTGGTGGCCCTCAAATTAGAAGATGTGATCTTCCACAGCTGAGAGGAGAACCGGGCAGTGTTTGTCTTTTCCCTGTAGGACATGATTCGAAATGGGAAATAGAAAGCCATCTTGAGTTTTTTCATCTATATTTTAGCGATGATGCTCTTCGCAAATTAGCAGTCACCGCTTTTGATTTGGACCCTCGCTGCATAGAACTACCCGACTTAACCTATGCCAATGACCCACAACTAGTTCAGATCCTTCATAGCGAAGTACTTGCCTTACATTGGCAAGACAGTAGTGATTATTTGGCGTTACAACAGAGTAGCGAAACAATATTACTGCATATACTAAAACAACATATACGCCTTGGTTCTGCTCCAGAATTATTTCGCGGAGGACTAACAACCACCGTTCGAAACAGAGTTGTGGAGTATATTCATAACAAGATTAGCGATGTTGTGTCGTTAGAAGAGCTAGCTATCGTGGCACAACTCAGCCCCTTTCATTTCAACAGAATGTTTCGGCTGAGTATGGCATGCACTCCGCACCAATATGTTACTCAACTGCGAATTGATCAAGCAAGACAATTACTAGCAGCCTCATCAACTGAACAGCAGACATCATTAACCAACGTAGGGCTGCAATGTGGCTTTAATAATCAGAGTCATTTTGGGAGAATCTTTAAACAACATGTCGGTGTAACTCCAGCTCAATACCGAAAAGCGGTGAGTTAACTAATATCAACAAAGGCTAGTCACCTACAACACACTACAATCTGTAGTATTAAAACAATTAGCTAACAGAGCTAACTAACGACACAATAACGAGCTTACGGCTTTCAATAGTGGATCACGGTTGCGGCTAGAGAGATGAGCAAAGAGTACTCTAACCGTACTCTGCACTTCACATAACAACTCAACTTCTCCATCAGATAACGTATCTTTAGCTGAGCTTGCATGCAATAAACCGATACCAGCACCACCAGCAACTAATGTTTGAGTCACACTTTCATTGTCGATGCTGATAATCTGCTTAGGTTGGATTCCATGCTCCTGAAACAAGCGCTCTGCTGCACGCCCACAGCATGTGCTAGAGGTAGGGCATATCCAGGGTAATTTTTCGAGCTCAGACCAATCTAAAGACTGACTAATAGGAACCAACCCCACAGGCGCTGCCAGAAATATACCAAAACGAGAAACCTCGATGGCCATAAAGGTAGCATCTGTTTCTCCAACCTCACTGTAGAAACCCGCATCTAGACGAGCATCGCGGATACCCTTCTGAATATCGATTGATGTTCCATACTGATGCACAACAACCTCTACCTCTGGAAAGTGTTCAGAAAGACGTATGAGTAGCTGACTCAGTATCTCAGTACTTGCATTCCCACCCGCACCAATATGCAATTTCCCTGAAACACGTCCTTTGATACTGGCAGCCTCCTCAATAAACTCACGATGAACGGACAGTATCTGCTCCGCTTTTACGAGTAATCGCTGCCCATCATTAGTCAAACTCATCCCTTTATGGGTACGCTCAAATAAGGTAAGCCCCAGTGTTTCCTCGATGGCTTTTATATGGGCGCTAACGGCAGGCTGGCTTAAGTAAAGTCGTTCTGCTGCACGCGTTATGCTTCCTTCGCGTGCAACCGTAACGAGCGTTTTTAACTGATGTATTTCCATT
>NZ_JADGEV010000042.1:0-10834 GCF_016744175.1 Neptunomonas sp. | reverse complement strand
GCTCCCAACCCCAGAATACCCGCTACAAAAAACAGCGACCCGTACTTAATATCTTGATCTAAGCAGTTTTTAGAGGCCAACATTGAATAAGGCCATAAACAATAAAGTGCTGCCGCTAGCCCTATCCAGCCGGGAGAGATACCATGCATGTCATCGGTAAGCCACAGCACTAAGCACAGTCCCAATAAAACTGATAGGTACCGTTCCGCCGGAGCCATTGGAAAAATGCTTTTTTCATATGCTATCTGGCTTGATGGCCCTTTATCGGGAAATAGCCACACAATGAGCAAAACCAAAACTCCCGCTTTCATAAGGCCCAATACAGGAAAGTGCAGTAGTAAATAATCCCAATATGAAACCTCGTATGAAAATAGATTTTCTGACATTCCAGCCAATATCATATTAGGTGCGTTGGAAGGTAAAATAGCGAAAGCGGGTAACCAGGTCCCGAAAGCCGCAGCAGTTAGCATACCTATTCTGCCATTAGATTCTGAGCTGTACTCCATATGGTCAGCAAGTGCGATAATAATAGGAATCAACAACACTATACGCCCCATTGAAGAAGGCATCACAAATGCCAATAAAACACTAAAAACAACAATGCCTAGAATCACACCGACATAACGCAAACCCAGCATACGCGATAGAAGCCCCGCAGCACGCTTACCAAGCCCGGTATGGCGTATAGCTGCTCCAATAACCATACCGCTAAATAGTAACCAAAAAGCAGAGGACTGAAAGCCGGAGAAAACAACCTCCGCAGGCGCAAGCTCAAAAACCACAGCGATTAGAAAAAATGCTAATGCTGGCCAGTACTCAGGAACAGCCCCTGTCGCCCATAGACCAATACAAAGTACAGTGAGCGAAGCAACAATAGTCATATCTATAGATACAAATTGTAATGTGACTGCTCCAGTCATTATGGCTACAGCCACGATGATACCCATATGCCATATATCACTACTACGTGCTTTTAATATTACCTTGGGTATTGGTCTACTGCGGGGCTCAGCAGTTAGTACTGCCTGTGGCTTATGTATAGGAGATGTTTGTTCTGACATGAATCAACCTTGCCTGTGGCACTTGTCCATTAATGGGATAACTTTGCCATCTAGACACTAGGCTAATCCAATTGTTTATATGGAGGTGTCTCCTCTGATTAACTGAGGGTACATATACCTACCATGTGGAATGTATTATTTATGGTGAAAAAGACCGAGTGAATCCTGCTAAGAGACGTCCCAATAAAACACTACAAAGGATTTTCACTCAAAGATTTACTAATTCATTCATTGAACTGTATTCTAGCCATTATGTACTATTTTATGAGATGAAATGAATACTATGGATATTTTAGACGACATATTCACTACATTAGGGCTCAAAGGCGCACTCTATTTTCGAACTGATTTCTGCGCACCCTGGGGAGTAACCGTCCCACATCATGAAGGGGTAGCAAGGTTTCACCTTGTTATACAAGGCCGATGTTTTGTTAGAGTAAACGACAGCACATGTATTGAGCTTCACGCTGGGGATCTCATTATGATTCCCCGTGGAATGCAACATGAGCTACTTGATAGCCCTGATGCAAGCGCACCGCCACTTGAAGAAGTACTACATGAGACTGGATATACAGGTGCGGGAGTACTGACCGTAGGAGAGGGTGACTCTCGTGCTACAACACAAATGGTATGCGGTCATCTGAGCTTCAGGAAACAAGCTGACCACCCCATTCTACAAATACTGCCAAGCTATCTTCTTATGGCCAACAGCTGTCGAGCAAAACATCCATTGCTGGACAACATTATGCGTTTAATTACCCAGCGCATATTTGATGACCAGTTGGGTGCTGCAGCATCAATAACCAGGTTATCTGAAATAGTATTCATTGAACTACTGAAAGCAGGCATCAGCGAAACACCTCAACTTCTATCCTTACTTGAAGGCTTTAATGACCCCAAGATTGGTAAATCATTGCAATTAATTCATGAACAGCTTGATAACTCTTGGACCGTCGAATCACTAGCCACTGAAGTTGCTATGTCACGAAGCCGCTTTGCATACCGTTTCAATGAATTGATTGGAGTGGGACCAATGGCTTACTTATCAGACTGGCGCTTACAAAAAGCGGGGGCATTATTGGAGCAGTCTAGAATGAGTGTTCAACAGATCGCTTCTAGAACGGGTTATCAATCCGCATCATCATTTACTCGCGCGTTCACCGGAAAGTTCGGCATGGCTCCTCGAGAATTCAGGCAAATAGCATAAACAATACATATCGTCTCGTTAACTATGCAAACAATACCAATTTTATAACGCATTATTTACATTTAGTATCAGCTAATCAAAACTATATGCAACCAAGCACAAGCTCTGGTGTGAATTATTTTGATAACAGGTGAATACAATGTCGAATACTCTCTCGAAACAGCTAATGAACAGCATTGGGTTTAGCACTGTTGCTTTACTTGCTTCTCTTTCTATTTCTAGCTTAGCCAACGCCGCTGACGAACATAATGTAGCGCCCGGCCTAACAGCAGCAGGGGCGCCACTAGGATTACATGGTGTTGACCCCATTGCCGTGATTAAGACAGGAAATGCCGCCGAAGGACTCGCCCAATTTACGGCTACGTATAATGGTGTTGCTTACTATTTCAGTAATGAAAAAAGTATGACGCTATTCCAAAGTGCTCCGAATAGCTATGTACCTCAAAACGGTGGCTTCTGCACTTTTGGGGTTTCTGTTGGGAAGAAGTTTGATGGTGACCCGAACTTTGCCAGCATTGTTGATGGAAAGTTGTATGTATTTCTTAACGAAGAAATATATAAGCTTTACTTAAAAGATAAAAAAGGCACCATCAAAACAGCAGCATTACAGTGGAAACAAATTGAACACTCAGCAGCTCATACTCTGTAAATACCAGAAGAATTGTTAGATAGGGCAAAGGAATGCCTTTTCAAATGATCACGTTAACCACAAATGTAAATAGCACAAAACCTCTACTTGCACCTAGCAAGTCATATCCGGGTATGTCATTTTGAATCTTAGGTTAGCTGATACTCCTGCATTAGGTGAGTTGCTCCAACGCCATAGACGTGACAATTTTTTCCAATTGCGGCAATTCTGAAAGCTGCTGTCGTACTTCGGTCAAGCGCTCCATTGAGCGCGCTTCGACAAACACCAAAACATCTGTTGTTCCACTTAAAGCATGTGCTTGGCGAACCTCCACTATCGCTTTTATATCTTGCTTAACTGCACGCAAATCAAAGGGTCGAAAAGTCAATTCAAAATAAGCACATACACTTTGTCGCTCCTGTGCATCTCCTCGCTCTATGGTGTAACGACTAATCACACCCTGATTTTCTAGCTTACGAACGCGATCGTTAACCGCCGTACGTGACAAGCCAATAGATTCACCGATTGCTGCAAATGGCTGTCGTGCATTTTGCGCAAGCAGGTCCAAGATAGCACTATCGAATTTATCCATTACACCTCTCTAATTACCTTCAAGTTTTACAAACGAGCAACCCAAACCATTCCCACCGACTAATCACCCTTATTTACGGCAATATTACTGAAATAACGTCACTTTAACAGCAAATTAGATACATTTAGCAGCAGTTCTTAAAGATCTAATTTCGTAAGCTTATTAACACATAGTCAGTATCTTTTATCATCATATAGGTCTTCATAATGACATCGCCACTTACAGAACATATTCTTTACTCTGAGAACCAGCTACACATAGAGTCATGTAGCATTGAGTCAATTGCGACAAAAACAAACACACCTTTTTACTGCTACTCTAAAGCCCAAATACTAACAAATATCCAGCGCTGCAAGACAGCATTCAACCCTCATGGCATAGATATTCACTATGCAATGAAGGCTAATAGCAATATTAGTATTTTAAAGCTTATTGCCGAACAAGGGTTAGGCGTTGACCTTGTATCTAGCGGAGAACTGCTACGCGCTCAAGCAGCTGGGATACCTGAAAAATCAATGATATTTTCGGGAGTAGGTAAAACATCTACCGAACTCACGCTGGCTATTGCAGCCGGTGTTGGTCAGTTTAATGTCGAATCGGTAGAAGAACTGGAGCTACTCGCTACGTTGGCAACACCGCACACCGGGGCAATTTGCGCGGCACTTCGCGTTAATCCTGATGTAGCAGTCGACACTCATAAAAACATTACAACAGGTCGCAAAGGCAATAAATTCGGCATCCCGATAGAGCAGGCCTTATCTCTCTATCAGCGCTATGCAGACCACCCTTGGATAAAACTTAGCGGGCTAGCAATGCATATAGGATCACAGATTCAAAGTGCTGCTCCTTACTGCCAAGCGATTGATAAATTAATGGCTTTGGTAGAAAAACTCGAAGAAGAGGACTTTTCCATCGACAGTCTTGATCTAGGGGGAGGTTTTGGCGTCGATTATGGGGAGGGAGCAAGCTTAGATTTAGCATCTGTTGCTCAAGAAATAGCGCACTCTACAGCCGGTTTCAAAGGGCGTATTATCATTGAGCCTGGGCGCTCTCTATTAGCCAGCGCGGGTGTGTTGGTATCACGTATAACCTATATCAAAGAAGCGCAACCCAACCCGTTCCTGATTCTTGATGCTGCCATGAACGATTTAATGAGACCCGCGCTCTACCAAGCGTCACACCCCATTGTGCCAACCAATACTGATAATGACTCTTGTATGCGCCACTATGACGTCGTCGGTCCTATCTGCGAAAGCACTGATACCTTTGCGCGTAACTACCCATTAAGTGAATCACTCAAAGCAGGGGGGCTCGTCGCTTTTCTCTGCACAGGTGCTTATGGCTCGGTGATGAGCTCTACTTATAACAGCCGAAGTATTCTGCCAGAGCTACTCGTTAGCGGTACTGAAACACAGATTATTCGTAAAGAGATCACTCAGGTTCAACTCATAAAATATGAGCAATAATAGGCCTTATATCACTCTTAAACACTCTCAGCGATACAAAACAGCGACGGCACTGGCCGTCGCTGTGGTTTAAACCCGAGACCTAAGGACTATGACCATCCTTTTTTACGCTGTTTAGCATGGGATGAAACAGAGCGGTAATAACGAGTTCTTGATCGATCATTAGCACGTTTTTCAGCCAACGAGGCACTATTAAAAGCTTGCTCCTGCATTAGTTTGTTAAAGCTAGCTAAACGCCGGCTTTCCAGTTTCCCTAATGCAATAGCCGCTTGTATAGCGCAATCAGGCTCGTTTTGATGATGGCAATCATTAAATCTGCATTGCTTTTCTAAGTCACTAATATCCGTAAAAGTCTCTTTAACACCTTGTTCACAGTCTGCAATTTGCAGCTCTCGCATCCCGGGCAAATCTAAAAGAATTCCTCCAGAAGCCATAAAGTGCATAGTCCGCGCTGTGGTAGTGTGCCTCCCTTTGCCATCAGCATCACGTATCAAGCCTGTTGCTTGTTCTTCATGTCCGAGCAAAGTATTGATCAATGTCGACTTTCCAACGCCAGAAGAACCTAGTAACGCAACGGTTTTTCCTTCGCGGCACCAGACATCTAAGCATTCAGCACTTGCAGCATCAAGCCCATTTACGGCCTCAACAACCAATAGAGGATCTAGTGCCTGAACCTTACGAACATAACTGATGGCATCTTCACAATGATCAGCTTTGGTCAGTACCACAACAGCGTCGGCGCCAGCGTCTTTCACAAGGGACAAATACCGCTCAATACGGTTCAAGCTGAAATTGCTATTAAGTGAGCACGTCACAAAAACGGTATCAACATTGGCTGCAATAGATTGAGATACTAACTTACTACCTGGCGCTTTGCGCGAGAAAAACGATAACCGCTTTAATGCCCGATGAAAGTGGCCGGCGCCGTCAAGTAGAAGCCAATCACCTACCGTAAGAAGTGGCATATCACTGGCGAGTGATAACTTTTGCTTTCCGTGTTCATTAATCAATTCGAGATAAGAGCGGTGCTGTGCAACAACGCGTGAAGGAGTACAGACACCCCACTCATCAAGAGAAAGCTGTTGCAGAAAAAAGGACGTCCAACCCAATTGGGATAAAGAGTAATTTGTAGTCATAATAAGCCCTGATGCATAAAAGCATCATAGAAACGTTTCATCAGGGGCTGAAAAGCCCCGGCTTAGAAACCGGGCAGAGAAATCAGGTGTTACGTGAGATCAGACGACTGCCCGGAAGGTGTTGACTACAAACATGAATACCCTCCAGTGCGGAATTAATTGTGAGACAACGCTAATTTAACAGCTATATATGACGGGTCAAGCATTAACGTTAACAACATAAGTATGCACTCACTTATTCTTTTTAAAGGTCGAATACGCGTTTTACAAATCTTTACCTAGCTTTACATTTTCAGTTATTAATAACTCATAGGAGAGCCGTTAAACTTTATCCTCCTAGTTTCGTTTTGAGTCATTAATATGGATACGCTATCAAGATTTTCTAAACACACCATCAGTCTTCATTGGCTGATTGCATTCGCAATGATCGGTAGCCTAGCATTCGGGGTCTACTTAGAAGAGATGCCTCGTTCAGCCGATAAGGGTTTGCTAATGGGCATACACAAATCGGTTGGTGTTTTTATACTACTTTTTGCACTCTACCGCATAGTACATAGGCTACGTAACAAACTACCGCCCCCAGTAACAATCACACCTCTCTGGCAACAAAAATTTGCAAACCTTGCTCATATATTCTTACTTGCCGGTACTGTATTTATGCCTGTTTCTGGCATCTTCATGTCTATTGGAGGAGGTTATCCTATTACGGTATTTGGGTTGGAGTTAATCCCTGCAGGGGAGGGCAATGAATTGATAGCTAATATTGGTGGCGCTATCCATGGCTTAGGCGCGAAACTACTAATACTCACAGTGGTGCTGCATGTACTTGGTACTCTAAAACATCATTTCATCGATAAAGATGGGACATTGAAACGTATGTTAGGTGCACGCGTTTAGTTTTACTTTGAGTAGAGCAGTATTTTCTCATCACTATAAAGCAGCCAATTGGCTGCTTTATAGCTATTATTTATACTTTTCCTGCATTTGCGAGAGCATACTTTCTCTTTCATAGTCTGTTACGTACTCGAGAAATGTTTGTGCAACAACAGATAGCTTCTTTGCCTGCAAGTTTGCAAGATACCACTTAGTTGTAATAGGTAATTGTTGTACGTCCAGCTCAACCAACCCTCCGCTGCCGCCAAACGCAAGCGTGTGGCTGGATAGAATAGATACTCCCAGCCCAGACATCACCGCATGTTTTATGGCTTCATTGCTTTCTATGGTCATCCTCACATTTGGTCGAACCCCATGCTGAGCAAAGTGCCTCTCTACCGCATAACGAGTACCGGATCCCGTTTCACGGATCAAAAACGGCTGGTCAGAAAATACCGATAATGGAATGCATTTTTCATCCGCAAGAGGGTGATTCTTTTGAGCAATCGCGACCAAAGGGTTCGGTAAAAACTCATGTAAATGGAGCTTAGAGCTTTCAGGCGGATGGCTAAAAACATAGAAATCATCCTCGCCTTTCGCTAATCGATCCATGATCTGCTGACGGTTACCTACCTTAAAATTTATATCGATATCGGGATAGAGTTTTAAAAACTCACCCAAGAGATGCGGGATAAAGTATTTTGCGGTAGTGACAACAGCCAAACGCAATGTACCCGACTTCAATCCCTGAATATCTGATAGCTTCATTTCGAGGCGCTCTATACCACCCAAAACTTCACGGGCGCTGTGGATAACTTCTAAGCCGGCCTGTGTAAATATCAGCTTACGCCCAACATGGTCATAGATCGGCACTCCCACCGCATCCGAAAGCTTTTTGAGTTGCATCGACACTGTCGGCTGAGTCAGAAATAATGTTTTTGAAGCCGCCGTGATTGATCCCGTCTGATAGACAGCCAGTAAAATCTCTAATTGCCGAAATGTGCCAATCCTTGAATGTAACTTAGCCATAAGGGATAACCCAATACATAGATGATTATCTATGTATAACATAGTTATTATCAATTTTTATCTATATAGAAAGCACCACATAATAATTTATCGCTCTTTCAAGCAGAAAGGGCTTTTAGGTTGAGAGAATAATAGTAAACGATAATGTCAGTAATACCGTCATTTAACACCAGAGGTGAAATAATGAAAAAAATTGCGCACATCTTCACAATAATAGCTTGTTTGTTCTCCCCAGCGTTACTTGCAGAAAGCATGCACAATGATGATATAGATAGTACCTATGTTGCCGGATTTTTAGCTGGAGCTCAATTGACCGACCGTGTCATTATTAAGCGGTTTAACACGTATATTAAAAACGAGGAGCCATCTGACTTTGTCAAAAGAGCATTCAAAACGCGTGTAGGTGAGCGCCAAGCAGCTGTACCAGCAACTTTCTATGCAGGCTTTTGCATACCAGAGAAAACCTCAGAAAAAGTTGTAATAAGCGCTATTCTTAAAGAAGTTAAAAGCGCTAACAGTAGCAAAGACTTAAAAAAAGCCAGCTCTGTTTATCTAGCTTTACGAAATCTTTATCCTTGTCAGCAGTCATAAGTACTCATTGGCAATAAATAGGTGAAATCTTGCGCGAAATAATTAAACATACATCTTTTGTGAGTTTTATACAGTGTGAGCTAAATCTCAAAAGGAGATCATAATGAAGCACAAGCGCAGGCTTTTAGGGAAAGAGTACATAGCGCCTTGGGAGCGCGCATTCGACAAAGTACTCTCCCCAATTGATGAGTTTATCCACAGGCAAACGACCAGTGGTGTATTGTTGATGCTGTGTGCAGTTATCGCTCTGTTTATTGCTAACAGCTCGCTTGCTCATCACTATCATGATTTTTTTAAGCTCTATTTCACTATTGGGCTAGAAGGTTTTCAATTATCTAAATCACTTCACCACTGGATCAATGATGGCTTAATGGCCATATTTTTTCTGGTGGTAGGCCTGGAATTAAAGCGTGAACTTCTGGTAGGCGAACTTGCTAATGTGAAGCAAGCTTTGTTACCGATTATTGCCGCTGTGGGCGGTATGTTGGTTCCCGCTTTGATCTATATATCCATCAACCCAAGTGGGCATACCCTAGATGGATGGGGTATTCCAATGGCAACCGATATCGCTTTCGCACTAGGAGCATTAGCATTATTGGGTAATAGAGTTCCCCAAAGTCTTCTGATGTTTCTCGTTGCTCTTGCTATTGTTGATGACCTAGGTGCAGTAATAGTTATTGCGCTTTTTTATACCGAAAGCCTCAATGTAACTGCTCTAATGCTGGCAGGTTTCTCAATTTTCATTTTGCTTTGTTTCAACTTGGGAGGAGTACGCACGCTGCTGCCCTATATACTCATAGGCATTGTCCTGTGGATAGCCATGCTTAAGAGTGGTATCCATGCCACATTAGCTGGGGTTATATTGGCCTTTACAATTCCAATGAAACCCAAATATGATCCGAAGCGATTCCTTTCCCAAATTCAGGAAGGTGTTGAGAAAATAAAGTCTGCCTTTAAAAAGAATGAAAACATCCTCGTCAATGACGCGCTTCGCTCTCGGGTTAGAGCACTTGGTAATGGCGTAAACTTAGTACAGGCGCCAGCCCAGACTCTTGAACACAAGCTTCACCTTTCATCTGCCTATCTCGTTATCCCCATTTTTGCTCTTGCCAATGCAGGTGTTCCTATAGACTTTGCAAATATTGGTAGCGTTCTCTCTCATCCTGTAGCCATGGGAATAGGCTTAGGCTTGGTGTTTGGAAAGTTAATAGGGATCGCTGGTTTCACTTGGGTAGCCGTAAAGCTTGGCGTAAGCGAATTGCCCAAAGGGCTTAATATGAATCACATCATCGGTGTGTCATTCATGGGTGGAATAGGCTTTACCATGTCTATTTTTATTGCTGAACTGGGCTTTGTTAATCACCCTGAAGATTTACTTATGGCTAAAACAGGGATCCTATTTGCATCACTCACTGCAGGCTTAGTTGGGTTTGCATGGCTCTACCTAACATCCAAAAAGCAACCGGTCGATATTGATGTTCCGGAATTATTACCTGAGAAGGATCATCATTAGAGCATTAACGTAATGCTTCTTAATACACAAAAACCGCTCAAAAAGAGCGGTTTCTTTCTTCAACGCCGTTGAAGATTGTTCGCCATGAACCTTCAGATATTTTAAGCCATATTAGCGGCTAAAGATGAACCGTTAACGGGAGGTTTGCAAAATAATGTAGCACATTTTAAAATCTCAACATTACTTGAGATCAGCAGATATTTATCAATATGAAAACTAAACCTGAACCCAAAAAAGAGCTCTCGGTTGGGGAAGTCTCATCAAGAAGCGGGCTTCCTGTTTCAACCATTCATTTTTATGAATCGAAAGGTCTTATCTGCTCGCAAAGAAACAATGGTAATCACCGACGCTACCCAAGAGGTGTGTTAAGGAAACTTGCCGTCATTAAAGTTGCACAGAAAACAGGCATCCCCTTAGAAGAAATTAAACATGCAATGAGCGGGCTTTCTAACGACAAGACGGTCACCGCAAGTGATTGGAATAATCTTGCACAAGCGTGGAAAGAAGCTCTAGATGAACGAATCAACCAACTTACCCGTCTGAGAGACACACTAGGCACCTGCATTGGCTGTGGTTGCTTATCAGTCACAGACTGCGCGCTGTTTAACCCCGAGGATAAAGTAAGTGAGAATGGGCCCGGTGCATACTACCTAAACCCCAATGTTAAGCTCAATATGAATGATGAGAGCGTTGAGTCATAAAATGGGCAGAAGGAATATTATTAATAACCTAAACGCC
>NZ_JADGEV010000041.1 GCF_016744175.1 Neptunomonas sp. | reverse complement strand
ATTATTGTCATTGCTATCTCCTTCATGCTCAGTGCTATTATTGCTGTGTGGTTTTCTAATCACTTTAAAAGAGCGATTTTTGGCTTAGAACCCGAGCAGATTGCCCGCTTGTTTGATGAGCAGAAAGCGACGCTAGAGTCGGTGCGTGAAGGCATTATTGCGATTAACAATCAGGGTGGAATTACCACGTTTAACCGCAATGCGATTAAAACGCTGGGGTTATCTGAAGGGACACAATTAACGGGTAGGTCCATCGAAGAAATACTGCCTGAAAGCGGCATGTTAGAGGTGCTAAGCACCGGTAAGCCTCAGTTCGACTATGAAGTATGGCTGCGCAACGATAGCTATATAGTGAACCGCATACCGCTGCATCAAGGTGAGAATATTACGGGTGTTGTTTCAAGTTTTCGTCGCAAAGATGAGCTTGATTTGGTGAGTAAAAAATTAACACGTATTCGCCAGTATGCAGACAATTTACGCAGTCAGGCACATGAGTATTCAAATAAGCTTCATACTATTTCGGGACTGATTCAGATTAACGCTAAAAGTGAAGCGTTAGCGTTTATTGGCCAAGAGACACAAGCTCATCAAGAACTTATTAGCTTACTGTTAGATGCTGTACCTGACCCTGTGTTGGCAGGTTTTCTCTTAGGTAAATATAACCGTGCTCGTGAGCTTGGATTACAGCTAGTTATTGACCCCGATAGCCATATGGCGGAGTTGTCTAGTCACATACCACGAGAGCAGTTAGTGAGTATTCTAGGTAACTTGATCGACAATGCCTTGGAAGCCACCTTGTTGCAGAAAGGTTCTGGAGGCAAAGTAATGATCAGTATGACAGATCTGGGTAATGATCTGATATTTGAAATTGAAGATCAGGGAGTTGGTATTACTAAGGAGCAGCAGCAACAGATTTTTGAGAAAGGTTTTACCAGTAAACCAGAAGCAGGACATGGCATTGGCTTACATCTAGTGAAAGGTTTACTGAAAAGCCTTAGTGGCACCATTACGCTTGAACAAGGAGACGAAAAAGGAAGTCGTTTTATTATCTACATCCCTAAAAATAAGAATACAGTATGAACCCGATACGCGTTGTAATTGCAGAAGACGATCCGCAAATAGCTGAGATTCAAAAACGTTTTCTCGAGCGAATAGCTGGCTTTGAGTTGATAGGCATTGCTCATGGTTTGGAGGATGCAGAAGACCTACTTGAGGTGTTGCAGCCAGATCTATTGCTATTAGATATCTACTTTCCGTCTGGTACAGGTTTAGATTTGCTACGCCAATTACGCAGTAAAAACAGTCATGTGGATGTGATTTTAGTGACCGCAGCAAAAGAAGTAGATACGCTTCGAGAGGCCCTGCATGGTGGTGTGTTTGATTATATTCTTAAACCATTGGTGTTTGAGCGCTTGCAAGAAACCTTAGAGCGCTACCTTAATCATTTAGAAAAGCTTCAGGCGATGCAGTCTATTGTGCAAAGTGATGTGGATGCGTTCTTGCCTCATAGTAGCGTTGGACAGGCGAGTAATGTACAAGGTGTCCGTTTACCAAAAGGGGTGGATGCGCTTACCCTAGATAAGGTCAGAAACGCTGTTGATATGGGTAGTGAGCCACTCAATGCAGAGGAGGTTGGTCAGCGTATTGGTGCCAGTCGAACCACTGCGCGCCGATATTTGGAATTTTTGGTAAGCAATAACGAGCTTTTTGCAGAAGTGAGCTACGGCAGTGTCGGTAGGCCGGAAAGAAAATATAAAAGTATTTAAAGCTGATTTTTTTACGGTATTAAAGGATCGTTTTTTTAGCGGCTTGTAAAAAGCGGAGGCTTCCCTCCGCTGTTATATTTTCTTGCCAACTAGGTTTGCTGGCAAGAAAAGAAACTAATTACTTCATAGAGATAGTAGTGTGGACTTTATTAGACGTTGTGCCAGGCTCAAACCAGCGAGCTGAAACAGTCTTTGTTTGAGTCCAGAACTGTACAGCTTGTTGGCCGTTAGGTCCTAAGTCACCTAGTTTAGATGCACGTGATCCTGTAAAACTGAAGTAGGCAACCGGTACTGCAATTGGGATATTGATGCCCACTTGGCCTACATCGACGTTATTTTCGAACCAGCGAGCGCTCCAGCCTGAGTTGGTAAAGATAGCAGTACCATTACCATTTTCATTAGCGTTGATAATATCAGTAGCACTTTCTAGGTCATCAGCGCCCATCACACACATAACAGGACCGAATATTTCTTGAGTGTAGATATCCATTTCAGTAGTGACGTCAGCAAACAAGGTAGGGCCGACGAAGTTGCCTTGTGGATAACCTTCAACGGCGACACCACGACCGTCGAGCAATAACGATGCGCCTTGCTGAACACCTGTCTCAATGAGTCCTTCAACACGTGCTTGTGCTTGTGGAGAAACGAGTGGCCCTAAATCTGCGTCACGGTTGCTGCCAGGACCCACGATCATGCTCTTAGCGCGTTCAACCATTTCTGGTAGCCATTCGCGTGCTTCACCTACCAAAATGACAATGGCGTTGGCCATGCAGCGTTGACCTGCGGCACCAAAACAAGATCCCAGCATATGGTTAATTGCTTGGTCTTTATTCGCATCAGGCATGATAACCGCGTGATTTTTTGCCCCCATCATGCACTGTGCGCGTTTACCCGTGTTGCTGGCGCGATTATAAAGAGATGTGCCGACATGAGTTGAACCGATAAAAGATAGCGCCTTAACATCAGGATGCTCTGCAAGGCGGTTAGCAACATCAGCACCACCGTGTACGACATTCAACACACCAGCAGGAACGCCCGCTTCCATCGCCAGCTCCACTAAGCGCATAGTTGACGTAGGGTCTTGTTCAGAAGGCTTTAAAACAAATGTGTTACCGCATGCGATGGCTATCGGGAACATAAAGCAAGGCAGCATAATCGGGAAGTTAAATGCAGTAATACCCACACCAACACCGAGTGGTTTGTTGAGCGTATACACATTAACGTCACCCGCAACATTGTCAGCTATTTCGCCTAACTGGAGTTTAGTGATTAGGCAGGCATTCTCGATGGCTTCTAGTCCACGGCCCACTTCTCCTTCGGCATCAGGTAGTGTTTTACCGTGTTCTAAGCTGATGAGTTCGGCGAGTTCTTTGGTGTTGTCGCGTACCAACTGTTGGAATCGCAGCATAATTGCTTGGCGTTTGGCGACGGACACTTTACGCCAGCTTTTGAAAGCTTCTTTTGCGCTAGCGACAGCAGTGTCGACTTCATCAAGTGTTGCAAACGGTACTTTGGCAACAACTTCTTGAGTGGCAGGATTAAGTACATCAGCCCAAATGCCGCTGGTGGTTTCAACTTGTTCGCCGTTAATAATCATTGATACTTGGGGAATGCTCATTATTACCTCCAGGGATATCGTTAATAGATATCTGGGTTATGTTGCACTGCATATAAAGCTGCATTTATGCAAACAGTGTATTTATATTGGTATCGAGGATAGCGGCAGGGTATCTTCTTAACAATAGACAGTATGGCAATGCAGCCTTGCATAATTGCAAAGCTATGTTCACAAAGAGAATAGGTATGAACTGGGATGACTTAAAGATCTTTTTAGAGGTCGCACGTACGGAGAAGCTATCACAAGCTGCTAAGCGCTTAGGCATAGATGCATCGACAGTATCGCGGCGATTACACCGCTTAGAAGACCAGTTGGCTACTCAGTTGTTTGATCGCAGTACCGATGGTCATAGTCTCACAGAGCATGGCCAGTTATTGTTGCAAACTGCCCGTGATATGGACCAGCGGGCTCAAGCTGCTAATGATATTTTGCAGGGTAAAAATTTAGAGAATCAGGGCAAGGTGCGTCTTGGTGTCACTGAGGCTTTTGGTAATGACTTTATTGCTCCTGAGCTAGCTCGTTTTTGCCAGCAAAACCCCCAGATCATTATTGATCTATTGCCTTTGCAGCGCTTCGTTAAATGGTCACATCAGGAAGTAGAGATAGCTGTTACGATTGAAAAGCCGCCAAATACTTCGCTCGTTGTTTCAAAGCTCTGTGATTATGGTCTTAGTATGTACGCCTCTCGTGACTATCTTGAGCGTTCAGAAGTAATTAATGTGCCAGAAGATATTTATAAGCACCCGCTGATTGGTTATGTAGATGATTTGGTGTTTAGTGATCAGCTTTCTTATTTAGAACGGTTACTGCCCAATTCAAATCCTTGCTTTCGAAGCACCAGTGTCGTGACTCAATCGGTTGCTGTACGTGAAGGTCTCGGGCTTGCGATGCTACCTCATTTCTTAGCACGCAGGCATCCAGATTTAATACCGGTCTTAACTCAGCAAACGAGTGTGGTACGTACTTTTTGGATAGCCGTTCATCCGGAACAAAAAAAACTCGCCCGTGTGAACAAGGTTTGGCAGCACCTAAAGCGCCATGCGCAGGGCAATGCAACCATGCTGATGCAAGGAAACTAGCCTAACGCTGATAAGAAGCAAATAAAGAATGCTTGGCACTAGGCTAGAAGAAGGTTTTTATGATTTTGTTACTCTAACCCTTCAATAATGCCGCTTTCTAGCAATTGAATACTATTAGCAGCGGGTTTGCTTGGAAGCCCTGGCATTCGCATAATTTTTCCAGTTAATATCACTAAAAATCCCGCACCTGCATTAATTTGAATGGAGCTAACAGTGACTTCGAAGTCTCTTGGTCTTCCGTGTAAAGCAGGGTCGTCGGATAAAGAGCTAGGTGCTTTTGCAATACAGACGGGAAGATGTGTGAGCCCTAGTTTTTCGACCTGCTTAAGGTCTTTTTCTGCATCTTTAGAGAAGGCGACATCGTCTGCTCCGTACATGGCTTTACATACGGCACGCACTTTTTCTAAGACGCTAGACTCTAATTCGTAGAGCGGTTTGAAAGGGCGATTTTTTTCGACAGATGCCATGACTACTTTAGCTAATTCTATTGCACCTTTACCTCCCTCTGCATGATGGTTTGTTTCTGCAAAAGAAACACCATGCTCCTCGCAGCGCGCACGAATTATGGCAATTTCTGCGTCAGAGTCAGTTGAAAAGCGATTTAGAGCAACAACGGGATGTTTATTAAATATTTCGACACTTTCTATGTGCTTGTCTAGGTTTTCTAAACCTTGCATCACTGCTACAAGATCTTCTTTTTCTAAATCGTTTTTATCTTTACCACCATGCATTTTTAATGCGCGTACGGTTGTGACCAATACAACGGCATCAGGGTCTAATTCAGCGACGCGACATTTAATATCAAAGAACTTTTCAGCACCTAAATCGAAACCAAACCCCGCCTCTGTAATTGCCCAGTCTGCGTGGTGCATTGCCATCCTTGTGGCGATTACACTGTTACAACCATGAGCAATATTTGCAAAAGGTCCTCCATGAACGAAGGCTGGTGTACCTTCAAAACTTTGGACTAAATTCGGCTGTAAAGCGTCACGAAGCAGTGCCATCATTGCGCCAGTAATCTCTAACTGTTTTGCGTAGACGGGGTTTCCTTGGTAAGTAAAGCCAATCAAGGTTCGTTCTAAGCGCCGCTGTAAGTCCTCAGCATCATTGGCTAGACAAAGCATGGCCATGACTTCGGAGGCCGCGGTGATATCAAAGCCACCTTCGCGAGGAATCCCCTGCATTTTACCGCCAAGGCCTAGGACGATTTTTCGCAGGCTGCGGTCGTTCATATCCATGACACGGCGCCATACAATTTGGCGAGGGTCGATGTTTAGCTCATTACCTTGGTAGATATGATTATCCAATGCCGCGGAGAGTAAGTTATTAGCACTAGTGATGGCGTGAAAGTCACCGGTAAAGTGCAAGTTGATTCGATCTGCGGGCATTATTTGGCTATATCCTCCACCCGTTGCTCCACCTTTCATACCTAAACAGGGACCAAGAGAGGGTTCACGTAGTGCCATACATACCGACTCATTTAGTTGGGTGAATGCCTGGCCTAGTCCAATGGTGGTGGTTGTTTTCCCTTCACCGGATGGCGTAGGTGTTGTTGCTGACACTAGAATCAACTTTCCTTTTTTTTGGCTGGGCGTTGTTAATGCTTTTATATCTATTTTTGCGATATCTCTACCATATGAGTATAGGTATTGCTCCTTAATCCCTAGTGCTTCACTGATTTTAGTAATAGGTTTTGGTGTAAACTGCTGAGCTATTTCTACATCTGTAGCCATGTGAGGCTCCTTGGTTTTTACACATTTTTATCGGTTAGGGTATAACGGATAAATATGGAAAAAGTGATGAACAACAAGTAGTAAACGTATCTATTATGAGGCGAGAGAATCGCAACAACGTTTATGCAAGGTAGCACTCTTTGCGGTAATTGCATAAAGCGTATGATATGAAAGGTTTTATGTACTTACTTTTCAGTATGGCGGCGAGAGATATACATTGGTTGAGGTATAAGCATAACAATGGGTGCAGGGAGTCGTTAGCCTACACTGCCTCCATAGGGAGAAGGCCATGTAGGCTATGGATCAAAACGCAGTAGACAGTACGATATTTAAGCTGTCAGTATTGTCACCTGAGTAACTTTCCTCACGTACTAATTCAATAATTACTTCGGCATTCTCACTTAATTCACGCGATGCACCTGCGGTTAAGCGGGACTTGGCGAATAGTATCTCACCTTCATTGGTGAGACGTTCTGCATTATCTGTTTCACTGTATCCTAATGATAAATTCCCTGGTGCTCCAAGTAGATCAAAGCCGTAGTCAGCACTGGTGTGCCATACAGTCACTTTGGGCTGACCAGAAATATTATCGAAGCTATCTGTTTTTATGTATTCTGCAGATAAAGCCAGAGCATTAATTTCATAGGAAATATTGACTCGATAGGTAGACACTTCGTCATTGCTTGTTAAGCTATCGGCATCAAAAGCTTCAGTATTTCGAATGTTATTTAAATAGCCTGCACCAATGCTCATCCCATTATCAAAGTTTATCCCTACATTGAAGCCGAAGTTTTCAACAGAGTTTTCTTCTTCACTATCATGCTTTGCGCGAAAGATATAAACATCGGTGTTGAGGGCGCCATTACTATAGCTTAATTGGGCTAGATCGTCGGTGTTGTCTGTTAGGTCGTCAGTGAGAGGGTCTGTCCATGCGCTGCCGTTTATGACTGAAAAAGGTATGCCCGTACGGCCTAATGTTAGTGCCCAAGGGTTATCATCGGAACCAATTTCAATGATGGCTTCATCAACATAGAAGTCTTGCTCTTCATTGTCATCCTCATATTTTAACGTCGTAGATAAAGCGATGTTGTCATTAATTTCAGCATCGATAGTTAATTCAACACTGTCCATGTCGAGGTCGCTTTTCGAATCACCCGCGTCATTTTCGCTTATTGTCCCTAGAAACTCGGCACTGCCACTGACGCTTACTTTTTTACTCCAGTTCTGCTCTTCAGAGCGCTGTACTTTTTGCTGCTCTAAATTTTTTTCTAACTGTTGAATTCTCGCTTTTAACGTCGCTAGCTCAGAATGAATGTCTTCAGCCATGGCTGGTGTTACTGCACAAATATTTACAGCAACCAGAGAGGCCAGTAATGTTTTTTTCATTATGTTTCCTTAAGTTAAATATAAGTTGAGAGGCTTTTTATGTAAGGAGTTTTCTCTTTTTCTTGGTTGATGCTTATAGAGAATAGTAGTAAAAGTGGAGCTAATCTTAATGTAAGCGATAATGATTATCAATAATATTTGTGTGTGTTTAAGATCGTTTTTTAGATCATGCTTTTAGAAAAGAGTTGCTTGGTATCAGGGCACGGTTTATTGAAAGAAAGGATGGGGAGTGGCTAAACGAGACTTAGTTGTCGCCGTATGTTGTATTCAACAAAGCATCCTTGCTTTGTTGAATGGATCTTATGAGGTCAGTTCTGCGTTTAATTGCGTGAGGCAGGTAGCCACAGAGGCGCTTGCTTGTTCCATTTTAAGTAGGTGGGCAGCAATATCAGAGGTTTTACCTTTGCGGGCGGCTTCAACTGCAGCCAGTCCTTGCTTGTGTACCTCTTCATGAGGGGCGTCTATGCGGCTATAGCTTGGTAAATGGCTATAATCTCTTTTCCCATCCCCTGTGAAGTACCAATTGCCTAAACGGCAGGACGTGTGGTCAGTGAGTGAGCTAAAGTTGTTAAGGTCTTCAGTAATAATGCCTTTATAAACCTTATTTTTCCATATGACATGGTCTAGCTTAACGGTTTGAATAAAGGCATCACTAGCGCTTGATTGTATGACACGGTTCATTCGGTTTGAGAGGCTGACTACTTGTGAAACACCGTTGCGTATTTGTTCCGCTGAAGCCACAACTTCAGAGCTCATGTTTTGCACGCTCTGGATATCTTGTGATGCTTCGTCTGTCTTGATGGCTATTTGTTTCACTAATGAGGCGATATTTTCACTGGCTTCGCTGGCTTTTTTCGCTAGATTTCGTACTTCATCTGCGACAACAGCAAAGCCTCTTCCTGCTTCTCCTGCACGGGCTGCTTCGATGGCGGCGTTAAGAGCAAGTAAGTTTGTTTGGTCAGATATACCGCCAATAATGCCTACAAATTCTTCAATTTGCTTAGAAACACTTAAAAGCCCATCGATTTTTTCATTACAGGTATTGGAGTTGCTTTGTATGGCTTCTACCCGGCCCAAAATGACATTTACTGCTTGTTGTGTTTGGTCAAAAACATCCATTGATTCATGCAATGACCCTTTTTCTGAGTGCAAGCTCTCAGCCGCATGAGCAATGGTATCTCGTGTATCTGTTACAAGATGGTTGCCTTGTATCCACGCTATGCAAAGTTGTTTTTGATCGAGACTGCTATCTTGAGGCTTATTTGAGAATTCTGAAAGCAGCTGTTTTAGCTCTTGAACTTCTAAAAGAGCAGCTTCTTTTTCCGAATTGGCTGTTAGAAGTTCGCTCTCATATTGTGATATTTTTGCCTTTAGTTTCCGTAATAAAAACATCTAGATTGATTCCATGCGTGTGGTTATATAAGGAACTTGTAATGAAAGGTTGCTAATTATTGATGTTCAGTGTAGTTAAGAATCTTTATTTTGCCTACTTCTTTGTTAATCATTAATTAGAGTTTCTGTTATATCTCTATAAAGGGTTTTGATCACTGAGGTAAAAGCGCTAACAAAACTAAGCGATGGGCGGCTGACGTGCATAAGCCGACCATCGCTATGACAGATAACTAAATAAGTGCTCTTTCAACCCAGTCTAAGCGATCTTGGCCGAAGTATATTTCATCATTCACGAACATTGTCGGGGCACCGAAGACTCCTCGTTCCGCCGCTTCTTCAGTTGCCTTAATCAATGCCAGTTTATTCTCGGGTTGTGCCATGGCTTCCAGCACAACGCTGGCATCAAACCCCGCATCATTGAGCACGTGTGTTAGTACTTCCATAGAAGACAAATCTTTGCCATCAGCCCACGCTGCTTTATACATTGCTTGGTTGTACTCTTCGATCCGTCCCTGCGCCAGCGCCCAAAAAGAACCACGCATAACGCTAACAGTGCTGAAAATAAAATGCGGGTTAAGTTGGTAGGGAATATTGTAATGTTTGGCTTGGCGGGCAAAGTCTTTTTTTATCCATTCCCATTTGGCGGGTACCGTTATGGGAGCGGTATTGCCATTGGCTTTGAAAACACCTCCAAGCAGCATTGGTTTGTAGTTAATAGTCGCGCCGGCTCGTTCGCAAAGCTCTGTTAAGCGAACGAGAGCAAAATAGGATGCTGGACTGATAAAGTCATAATAAAAGTCTACGGTTTTACTCATTAAACATTCCTCAGAGGGTAGTTAGTTAGGGTTAATTACCACTGTTCTGCATAGGGGCGAACATCTTGTTCGAAGGTCCATGCGGTCTTAGGTTGGCTATGGAGTTGCCAGTAAACTTCAGCGAGATCATTGGGCTGAATAATGCCGTCTTTACCTTTGCTAGCGAATAGATCAGGTAAGAACTGTTTTGTCGCTTCGTTTTCTATCAGGCCATCAACAATCACATGAGCAATATGGATTCCTTTCGGGCCAAGTTCTCGAGACATGCTTTGCGCAAGAGCTCTTAAAGCGTGCTTGCCTCCCGCGAAAGCCGAAAAACCACTATTCCCCCGCAAGCTTGCAGAGGCTCCCGTAAAGATGATGGTGCCTTTATTCCGGAGTAGCATTTTTTTTGCTACCTCACGGCCCACTAAAAAGCCCGCGAGTGCGCACATCTCCCAGACTTTGCGGTACACCTGGGTTGTTGTTTCGGTCACACTGTACTGAACATTACCGCCTACATTGAATACGGCAACACTGATTGGCCCTAACTCTGTTTCAACCTCATTTATTAGCGTTGTGACTTGTTCTTCATCACGAGCATCTGAGTAAAACGGGGTTGCTTCAGAGCCTAATGCTTGTACATCACTGACCAGTGAATCCAGATTGCCGCGGCGGCGTGTAGCAACGATATGAAACCCTTCTACAGCGAAACGACGAGCAATAGCAGAGCCCAAGTGGTCTCCGGCACCGACAATTAGTGCTATAGGTCTTTGAGTTACTGACATACCTTTCTCCTTGCTTATTGTGCTTGGCTTTCTCTAGTAGGAAAAGTGTAGAGAGTAAACTACAATAAATATAATCGATTGTTTGTATCGTAATGATAAGCAAGGGTTATGTTATGGAGTTGCAACAGTTACGCCTATTTCTCGCGGCGGCTGAATCAGAGAGTTTCACTCGCGGTGCTGAGCGTGCATTTGTATCTCAACCCGCGCTGTCTGCTTCAATTTCAAAATTAGAAACAGAGGTAGGCGTTAAGCTCTTTATCCGTAATAAGCGCAATGTGGTGCTCACGCCAGCAGGACGAAAGTTCTTACAGCGTGCAAAATCGATTGTGGGTGAATGTGCCAGAGCTAAAGATGAGCTTAAGCAACATGAAGTCCAACGAAGGCTACGGCTCGGTATCATCAACACCTTGTCTATTACGGCGGTAGCTCGGCTGATAGAGCAGTATCGCCGGGAGAATCCTGATCTTAAGTTGGATGTGTTTGATGCCAGTGCCGCTGAGATACTTAAGCTGGAACGGGAAAGCCGTATTGATTTAGCATTGACGACTATAAGAAACAGGTCGCAGACTACGCGCAGCTTCCTTCTCTCAAAATTACTTTTTTCTGAACCCTATTTTGTCGCGTTACCTCGAAACCATCATCTCAGGTTATCAAAATCAATTAGCATTGCCGATTTAGATAACGAACCCTTTATTGGCCGTAGTCATTGTGAGCATCGTCTGGTGATTCAGGACTTGCTGAAACAGCATAATGTCCAACTGAATATTGCTTATGTAACTAATCAAGATGATCGAGCATTAGCGCTTGTAGAAGCCGCTGTTGGCGTTGCCATAATACCCGCACATTATGCGTCGTCTCGTATCACTACGTTGCCTCTTACTGAAGATCAGACGAAGCGTTCTATTGGGTTTGAATGGGGTGAAAGTGAGAACGTGGATGAAATTAATAAATTTGTAAGCTTTGCTAGTACCGCATCTTGGGCTTATAACGAGAGTTGAAATTAAAAATGAGAAGGGATAAAAAAGACCCGGCTTACACCGGGTAAAGTGTGGGTGAGACAAGGTGTAAATTAAAAGTAAAAACGGTTAACACTCGATAACGTTAACGGCTAGGCCTCCTCGAGAGGTTTCTTTGTATTTATCCGACATGTCACAGCCAGTTTCACGCATAGTGTTGATGGCATGGTCCAGTGAGACAAAATGAGTACCATCTCCGCGAAGCGCCATAGATGCTGCATTAATTGCTTTCATTGACGCCATCGCATTGCGCTCAATGCAGGGTACTTGCACTAAACCTCCTATCGGGTCGCAGGTTAAGCCAAGATTATGCTCAATACCTATCTCGGCAGCATTTTCCACTTGTGCGGGAGTGCCTCCGGTTGCTTCTGCGAGGCCAGCGGCAGCCATGGCGCAGGCTGACCCTACTTCGCCTTGGCAGCCGATTTCAGCACCCGAAATAGAAGCATTGAGTTTACATAAAATGCCTATCGCGGTGGCTGTCAGAAGGAATTGGATAACGCCTTCATCATCTGAATTGGGGCAAAACCTATCATAATAATGTAATACTGCTGGAATAATTCCAGCCGCACCATTAGTAGGAGCGGTAACCATTCGGCCACCGGCAGCATTTTCTTCGCTCACTGCGAGTGCGTATAGGTTGACCCAATCCAGAGCGCCCAGAGAGGGGGTGATCATATCCATACGCGTGCGTTGTTTAAGATCTTTGTGAAGGCTTGCCGCACGGCGTTTAACCTTCAGTCCGCCGGGTAGTATGCCTTCATTAATAAAGCCACTTTGTACGCATTCCTGCATGACCTTCCATAAGTGCAGAATGCCAGAGCGAACTTCTTCTTCACTACGCCACGCTTTTTCATTTTCCATCATCAGTTCGCTGATGCTGAGGTTATCTTTCTCACACATAGCAAGAAGCTCAGTACCATTGGTGAACGGATAAGGCAGCTCAGTCGCGTCTTCCATAATACGGTCTGCGCCAGCCGCTTCTTCATCAACAACAAATCCACCACCCACTGAGTAATATATCCGTTCTGACAATATTTCACCGTCTGCATTCCAGGCGGTTATAGACATGCCATTAGGGTGGTACGGTAGGCTTTCTTTGCGGTGAAATATAATCCCTGTATCGACATTAAAGAAAACATCACGGCGATTCATTAACTTAAGACGTTTAGTTTGGCTGACCTCAGCTACTCTAGATTCGACGATATTCGGATTAATGCTTTCAGGTGCATGACCTTCTAGGCCCATGATGACGGCTGAACCGGTTCCGTGTCCTTTACCTGTAGCGCCAAGTGATCCATACAGTTGCGTTTGTATGCGTGCCACGTTGTAGAGCAGGTCATTTTTTTGTAATTCTTCAACAAACATTAAGGCGGCTTTCATTGGGCCCACAGTATGTGAGCTTGATGGGCCGATCCCCACTTTTAGCAAATCAAACAGACTAATAGCCATTGTGAGTCACCTCTATAAGTGTGCCACCGTTACCGGTGATGCAGCTTAATTCATTTAATAAACAGGCGATGACTGGCTGTAGAGCAGCCAGTCACTATTTACAAAGTGTGATGGTTATTGATAAACAGGAAAGTCAGCACAGAGTGCTGTTACATTCTGTTTTACTTCGGCGATGACAGAGTCATTACTTAAGTCCGCTAAGATGTCGCAGATCCAATGAGTTAGCTGTTTACACTGCTCCGTTTTGAAGCCACGGCTAGTGACGGCTGGTGAGCCTATTCGCAGACCACTGGTTACAAATGGGGATTGCGGGTCGTTAGGTACGGAATTTTTGTTCACCGTAATATTGGCACGCCCTAGCGCTGCGTCAGCATCTTTTCCGGTGATTTCTTGTTTGATCAAGCTAAGTAAGAAAAGGTGATCATCGGTACCGCCAGATACGACGTCATAACCGCGCTCTATGAACACTTCAGCCATGGCTTGGGCGTTATCAATTACTTGCTGTTGATACGTCGTAAATTCTGGCTCTAATGCTTCTTTGAAAGCGACTGCTTTGGCCGCAATAACGTGCATTAACGGACCGCCTTGACCACCAGGGAAAACGGCTGAATTGAGTTTCTTTTCAAGATCAGGGTTGGATTTTGCAATGATCAACCCGCCACGAGGTCCGCGCAGAGTTTTATGCGTAGTGGTTGTAACAACATCTGCTAGAGGGACTGGGCTTGGATATAGACCGGCAGCAACCAAGCCTGCAATGTGAGCCATGTCGACAAACAGATAGGCGCCTGTTGCATCTGCAATATCGCGGAAACGCTGCCAGTTAACAATTCGTGAGTATGCTGAGAAACCAGCCACAATCATTTTTGGCTTATGTTCATGTGCTAGGCGTTCGACTTCATCGTAGTCAATTTCACCTGTTTTTTCGTTCAGACCATATTGGATCGCATTATACATTTTGCCTGAAAAGCTGACTTTAGAGCCATGAGTAAGGTGGCCACCATGAGCTAAACTCATACCTAAAATAGTATCACCAGGTGCGCAAAGCGCCATATATACAGCGGCGTTAGCCTGAGAACCCGAATGCGGCTGTACATTTGCGTAGTCTGCACCAAATAACTGCAAAGCTCTGTCTATGGCGAGTTGCTCGACTTTATCAACATGCTCACAGCCTCCGTAGTAACGTTTACCAGGATACCCTTCGGCATACTTATTGGTAAGGGATGATCCTTGTGCAGCCATGACACGAGGGCTGGTATAATTTTCTGAAGCAATCAACTCAATGTGTTCTTCTTGTCGTGTATCTTCTTGTTGCATGGCTTGCCACAGTTCGTCATCGTAGCCTTGAATACCGTCTTGTTTGTTAAACATTGTTAGTCTCTCCTGAAATACAGCAACGGGCCTCGCTATGGGATATAAGCGCCTAAACGAGGTAAAGGTAATAAGGGGTAGTTACTGGTAGATGTGAGCTTTAAAAGCATCCACACCCGCTAGCGCTACAATTTCATCCTGATCAGGCGTGCCTGAACTGCAGCCCACGCCGCCGACTATATCGTCGCCAGCAAATATGGGAAGGCCGCCGGCCACGATGGAAAATTTACCTTGGTTACTGGTATTTATTCCGAAAGCAGGTTTGCCAGGAACACTAATTTCGCCATAGGCACGGGTTGATTTTCGTGCTGCTGAGGCCGTGAATGATTTTCCAATTGAGATATCAATGCTGGTAATACGAGCATTATCCATGCGTTGAAATATCAGTAAGTTGCCACTGTCATCGGTAATAGCAATATCCATATCGACGCCGATAACTTCAGCTTCTTCAATACAGGCCTGCATAATAACTTGTGCATCACTAAGCGTGAGTTTTGGTACCATTTTCATCGTTGATAACCTTTTATTTGAAAATGTTTATCCAACTATTCAATGAGTTGAGGCCTTACGCTCAGGCCTCAACTTGGTGTTGAACAGCGAGAAGAAAAGGGGTTAAAAAGTGATTTGGTAACTTAACGGGCCAATATCTGATCCAGTGCTTTTTCGAATCGAGAAACTGCTGTGTCGACATCGTACAATTTATCTAAGCCAAACAAGCCTAGTCTGAAAGTTCTAAAATCTTCAGGTTCATCACACTGAAGAGGAACACCTGCAGCAATTTGCATACCTTGTGCTGCAAATTTTTTACCGTTGTGTACAGCTTCATCTTGGGTATAGCTAACAACAACACCTGGAGCTTGAAAGCCTTCAGCAGCAACGCTTTTTATACCTTTACTGGTGAGTAGAGAGCGGATTTTGTCACCCAGTTCTTGTTGTGCTTGGTGAAGTTTTTCAAAACCGTACTCTTGGGTTTCTTTCATTACTTGGTTAAAGCGGACAAGAGAATCTGTCGGCATAGTGGCGTGGTAAGCATGGCCACCGTTCTCGTACGCTTCCATGATTTGCAGCCATTTTTTAAGGTCGCAGGCAAAACTATCGCTTTGCGTGTTATCAATACGATGGCGTGCGGTTTGGTTCAGCATGACCAAAGCGCAACAAGGAGACCCGCTCCACCCTTTCTGAGGAGCGCTAATCAGAATATCGATGCCACATGCTTCCATATCCACCCAGATCGTACCTGAGGCGATACAGTCCAAAACAAACAGGCCTCCTACGCAATGAACCGCATCGGCGATTGCCTTTAGGTAATCGTTTGGCAGAATCATCCCAGATGAAGTTTCAACGTGCGGTGCAAATACTACGTCGGGTTTTTCGGCTTTTATCTTGGCAACAACTTCCTCAATTGGCGCAGGAGCAAAAGGTGCATCAGATGCGTCTGAAGTTTTGCGGGCCTTCATGACAATGGACTCTGAAGGAATGTTGCCCATTTCAAATATTTGAGTCCAACGGTAGCTGAACCAGCCATTCCTGATAACCATACATTTTCTGTCGCTGGCAAACTGACGGGCGACAGCTTCCATACCAAATGTGCCGCTACCAGGAACGACAACTGCTGAATGCGCGTTGTAAACCTTTTTTAAAGTTGACGATATGTCGTTCATTACGCCTTGGAAAGACTGAGACATATGGTTAAGAGAGCGGTCAGTGTAAACCACTGAATATTCAAGAAGGCCATTAGGGTCAATACTGGATATTGTATTCATTGTGCTTTCCGTGAAATTAAATTGTTATTTTTCATAATACTGCCTTGGTGTTATTTTTAAGGCAAGTAGGTTTGCTTGTTTTTTATTCAATTATTTTTTTATTTCATATAAAACAATAGCTTAAATTTATAATTTTTAATTCATAAGCTATGATTATGCAAACAATCAGTAATTTAATAGATGCTTTTGTGTTTTTGAAAATGTGTAATCATTTTTTTATTAAGTTATTGAAATTTAATAAAATATTATTGTTTATTTGAGATTTGTGATTTTTTATTCTCTACTTTCTACTAGATAATCTAGTTTATGTGTCATGAAAATTTGACTTAGAAATTTCATATAATTATAAATGTAACCTTGATTTCACTTCGCGCTTTGCTAAATCAATAGCAGTGGTGGGAGTAGATACGTTATTTACAGTCATGAATGAGGAGAAGAATATGGAGCGGGAAGCGATGGAGTTTGATGTCGTGATAGTCGGTGCCGGTCCTGCTGGTCTTGCAACTGCGTGTCGTTTAATGCAGCAGGCTCAAGCAAATATGTTAGATCTAACAGTTTGTGTTGTGGAAAAGGGCTCTGAGGTTGGTGCGCATATTTTATCTGGTGCAGTAATAGAAACACGGGCATTGGATGAGTTGTTTCCTGATTGGCAATCGCGTAATGCTCCATTGAATACTCCGGTTACAGAGGATCAATTGTTCCTGCTAAAAGATGCAGAAACAGCCCAAAAGCTACCTAATATGCTAGTGCCAAAAACTATGCACAATATGGGAAATTATATTGCCAGTTTGGGTAATTTTTGTCGCTGGCTGGCAGAGCAGGCAGAAAGCCTAGGGGTTGAGATTTTTCCCGGTTTTGCTGCATCAGAAGTATTGTTTAGAGAAGATGGCAGTGTAAAAGGTATCGCCACAGGTGATATGGGTATAGGCGCTGACGGCGAGCCTAAAGATAGCTATATGCCAGGAATGGAATTACATGCTAAGTACACAGTATTCTCTGAAGGTTGTCGGGGGCACCTGGGTCAGCAGTTGAATCAAAAGTTCAATTTAAGTGAAGAGATGGATGCTCAACATTATGGCTTGGGTATGAAAGAGCTATGGGACATCGATCCGGCATTACATCAGCAAGGTCTTGTGTTACATGGGACGGGTTGGCCGCTCAGTGGCAATGCCAGTGGTGGGTTCTTCCTATATCACACCGATAACTGTCAAGTAGTGGTGGGTCTGATTGTTGATCTCAACTATGACAACCCTTATTTAAGCCCCTTTGATGAGTTTCAGACAATGAAGCAGCATCCCGTATTAAGACAGCACCTTGAGGGGGGCACACGCGTGTCCTATGGCGCTAGAGCTATTACCAAAGGTGGCTTGAATGCCTTGCCTCGCATGACCTTCCCAGGAGGTCTGCTGGTGGGATGTGATGCGGGTACGTTAAATTTTTCGAAAATCAAGGGGACGCATACCGCGATGAAGTCTGGCATGCTGGCAGCAGAAGAAATTTTTGCAGCGGTTAGTTCGGGTTGTGTGGGCGGTAAGGAGTTGGGCGACTATAAAGCACGCTTTGAAGCATCTTGGCTATATGATGAGCTATATCGCAGTCGAAACTTTGGGCCTGCACTGCATAAGTTTGGCACTATTATGGGGGGGGCATTTAACTTTGTTGATCAGAATATATTTAAAGGAAAACTGCCCTTCACATTACACGATAATAAAGCGGACTATGCTCAGCTAAAACAGGCTAAGCAATTTTCTATGATCAGCTACCCTAAGCCTGATGGAAAGATCAGCTTCGACAAATTGTCTTCAGTGTTTCTGTCAAATACGAATCATGAAGAAGACCAGCCTTGTCATTTGCAGCTTGTTGATGCCTCTATTCCTCTAACGACAAATCTATCCATGTATGCTGAACCTGCTCAGCGTTTTTGCCCGGCAGGTGTGTATGAAATAATTGAGGAAGAAGAGGGACCACGTTTTCAAATCAATGCTCAGAACTGCTTGCACTGTAAAACGTGTGATATAAAGGATCCTGCACAAAATATTCATTGGGTCACTCCTGAAGGAATGGGAGGGCCGAACTACCCGAATATGTAGTTTTGTATCCATTTACACCTGTGGTGCTGTTGTGAGCCTCTGTCGTATCACAGGTCTTTTTATACGGGTCTAGCCCGTGTTAGTAAAAAGCAATGACTTCGAATTCTTTTTATCCAAAGAAAAATCAAGTAAGTATTAGATAGATCACTGTCTTAACGTTGTCTATTAAGCATGATAAGTAAGATATTGAGGTGTGCCGTTGAGTAGGTTTTTTCTTAGGAGTCTACGAAGAAACACAGTTTCTACCAGAGGTTTTTGATTCGTATAATTTATTATCCGCACGTTCTAATGTTTCTTGAATGGTTTCTTTTTCACTATCGTATATGGCAATGCCCGCACTTAAGCTAACGCTGAATTCAGTTCCATTAAAAACAAATAGGCGTTTACCAAATGACTCTCTTATCCTGTTAGCCGCCATTATGGCTGTCTCAAGGTCATCATAGAACCCAACCACAACGACTTCCTCTCCCCCGTAACGAATACAGTAGTCATCTGCTCTTGTTTTTTCAGAAACAACTTCGCCCAGAGTTTCTAATACTTCATCTCCCATAGCGTGACCATAATTATCATTAACTCTTTTAAAAAAATCGATATCCATAAAAATTACCGCAAGAGACTTTTCTTCAAGCCGCAAACTCTTTCGTTGAATATCTGGAATAATTTCGTAAAGAAATCTTTTTGTATAGAGGTTAGTTAGCGCATCTTTTATAGCAAAAGCTTCAAGTTGATTTGCAAAGCCATTGATTAAAGCAACACCCCCCGCAACGAATATCAAAAATACTATAAACAATGCTCCTGATGCCTTCGCTACCACCCAAAATATGCTTCTGCGCATGTCGTCCAAATAAACTCCAGTGCCTAGTACCCAATCCCAATCTTCAAAATAGTCAACATACGATATTTTGGGGTATTCATCTTTGGTGTTTGGCTTAGGCCAGTGATAAGAGACCCATCCTCCACCGGATTTGGCATTGCTTATAAATTCCCGAAAAATATATTGTCCATTGATGTCCGTCCAATTTGTCTGGTTGATGCCTACTCTATCGGGTGTGAATGGCTGCATGAGTAGCTCGCCACTTCCACTGTTAATCCAAAAGTAGCCAGTCTCGCCATAGGTGGCAGACTCAAGTGCATGCATGGCATATTTTTGTGCATCGGGGGTGTTAAGCTCACCCTTCAATTCAAGATCATAGAAGTGTTGAATAATCCCCATTGCCGTTGAAGATAAATTTTTTGTTTGGGATTTTCTTTCATTTTCTAAACTGGTTGTGAATGTTTGATATGTGAAGTACAGAAAAAACATCATCCCCATAAGAAGAATGATGGAAACTCCAAGCAGTTTTTTTTTGATGGATAGTGTTTGAGCTGGTTTCTCCAACATGTGCATTTGTTGTTTTCCTTTTTTTGAAAACGAGCATGCGTATTGTTATCGTTTAAGCTGGTATCGTGTCTGATTAACGCTGCGGTGGTTTACTCATAGCCACATCTTAATTATAGACATAAAAAAGCCCGACTGAGAGCCGGGCAAACGAAGTAGGAGATACTTCAGTTATGAAAGTTTAGTCGTTAGACTTAAGGCGTTCGTTTTTCAGGTCGTAGTTGCACTGTGGTACTGGTTTAGCTGGGTATTTGGTGCCAAGAATCTTAACCGTCAACTCTTTGTCTTTAGCATCAACATCCAAGAATGCTAACGCTAAACTTGTACCTGTTCTGTGGCCATAACCACCAGAGGTTACTTCACCAACAATTTTGTCGCCGTGATAAACAGGTTCCATACCCGTAGATGCATCAACATCGGTATCTACTTCAAGAAGCATTAGCTTGCGTGTAACACCTGCTGCTTTTTGTGCAATAAGAGCGTCTTTACCTTGGAAGTCAGCTTTATCAAGCTTAGCGAAGAAGCCAAGGTTGGATTCAAGCAATGTGTACTCAAGTGTTAGGTCATGAGCCCACATTGGGTAGCCTTTCTCAAGGCGCATAGAATCCATTGCTCGTAGACCGAAGTCTGAGATGTTGAACTCTTTACCTGCGTCATTAAGCGCATCATAGATAGCTGCTTGATGCTCGATAGGGTGATGGATTTCCCAGCCAAGTTCACCAACAAAGTTCATACGAATAGCGCGTACTGTTGCGCCTGCAATAGTGATTTCCTGGCTAGTGAACCATGGGAAACCTTCGTTGCTGAGATCTGCATCTGTTGCTTTAGATAAGACTTTACGTGCATTAGGGCCTGCAATAACGAGCGTGCCGTAATTACGCGTAATATTAACCAAATTAACCGAGCCATCTTTAGGTAGGCGCTGTGTTAACCAGTCTTCTACAAGTAGCTCTGCTGCGGCGGGAGCCATCATGTAATAGCTGCCGTCCGGCAGTTTAGTGATAGAGAATTCCCAGGCAACCCCACCTTCTTTTGTAAGAGGATGCGCTAGAGTGGTGCCACCAATTTTCGTAGGAATGCGGTTAGGAGAAATAGACTCTAACCATGCATGGGCAGCATCACCGCTTACATCGAACTTAGTGAACGGTGATAAGTCGAGTAGACCTACATTGTTCATTACGTTTTTACATTCTGCATCAACAGCTTCGAACCAATTACCACGACGGAAACTATGTTCTTCTACTGGGTTAGTACCTTTTGGAGCGAACCAGCTGGCACGTTCCCAGCCATAGTAAGCGCCGAATACAGCATTCTTTTCAGCTTGCTTTTCGTAGATGGGTACTTTTTTCTGTCCACGAACTGCAGGACGCATAGCGTATTCGTTAGGGAAGCCTAGTTGGTATTCGTTAGCGTAAACTTCAGTGCCTTTAGCAACATTAAATTCTGGTGTTGCATAGTCACCGAAACGGCGTGGATCAAGTTCCCACATATCAAGTTCTGGATGACCATTTACAATCCACTCAGCCATGAATTTGCCGGAACCACCGCCTTGTACGATACCGAAGTTAAAGCCGGTACAAACAAAGTAGTTTTCAAACCCATGAATAGGGCCGATCAGTGGGTGGCCGTCCGGAGTATATGTAATAGGACCATTTACCACTGTTTTAAAACCAGCATTAGCCGCAATACCAACCTGCTCCATCGCTGTACACAAAATATCTTCTATTCGGTCAAGGCTTGGTTGTAGAAGCTCTTGGCCAAATGCTGCTGGAACACCATCAACCGCCCAAGGAATACCGCCTTTTTCGTATGGGCCTAAGATAAAACCTTTACCTTCTTGACGTAGGTAATATGAAACATCTGGGTCACGCAGCATCGGAAGCATCTGATCACGTTCTTCCAACTCAGGTACGTTGTCAGTAACGATGAACTGGTGTTCCATGATGTTCATTGGCAGCTGGTGGCCGACCATGTCAGCAATTTCCTGAGCGCGGAAACCGCCAGCGTTGACGATGACACCCGCATCGATAACACCTTTGGCTGTCGTAACATTCCAGCGACCATTTTCTTGTTGTTCAATAGCAGAAACGGGGTTGTGGCGAACAATGGTTGCACCGCCTGCACGCGCGCCGGCTGCAAGCGCGTTAGTGACACTGGTTGGATCGATATGACCATCTAGCTTATCCCATAAACCGCCGACAAGGCCTGTAGTATCAAGGAATGGATAGAGTTCTTTTAGGCGATCATTATCAATGATTTCAAGATCCAGACCGCAGATTTCACCCATGGCCGCTACGCGCTTGAACTCATCAAAACGTTCTTGTGTGTGTGCAAGACGTACAGCACCGGTTTGGTGATGATCTACAACCTGGCCTGTCTCTTCCTGTAGGCGGCTGTATAGATCGATACTATATTGCTGCAACTTCATGACATTAATGCTGTTGCTAAAATGTGGTAGATTACCCGCAGCATGCCATGTAGAGCCAGACGTTAGTTCCAGCTTCTCTGTCAGCATCACATCAGTACATCCCATCTTTGTGAGATGGTAAAGAGTACTCACACCTGCAATGCCGCCGCCAATGATTAATACTTCTGTTTTATTTTTCATTATTTGATTCCCATCGGTCGCAAAAAGTGGAAACAACCACTCGATCTCTTGTAAATGAATATCTATCGATGTTATGAATGTGTTCGACTAGTTACAAACGATAAATAAAGACTAGATGGATAAGTTCTGCTTATGAAAGATATTTTAACAAATAATATTCAGTTAAATTGGCTTAGAACTTTTGAGGCAGCAGGCCGAAAGCTAAGCTTTACGCTTTCTGCTCAAGAGCTGAATATGAGCCAGTCTGCGGTGAGTCAGCAGATTCAATTGCTTGAGCATCACCTGAATCAGCAATTGTTTGTACGCGCGAATAGGGCTATTCAATTAAGCGATGCGGGCCGCTCTTTTTTGCCACTGGTGCAGGATAGTTTGCGTCAATTGAATGCAGGTGCTGCGCAAATATTCACTCCACTTAATCAGGCGGTGGTAGAGGTCAATGTAAATACATCATTTAGTGTGTTGTGGCTCGCAACACGCTTACAGCGCTTTAATGCGATATATCCGCAGATAACTATCCGCCAATTAGGCACCAACTGGTCTACTGACTTTGACATATCGACGGCAGAACTGGAGATCCGATACGGTTCTGGGAATTGGTCTGGGTATGAGTCTCACCCTTTGGTCACCCCTCTGTTACGGCCTTATTGCTCGATGGCTAATGCCAAAAGAATGCGCAACCCATCTGATTTAGAAGGAATGCCGCTGCTGGATGTGATCGGAACTCCTCAGGGGTGGAGTGGTTGGTTAGAAAAAATGAAACTTGATAACTTACAAGATCAAACACGCCAGTATATGGATAGCCATGCTACGGCAGTAACGATGGCTGCAAATGGGTTTGGTGTCTGCATGATGTACGATGAGTTGATGCGTGAGGGGGTGCTAGCAAAGCAGTTGGTTGCGCCATTCGTTGATAGTATTACCACTGAAGGCAGCTATTATTTATGTTATCAAGGTGACAAAGATTTGTCTGATGCGTCACGTATTTTTAGAGATTGGCTATTGGGTTCTTGGACTGGAAGCTAGATAGATAAAAATTTCAACTCTAATATGAGGGACACAATAATATGAATATTAAGCTTAAGGGCAGGTTGTTCTGGGAGTTGGGCTCATGAGGCGTCACATACCCTCACTACAAGCGTTAAAAGCCTTTGAAGCAACCGCTCGCCTGCTTAGTTTTCAACAAGCAGCTAAAGAGTTGAATGTAACGCATTCGGCGATAAGTCATCAGATCAAGAAAATGGAACAGGATTTAGGTAAGCCTTTGTTTGAGCGCTTAGGCCGTAGCATTGCATTGACGAATGTTGGCGCGTTATACGCTTCAGAAATTCGCCAGGCTCTATATGATATTGAGAGCAGTACTTATCGTATATTTGGAGATCCTGATAAAGGCGACTTGTCAGTGCAGGTCTATATGGGCATTGCTTCTCGTTGGTTAGTGCCAAGGCTGGGGCATTTTAGAGATCAGTTTCCTGATATACATATTGAGCTCTATAGTTCGTATTTTGATTGGGAATTTGAAACGAACGCGGCAGATATTGGTATTATTTATAGCGAAAAAACAGAACCAGGAATGATCTATCAACAGTTGTTTCAGGGGGTGCTTATACCTGTATGTAGTCCTTCGCTGATTGAGCAAGACGGCCCGATAACGGTTGAGACGTTACTAGAGCTGCCTTTTCTTAACATTACAGAGTCACCTTTAAACCTACCTAGTTGGCTGAAGAGTGTTGGGTTAACAGAGAGTGGGATCAATATTGTTAGTGAGCACGATAACCACCAACTAGCATTAGAAGCGGCAATTGCAGGAAAGGGGGTGGCGATTGTTCAGTCATTTTTCGCCAGTGGTGATATTTCCAATAACAAGTTGGTCATGCCTGTCGATATGCAGGTGCCGGAGATTGGCGCTTGGTATCTAGTGCAGTCGTCCCGTAGTTTGTCTGATTCCAAAGTTAATTACTTTGCCCGCTGGTTGCATCATCAAATATCTGAAGATAAAACATTGCTGCGTATTAACTAAAAAAGGAAAAATCAGCAGCAAGCTGATCTTTCCTTCATGTGATACATTAATCATCAGCGGTTCTTATGAAATGGATTCACAGAACCGCGTTGGATAATGATCGTCACCTATTCGATACGATCAAGCTTTGCCTTTCCAAGGAATCAGTTTATCTTCCAGCTTACGCATCAATATATCGATAGAGTAGCCGATTACCCCGACAACAATGACTCCTAGTATTACGATATCGGTAGCCAGAAACTTACTGGCGGCCATGATCATAAAGCCAATGCCCGATTCTGCAGCCACTAGCTCAGCAGCCACCACGGTTCCCCAACAAATACCCATTGCAACGCGCATACCCGTAAATATTTCTGGTAGTGAGTTGGGTAAAATAACATGCATCAATATTTGCCGCTTAGTTGCACCAAGAGAATACGCTGCATGAATTTTTGACAGCTTGACACTTCCAACTCCGGCTCTGGCCGCAATAACCATAATCCAAAGTGCCGCAAAGAACAGGAGTAATATCTTAGAGCGTTCCCCGATACCTGACCAAATAATGACCAGCGGTATAAAGGCTAAAGGTGGAATTGGGCGAAAGAATTCTACCAGTGGGTCAAACCAGCCGCGGATTATTTCGGACAACCCCATAGCGAAACCTAGAGGAATTCCGATCAAACAGCCCAGAGCAAAGCCGACTAATATTCTGTATAGGCTGGCCCATATATGTTCCCACAGGGTAAAGTTTCGATAACCGTCCTGCGAGATATTGATAAATTGGTCCCAGACGGCTGATGGAGCTGGCCAGAAGATAGGGTTTACTAGCTCAAGTGCGCTGCCTAGGTACCAGGCCATTGATAGGGTAATAACAGAAATAACGCTCCAGAAGCGACCATTACCTACTGCAGTAGTGTCTCCAAAGGTGACGGTTTTCCGTTTAGTTAGACCATCTTTACTAAGGCCAATTTTGTATTTAAGCGTTTGAATAAATGACATATTTAGACTCCTGAATCGTCGGCCTGGCCCATAATCTCTTCTTCCATTTCCCAGATCATATTGAGAATCTCTTCTCTTTTTGCGCCAAAATCGGGATCTGCTTTAACATCACGGGGATCTTTTGTAAGACCTGCTTCAGCAAACGGTAATGAATATTCTTTTTTAATCCGGCCTGGGCGCGGAGCCATAACGAATAATCTTTCGCCCAAGAATAAGGCTTCTTCTACGCTGTGAGTGATTAGGATGATGGTCTTGCCGGTTTCTTTCCAGAGTTTGAGCACCAAGCCCTGCATCTTTTCTCGTGTTAACGCGTCCAATGCACCTAGAGGTTCATCCATTAAGATGACATCGGGGTCGTTGGCGAGACAGCGTGCCAGAGCAACACGTTGCTGCATACCACCAGAGAGTTCGTAGGTGGCTTTGTCGCCAAAGTCATGTAAACCCACTGTCTCTAGAAGGTGATTAACTGTTTTCTTAATCTCATCTGCTGGTGTGCCTTTCATAGATAGGCCAAAACCAATGTTTTCTGCAACGGTGAGCCATTCAAACAAAGCGCCTTGCTGAAACACCATGCCGCGGTCAGAACCAGGGCCGTGAATTTCAGTTGATGCTAGTTCAACAGTACCGTGTGTAGGAGCAAGAAAACCTGCAATAATATTTAATAGAGTACTTTTGCCGCAGCCGGAAGGACCCAGAATAGACAGCAATTCACCCTGCTTTAGGGAGAATGAGACGTTTTCGAGTGCATGAACCTGCTCGCCGCTAGGCGTGTCAAATACCATGGAAACGTCATTAACAACTAGATCAGACATAGCTATTTCCTTAAAACAAAAGAATTAATAAAGTATGGAGGGCATCAGAGCAACAGCTGCCTGCTCTGATGAGCCTCTGGTCGCAAGACCTATTTAGAGAATTATTAATTCACTTTTTCAAAAAAGCTGCTGTCGATTGTTGCGCTATAGTCGGGCAATGCTTTAGGGATCTGCTTGTGCAACACAAAGAAATCAGCGACTTCTTTGGTGAACTCTTGCACGGCTCCACCTAGCCATTGGTCAGAGACTTGTGCTTCTTTTAACGGAAAGTCGAAAAGAGCAAGAACCTGATTAGAGTCTTCTAGGTTTAGGCCAGAGGCTTTTGCAATAACCGGCTGGTATTGTTTAGGGTTTTTAGTGAAGGCGCTATTGGAGTCGTTGGTAACCTGAAGGAATTGAGTAACGAGCTCAGGATGTTTTTTTGCAAACTTATTGTTTGTGGAAATAACATCAAATACACGGATACCTAATTTTTCTTGTTCAGCCGCGGTCATTAGTACCGGACCGTAGGCTTTCATACGGCGTAATGCACCACCCCAACCACACGCCATTGCCACATCACCACGAGCAATAGCTGCAGCACTGTCGGCTGGTGCCATGTCTAATAGACGGATCTTTGTGCTATCGACGTTCAAATGGCTGAGTACGCGTAACATTTTGTAGTGTGCAACAGTCCCAAATGGTACTGCTACTCTCTGGCCTTCTAGCTCTTTAGCATTTGATTGGTTGATGCCAGATTTTGTGCTTACAACACAGTTGTCGTTTTCTGCATACGAAACCGCGATACCAACCATCGTGATTGGAAGCCCTTGTGATACAGCTACAGTGAAAGGCACGAGCCCCTGAGAGTAAGCCATATCAACATCGCCAGAAGCCATCGCTGCTGACATCGCAGTGCCGGAGTCAAAAGCGCGCCACTCCATATTGACGCCCATGATTTTATCGTACGTTTTTTCTACCTGAGCAATCTGGTTAGCCGTTGGCCATTCGAGGAAGTAACCAACAGTAACAGTGTCTGGTTTGTCGGCTGCAAGAGCTGAACCTGCTGCCAGAACTGAAGCGGTTAAAGCCATTACTTTGAACGTGTTAGAGACGATCGATTTCATAATTACCTCTACATTATCGCTTGTGCGAATTCTTATTTTAGTGGTTCGGTTCACGTTAAGTGGACCGGTATTGAACTTCATTTAATCAATGAACTTCCATCGATACTGCCCCGTAATAGAGGGAGGGACAATTGAGAAAAATTCCGCTGTTGTTAGTTTTTGTAACAGGTTAGTGGTGATTGGATTTGAAAAAACCAAAATAACATGAAATATTAATGAATATTTTTTGATCAAGTGAATTGACATGAATAAAAAAATATATATAAATACCAGTATGAAAATTTAAATAATAATTTCATTTGTTAGTTTTGAAGCAACTTACTAATGCTGAGGTCACCATGAAAGTACTGGTCGCGATAAAACGCGTTGTCGATGCCAACGTTAAAATACGAGTTAAGCCTGATAATTCAGATGTAGATCTGGCCAACGTGAAAATGGCAATCAATCCGTTTTGTGAGATTGCTGTTGAAGAAGCTATTCGTCTGAAGGAACGCGGCGTGGCTAGTGAAGTACTGGTAGTTAGTGTAGGTGATGATCGTTGTCAGGAGCAGTTACGTACCGCTTTGGCATTGGGTGCGGATCGTGCTTTGCACGTTAAAACGGACTCTGTAGTTGAGCCTCTGGGTGTTGCTAAAGTGCTGAACGCTATCGTTAAGAAAGAAGAATGCCAGCTAGTAGTTCTAGGTAAGCAGTCGATTGATAACGATAATAATCAGACCGGCCAGATGTTAGCAGCAATTGGTAATATGCCTCAGGGCACCTTTGCGTCTGAAGTTGAGTGTGAAGGCTCTGAAGTTGTTGTAACACGTGAAGTAGATGGTGGCTTGCAAAAAATTGCTTTGCAATTGCCTGCTGTGATTACTACTGACTTAAGGTTGAATGAACCTCGTTTCGCGTCATTGCCAAATATTATGAAAGCTAAGCGTAAACCATTAGAAGTGACCTCTCCTGAAGAGCTGAGTGTGGATGTGACGCCGCGCTTAACAACCGTGAAAGTTGTTAGCCCAGCCGAGCGTGAAGCAGGAATAATTGTCAGCAGTGTTGCTGAATTGGTTGAAAAACTGAAAACAGAAGCAGGGGTACTTTAAGATGAGCGCATCTATTCTGGTGATTGCCGATCACAATAATGAAACATTAAATGCTGCGACGCTGAATACTTTACAAGCGGCGGCAGAGCTTAAAGAAAAAACAGGTTCTCCCATTACAGTTTTGGTAACGGGTAATGAGTGCAGTGCTGTAGCTGAGCAAGCAGCTGCAGTGCCTATCACTGATCATGTTGTCGTTGTCGATGATGCCGCTCTGGTAAATCATCTGGCGGAGAACGTAGCCCCTGTTGTTGTGGAGTTATGTAAAGAGAGTGGGTATAGCCACATTCTTTGTGCTGCCTCAACAACAGGTAAAAACCTGCTGCCGCGTGTTGCCGCATTATTAGATGTTGCACAAATTTCTGAGATCGTGGGTGTGGTTGATGCTGATACTTTCGTGCGTCCTATTTATGCAGGTAACGCATTAGCTACCGTGCGTAGTAGCGACTCTATTAAAGCAATGACCGTGCGAGGCACTGCATTTGCTGCGGTAGCTGATACCGGTGGTCAAGCAGAACAAATTAGCCTGTCAGCAGTAGCTGAAAGCGGCTTGTCTCGTTTTATCAGTGAAGATAAGAGTATATCTGATCGTCCAGATCTTACTTCTGCTCGGATTATTATCTCTGGAGGCAGAGGTATGCAAAGCGGCGATAACTTCCCAATGCTAGAGCGAGTGGCAGACAAACTTGGCGCTGCTGTAGGTGCTTCTCGTGCTGCTGTCGATTCCGGTTTCGTATCAAACGATATGCAGGTAGGGCAGACCGGTAAAATCGTTGCTCCTGATCTATATGTTGCAGTCGGTATCTCTGGTGCAATTCAGCATTTGGCGGGTATGAAGGACTCTAAAGTTATCGTCGCCATTAACAAAGATGCAGAAGCGCCGATTTTTGGTGTGGCAGATTATGGCCTAGTTGCAGATTTGTTTGATGCATTGCCGGAGCTTGAAAAAGCGCTGAGCTAACTTTTTAAAGATCCAATTTCTAACAATAACTAGGTAATGCAGGCACACGAATCACTGTGGCTGCATTATTAAAGGATGAATATTATGAAGCGTACTTTTCGTTTAATTCTCGATTGCCCTGATCAGGTAGGTATTGTTACTCGCGTTGGCGAAATGATTACCCGTAATGGTGGCTGGATATCTGAAGCAGCACATCATTCTGATGAAGACAGTAATCGTTTTTTCTCTCGCTTTGAAATTCAGGCTGATTCTTTGCCGTTTGATATTGACGAGCTACGCGAAAAGTTTGCGCCGATGGTTGAAGAGTATCAGATGAATCTTCGCCTCGTGGACAGCGGTCAGCCCAAGAAAGTTGTCTTGATGGCGAGTAAAGGCAGCCATTGTCTATCTGACCTACTGGATCGTTGGAGAAGTGGTGATCTTGATTGTGAAATTAGCTGCGTAATTTCTAACCATACCGATATGCAGGGACTGGTTGAATGGTACGGTATTCCTTACCACCATGTTGTGATTGATAAGGATAATAAAGCACCTGGGTTTGCGCAGGTTGAAGGATTGGTTGAAGAGTACCAGGCTGACTGCATTGTTCTCGCGCGTTATATGCAGATTCTTCCGCAAGCGTTATGTGAAAAATATCGACATCAGGTTATTAATATCCACCACAGCTTCTTACCATCGTTTATTGGTGCTAAACCTTATCATCAGGCATCTCGTCGTGGTGTAAAGCTGATTGGGGCGACGTGTCACTATGTTACTGAGCAATTGGATGAAGGTCCTATTATTGATCAGGATGTTGTCCGCGTGACTCACAGCGATAAAGTTGATGACCTTGTGCGTTTAGGCAAGGATGTCGAAAAGACTGTACTGGCACGTGGCTTACGTGACCATTTGGAAGACCGCATTCTGGTACACGGAAACAAAACAGTTGTATTCAGCTAATAACCTTACCAACTTAACTCTGCGACAGGGCCGCGGGGTTTTGGAGAATAATAATGACTAAGCAACTACCTACTTCTGCTCAGGTTGTCATCGTTGGCGGCGGCGTTATCGGCTGCAGCGTGGCTTACCACCTGACTAAACTTGGCTTTACTGATGTTGTGCTGCTAGAGCGCCGTCAGCTTACGTGTGGTACTACATGGCATGCAGCGGGGCTTGTGCCTACTCTTCGTGCTAGCTATAACATGTCGATGTTGGCTAACTACAGTGCGACCCTTTATGAGAAGCTAGAAGCAGAGACCGGACAGGCAACAGGCTTCGTTCGTAATGGTTCTTTAACAATAGCTACTAATAAAGAGCGCTTAGCAGAGCTAAAGCGCGGTGCATCTATGGCAAAAGTTGCAGGGTTTCCTTGTGATGTTATTTCGCCAGATCAAGCCAAAGAACTCTGGCCACTGATGAATGTTGATGATGTGTTGGGCGCTATTCACTTACCAATGGATGGAATGACGAGCCCAGTAGATGTGACACAGGCATTGGCTAAAGGCGCACGGTTGGGTGGAGCAAAAATCATTGAAGGCGTGAAAGTGCTGGATATGAAGATCCGTGACGGTAAAGCGGTGGGTGTTATCACCGAGCAAGGTGATATCGATGCAGAGTACGTAGTTAACTGTTCAGGGATGTGGGCTAGAGAGTTTGGGAAAAAGGCGGGTGTTAACGTACCGTTGCATGCCGCTGAACACTTTTATGTTGTTACTGAAAATATGCCAGATCTTAAGCATGGCCTACCCACAATGCGTGATATGGATGGTTATTGCTATTACAAGGAAGATGCCGGTAAATTGCTCGTGGGTATGTTCGAACCGCATGCTAAGCCATGGGGCATGAAAGGCATCCCGGAAGACTTTTTCTTTGATTCGCTACCGGATGACTTTGAGCATCTTGAACCGTATCTAGAAGCCGCTATGCACCGTTTGCCGATTTTAGAGCGTACTGGCCTGCAGTTATTTTTCAATGGGCCTGAATCTTTCACGCCGGATGATCGTTATCACTTGGGTGAAGCGCCTGAATTGCGTAACTATTTTGTGGCTGCTGGTTTTAACTCTGTAGGCATTCAGTCTGCAGGGGGCGCGGGTAAAATGTTAGCCGAATGGATCCATAAAGGCCATGCACCGCAAGATCTATGGGATGTAGATATTCGTCGTAATTTGCCATTCCAAGGCACGCAAAAATATTTGGAAGAGCGTACTACTGAATCATTGGGTCTGCTGTACGAGACGCACTTTCCGTTTAAACAATATAAAACAGCCCGTGGTGTTCGTCGCTCCGTGTTGCATGATCAGCTAAAAGCACAAGGTGCCGTTTTCGGTTCGGAGAATGGTTGGGAGCGCGCTAACTGGTTCGCTAGAGAAGGGCAAAAGCCTGAGTACGAACTGTCTTTCGGTCGTCAAAATTGGTTTGATAATAACCGTGAAGAACATGAAGCCGTACGTACTTCGGTAGGTGTTATAGATCAGAGCTCATTCTGTAAATATCAAGTTGAAGGTCCGGATGCAGAAAAACTGTTGAACCGCGTTTGTAGTAACAATGTATCTGTCGCTGTCGGTAAAATGGTATATACCCAGTGGCTTAATGATCGTGGGGGTATTGAAGCTGATGTCACCGTGACTCGTTTGGCCGAGGATCGCTATTTGGTCGTTTCAGGTGTTGCCTGTCAGACGCGCGATATGGATTGGTTACGCCGAAATAAACCCGCTGAAGCAATGGTGGTGTTCACCGATGTAACGTCTGCTTATGCAGTAGTGACGGTAATGGGACCGAAGTCTCGTGAAACGTTGAGTAAACTAACAGGCGCTGACTTGTCTCATGAAAGCTTCCCGTTTGCCACATCTCAGGAAATTGAGATGGGTTACGCGATGGTTCGTGCATCACGAATCACTTACGTAGGTGAGCTGGGCTGGGAATTGTATATCCCAACCGAATATGCGCCGAGCGTTTATGATTTAGTGATGGAAGCCGGTGAAGAGTTTTCTATAAAGCCATATGGCTACCATACGATGAACTCGCTACGAATGGAGAAGTGCTACCGTCATTGGGGTCACGATATTACTGATGTCGATACAGCATTGGAAGCGGGCTTAGGATTTGCATCTAACTTCGATAAAGAAGGCGGCTTTATTGGTAAAGAGGCCTTGTTAGCACAGAAGGCTGAGGGGCCATTGAAGAAACGCTTCATTGCGTTTTTATTCGAGAATCCAGAACCGTTGTGTTACCACGAAGAACCTATATATGCCAATGGCAAGATTGTCGGGCGTACCACTGCGGGTATGTTTGGCCATACCGTAGGTGCGACTGTTGCTATGGGGTATGTCGAACATGCTGAAGGTGTGACAAAAGAGTGGCTGGATAATACTGACTTTGAAATTGAAGTTGAGTGTGAGCGTTACTCAGTAAAACCATCGTTGCGTTCATTCTATGATCCGTCAATGGAGAAAATTAAGTGTTAATAGACAGGTTCTGCTGTCGCGCTTGAAAGTTTGAAGCACCATACAGTCTACCCGTTCATAAATCGGTGCTAGGTTGCTGTCGGTTTATGGGGTGCCCTGAAACCTGACTGTGTGGTTGCTTCTCTATTTGAATATAAGATTTCAAAAGGCTTCTCCTATGTAGAGGCTCAACCCAAAGTACCAACGATGTTTCATCTCCTTCAGAAGTAACTGAGGGAGATTTGTGAATTTTTAAAGTCTTAGTAACCCAAAAACAATGATGAGGTTTGATTGATGTCTGCATTAATTTTGGACGGGAAAGCACTGGCTAAGAGTCGTGAGCAATACCTGCAAGTCGCTGTAAAGAAGTTTCAGGATGAGGGTGGTTTACAACCGGTATTGGCCACTATTTTAGTGGGTGATGATCCTTCTTCAGCAACTTATGTGCAGATGAAAATTAATGCATGCGCTCGGGTGGGTATGGGCTCCCGTTTCATTAGTTTGCCAGCATCGACTACCACAGAAGAGTTGCTGGCAAAAATCGATCAACTCAATAAAGATCCAGACGTATGTGGGATCTTGCTGCAGCATCCCGTTCCAGAGCAAATTGATGAGCGCGCCTGTTTTGACTCTATAGCCCTTGGGAAGGATGTAGATGGCGTGACCACGCAAGGTTTTGGTCAGATGTCCATGGGTGAGCAGGCATTTGGTTCGGCAACACCTGCAGGTATCATGACTTTATTGAAACATTACGATATCGAACTTTCCGGTAAGCATGCTGTGGTACTGGGGCGTAGTCCTATTTTGGGCAAGCCGATGGCTGCCATGCTTTTGAATGCTAATGCGACCGTCACTATTTGCCATTCCCGTACAAATAACCTCGCTGAACTAGTTGCCCAAGCAGATATTATCGTTGGTGCTGTAGGTAAACCTGAGCTGATTAAAGCCGCTTGGATTAAGGATGGCGCCGTTGTGGTGGATGCTGGATATCATGCCGGTGGTATCGGTGATATCGAGAAAGCAGGGCTAGACAGCAGGGTGGCTGCATTAACACCTGTGCCTGGCGGTGTGGGACCAATGACGATTAATGCGCTGATTAGTCAAACCCTAGAGTCAGCTCAAAAACAAGAACAATCCTAACGGCGCAATGTCTGATAGTGCGCATCATACCTGAGTGCGTACAACCGTTAAAATGAATAGCGATGAGTTGTAAATAACTATGCATTACGTCCGATTAGATAGCATCCATGAGGTTTAATGGAATTGATAGGGCGTAAATGTATAGGAAGTGGCAGGTTTTAGTATTTTATTTTGAAGGCTTAGGTAGCTCCTCATTGTCAGTAACGAAGCTTTCCCACAACATTGAGGCTACCGGTCCTAAGGCCTTTTCTTGACGCCGAATTAGACGAATTTCACCATTAATGGTGTGCTCCATATCTTTTGGTTGCAGTGCAACGAGTATCCCTTGGGCCAGTTCGTCTTGGACCATATGCTCTGGGATGAAGCCCCAGCCAAGCCCTGCTAGCAGCATTTGTTTTAGGGTGTTTGCATCTTGAGTTTTCCAATGCTTAAGCCCTTTCATCATCATCAAATTTTCCGAGTCAAAACTCAGACCGCTTTCCTCAATCATTAAGTGGAATTGAGACCTGAGTTGGTCTGAACACTTAACTTCTCCTGGTTGAAAAACTTCGGGTGAAGCAACGAGTAAAACGTTGAAGTGACTGATAGCCACTGTGTCTAAATCGCCTAAGCCATGTAACGTGGGCCACCATGGGCCTACAGCAAGGTCTGCCTGGCCATTTTGTAATAGCTCTAATGCTCCAAAGCGAGATTTGCAAAGGACATGTAGTTCCGTTTCAGGGTACTGGCGTTGGCATTGCTTTAATGCGTTTAAAATAAGCGTATGCGGAGAGGCTAGATCATAAGCAAAACGTATTAAAGGTTCGTTACCTTTTCCTAAGTGCCTCCCCATAGAGTGGAGCTGGCTTGCATTGAGTAAGAGTTCCTGCGCCTTACGGTAAAATAACGTGCCCTCCTGAGTAAGGCTCAGCCGGTAATTCTGGCGGTTAAGAATTTGAAAGCCGTACTCTGCCTCTAAATTTTTAATGGCCATCGACAATGCTGGCTGGGTTTTATGCAGACTTTCAGCTGCCAGCTTCAGTGAGCCACATTCGACAATATGGGAGAGGGTGCGTAGCTGCTCTAGTGTCATAAGATTTTTTTAACGTCTTGGCAATAAATATTGAATATTATTTAAGCAGATTTAACCGTATTCTTCACGGGTTATTACTTAGCGCTAAAAATAGTCACCACACTGAATTTTAGTAGCACTGGCGATATGTGGCATTATCTGCTCTGCGCTTTCAGTCCGATCTTTTCTAGCCAGTCTCTCCTTGCTTAACCCACCTTGAACTAATTAAGAGGTTTTTATGCTTGTTCTGTCGAACAATCCTTTAAATAAAAGGCTGATATCCGTCGCTGTATTATTGCTATTTTGTCTTGCGGGGTGCAGCGAATCGACTAACGAGCAGCCCTATTCCAAGGTGGTTCGTCCTGCCAAAATTTTTCAGGTGATAGACCCTGCTAGTGAGACTTTTCGCAACTACCCAGCTGAAGTAGAAGCAAATGCTGATTCTAAGCTGGCATTTAGGGTGAGCGGCCAACTTATCGAATTTTTGGTTAAGCCGGGGAATGAAGTAAAAGAAGGGCAATTGCTGGCACGGCTGGACCCTAAAGACTTCAAGTTAAGTCTAGATGACCGCCAGGCCCGTTATGCACTGGCTAAGTCGCAGTTTAAGCGTGCTCAAAAACTGCTGAAGCGTAAATTATTAGCCCAGTCTGATTACGACAAGGCAAAAGCTGAGTTAAATGTAGCCCTGTCTTCTCTCAACGTAGAGAAAGCCAATTTAGAGTACACCTACCTGCGCGCCCCCTTTACAGGCACCATTGCTAAAGTGATGGTAGAGCAACATGAAAATATTCAGGCCAAACAGACGGTACTCATCTTGCAAACGCGGGATCAGGTCGATATCTCAATTCAGATGCCAGAAAATATAGTCTCGCGCGTTAAGAAAGATACTCAATATCAGCCCACGGTGATTTTTGATTCTCATCCGGGTAAAGAATTTTTGGTTACCGTGAAAGAGTGGGATACTCAGGCCGACCCTTCTACACTAACTTACAAAGTTGTTTTTTCTTTATCTGCACCCAAAGCATTTACGGTACTTCCAGGAATGTCTGCCAGCATACGAATTGATCTGGCGAAAGTAACTGACGTCAGTAGTAGTCACTTTATGCTGCCTGTAGGTGCTGTGTTTGCAGCAGAGGATGCTCCTCTTTCTAGTAGTGCCCGTTACATCTGGAAGGTTGATCCAGAAACGATGAAAGTCAGCAGAGTAGAGGTCACTGTCGGAGAGATACGGGATCAGGGTATTGAAGTATTAAGTGGCATTCATCCGGGAGATCAATTGGTTTCCGTTGGTGTGCATTTTCTGTCTGAAGGTATGCAGGTTCGTCCCTGGAACAGAGAAAAGGGGCTATAAATGAAACTGACTGAATATTCGATCACAAACCCAGTTACTAGCTGGATGTTTGCTTTGATCTTACTGCTCGGTGGCATTGTTTCCTACAATGGCTTGGGGCGACTAGAGGACCCGCAGTTTACCCTTAAAATGGCAATGGTGACGACTAACTACCCTGGCGCTTCGCCAGCGCAGGTAGAAGAGGAGGTCACCTATCCGATTGAAAATGCGCTGCAACAACTGCCGTATGTGGACTTTGTAACCTCTATATCGTCTACCGGGTTGTCGCAAATTATTGTCGAAATGAAGGGCACCTACCGTAAAGATGACTTGAAACAGATCTGGGATGAGCTAAGGCGTAAGGTGAATGACCTTACTCCTAGCTTACCTCCCGGGGTGATGAGTCCCAATGTCATTGATGAATTTGGCGATGTTTATGGTGTTTTGTTAGCAGTTAGTGGCGAAGGGTATTCCTACGAAGAGCTCAAAGATTATGTTGATTACTTGCGCCGTGAATTAGTGCTAATTAAGGGGGTCGGAAAAGTAACCGTAGCGGGTGAGCAGCAGGAACAAGTAGTGGTTGAAATTGCCCGAAATAAGCTCTCTGCTTTAGGTATTTCCCCTGATCGAATTTACCAACTTTTGCAGACGCAAAATCAAGTGTCTAATTCGGGAAGCATTAAGATAGGAAGCGAGTATATTCGCTTGCATCCAACGGGTGAGTTTCAAAGTGTTGAAGAGCTAGAAGGTTTGCTAATTTCTAACTCAGGCGCTTCTGAGCTGATCTACCTAGGTGATGTCGCCAAGGTTAGTCGAACTTATGCCGAAGTACCGCAAAACATCACAAACTATAACAACCAGCAAGCGCTGTTGCTGGGAATCTCTTTTGCCAGTGGAGTTAATGTTGTCGAGATAGGTGAAAGACTCGAAAAACGGATGGGCGAATTAGAATATGTTCGTCCTATCGGTATGGAAGTCTCGAGTGTCTATAACCAGCCTGTCGAAGTAGACAACTCTATGCAGGGCTTCATGCTGAGCTTAGCCGAAGCTGTAGCAATCGTGATTGCAGTATTGTTGGTGTTTATGGGCCTGAAAAGCGGTATCTTGATTGGTTTGATTCTGATGATAACTGTATTCGGCAGCTTTATTTTTATGAAGCTCTTTGCTCTCGACTTGCAGCGGATATCATTAGGAGCACTGATTATTGCCTTAGGTATGCTTGTGGATAACGCTATTGTTATCACGGAAGGTATTTTAATAGG
>NZ_JADGEV010000040.1 GCF_016744175.1 Neptunomonas sp. | reverse complement strand
ATGGTAGTGTGGGGTCTCCCCATGTGAGAGTAGGTCATCGCCAAGCTTTTAATAGAGAACCCTGATCACTTCGTGATCAGGGTTTTTTTATGTCTGGAAGGTACATGTGAAGCTGGGTTATAAAAGATAAAATACGTTTTGCTAGCATGTCATTATCTTAACCTTGAACTTTGAATGCACTTTATATTTTGTAAGTTTCTTGGGCTAAGGAGAAGAAGTCTTTTTAAGCCAGCATGGACAGCGCTTAATGGATCGACTAGAATACCGCCGTTTACCTGCAATATGTGGGGAACACCAAGAATTCCGGTTTTAAAGCGAGGTTGCACCTCGTTTTTTTTCAGGTGTCATATTTAGTTTTCTGTAAATTCGCAACGCACGCGGGGAGGTTCAATTGACAAGACCAGCCATTCTGGCCCTTGAAGACGGCAGTATTTTCAGGGGTATTGCTATTGGAGCGGACGGTCAATCTAGTGGTGAAGTTGTTTTCAACACATCAATGACCGGCTATCAAGAAATTCTGACAGATCCTTCCTATTGCAGACAAATAGTGACATTAACGTATCCACATGTTGGTAATGTTGGCACGAATGATGAGGATGAAGAATCAGCTAATACATGGGTATCTGGGTTAGTAATCCGTGACTTACCACTTGTAGCGAGTAATTTTAGAAGCCAGAAAACTCTAGATCAATATTTGAAAGACCACAACATTGTCGGAATTGCTGATATTGACACGCGTCGTTTAACACGTATTCTTCGTGAAAAAGGCTGTCTCAACGGCTGCATTATGGCTGGTGCTGTAGATGAAGAGTCTGCATTAACACAAGCAAAGGCATTTCCTGGTTTAAAAGGTATGGACTTAGCTAAAGAAGTTAGTGTTTCGGAGAAGTACGAGTGGAACTCATCTACTTGGCAGTTAGGTAAAGGCCATCAAGAAAAGGACTCTACCACTCAGCCGTATCATGTTGTTGCTTATGATTTTGGTGTGAAGCGCAATATCTTACGAATGTTGGTAGAAAGGGGCTGTCGAGTAACCGTTGTTCCTGCACAGACACCCGCATCAGAAGTGCTTGGTTTATCTCCCGACGGTGTATTTTTGTCCAATGGTCCTGGTGATCCTGAACCTTGCGATTATGCTATTTCTGCTATTCAGGATATATGTAAAACAGATGTGCCTGTTTTTGGGATCTGTCTTGGTCATCAGCTGTTGGCTTTAGCCTCAGGTGCGAAAACTGTCAAAATGAAGTTTGGTCATCACGGTGCGAATCATCCAGTACAGGATCTCGACACTACACGAGTAATGATAACCAGCCAGAACCACGGCTTTGCAGTGGACGAAACAAGTTTGCCTGATACGATTCGTGCGACTCATAAGTCTCTATTTGATCAATCTCTTCAAGGGATTGAGCGTACAGACCGTACAGCGTTTAGCTTTCAGGGGCATCCTGAGGCGAGCCCTGGTCCACGTGATGTAGCACCTCTGTTTGATCGTTTCATAACAGAGATGAGAAAAAGAAAACACGCCTGATTGATGTGATAATCAGCTAAGTAATTAGATTCGACCGGTTTATACAATGCCAAAACGCACAGATATAAAAAGTATACTGATTTTAGGAGCTGGGCCGATTATTATCGGTCAAGCATGTGAGTTCGATTACTCTGGTGCGCAAGCGTGTAAAGCTCTGCGTGAAGAAGGCTATCGAGTTATTTTGGTTAACTCCAATCCTGCAACCATTATGACTGATCCAGTAATGGCCGATGCAACATATATCGAGCCTGTTACTTGGGAAACGGTTGCCAAGATTATTGAGAAAGAACGCCCAGATGCATTGTTACCGACTATGGGTGGACAAACAGCACTGAACTGCGCTTTAGATCTTGAGCGCGAAGGAGTTTTGGTCAAGTTTGGTGTTGAAATGATCGGAGCAAATGCTGATACCATCGATAAGGCAGAAGACCGCTCTCGTTTTGATAAAGCGATGAAAAAAATTGGTCTGGAATGTCCTCGTGCAGCCATTGCCCACAGCATCGAAGAAGCTCAGCAAGTTCAGGCTCAGCTTGGCTTTCCATGCATTATTCGCCCGTCGTTTACGATGGGAGGTAGCGGCGGCGGTATTGCCTATAACATGGAAGAGTTTCTTGAAATCTGTGAACGAGGATTGGATCTTTCACCAACTAATGAGCTATTGATCGATGAATCGTTGATCGGTTGGAAAGAATATGAGATGGAGGTTGTTCGTGATAAAAACGATAACTGCATCATCATCTGTGCAATTGAAAACTTTGATGCAATGGGTGTGCATACTGGCGATTCTATTACCGTTGCCCCTGCTCAGACATTAACGGATAAAGAATATCAGATCATGCGAGATGCCTCTTTGGCAGTGCTGCGTGAGATCGGTGTTGAAACGGGTGGATCTAACGTGCAATTTGGCGTTAATCCGGAAGATGGCCGTATGGTTGTCATCGAGATGAATCCACGCGTTTCTCGCTCTTCAGCTTTGGCATCAAAGGCGACGGGCTTCCCTATTGCAAAAGTGGCTGCTAAATTAGCTATCGGCTATACACTGGATGAGCTACAGAATGATATTACTGGGGGAGCGACCCCAGCGTCTTTCGAGCCGGCTATTGATTATGTTGTTACGAAGATTCCTCGTTTCACATTTGAAAAATTCCCGCAAGCTAATGACCGACTTACCACTCAGATGAAATCTGTCGGTGAAGTAATGGCTATTGGCCGTACACAACAAGAGTCTTTGCAAAAAGCCATTCGTGGCCTTGAGGTTGGCGCTACAGGTTTTGACCCTATCGTTGACCTCGATAGTGAAGATGCGCGTTCTGATATCGTTCGAGAAATGAAGCAGCCTGGCGCAGAGCGCCTTTGGTATCTAGGTGATGCGTTCCGTATGGGTATGACAGTTGAAGAGCTGTACAGCATTTCTGGTATTGATCCGTGGTTCTTGGTGCAGATTGAAGACCTTATTCAAGACGAACAGCGCGTTTCAAAAATGGCGTTGACTGAGCTTGATACAGACAAAGTCTACCGTTTGAAGCGTAAGGGCTTCTCTGATGCGCGTTTAGCGACGCTCTTAGGTGTAAGTGAGAAACAGTTCCGTAAACATCGTCATAATTTGAATATTCGTCCCGTCTTTAAGCGCGTAGATACTTGCGCAGCTGAGTTCGCGACTGATACTGCTTACATGTATTCAACTTATGAAGAAGAGTGTGAAGCTAATCCATCGGATCGTGAAAAAATCATGGTTATTGGTGGCGGCCCTAACCGTATCGGCCAAGGTATTGAGTTTGATTATTGCTGTGTACATGCAGCACTTGCCGCGCGTGAAGCTGGCTATGAAACTATTATGGTTAACTGTAATCCAGAAACTGTATCTACCGACTACGATACATCCGACCGTCTATTCTTTGAGCCAATTACGCTTGAAGATGTGTTGGAAATTGTCCATGTAGAGAAACCTAAAGGCGTTATTGTTCAGTTTGGTGGTCAAACACCGTTAAAACTTGCAGTAGCTCTGGAGCAAGCCGGTGTGCCTATTATAGGTACGTCTCCTGAAGCAATTGATCGCGCTGAAGACCGTGAGCAGTTCCAGCAAATGTTGCAGCGTCTTGGTTTGAAGCAGCCTGAAAATTCAACTGTTCGCTCGCTTGAGCAAGCGGTTATTGAAGCAGAAAAAATTGGTTACCCTCTGGTTGTTCGCCCTTCTTATGTATTGGGTGGCCGGGCAATGGAGATTGTTTATAAAGAATCTGAGTTACGTCGTTACATGAAAGAAGCCGTTCAGGTTTCTAATGAGGCGCCAGTACTGCTTGATCACTTCCTAAATGCAGCTATTGAAGTAGATATAGATGCTATATGTGACGGCGAAACAGTCGTTATTGGTGCGATTATGCAGCATATTGAACAGGCAGGTGTGCATTCTGGCGACTCTGCTTGCTCATTTCCTCCTTACAACCTTCCTAAAGATGTTCAGGATGAGATGCGTGATCAAGTTAAGAGAATGGCACTTGAGTTAGGTGTTGTTGGCTTGATGAATACACAGTTAGCATATCAGGATGGTGAGATTTATGTGATTGAGGTAAACCCTCGTGCATCCCGAACAGTTCCTTTTGTATCTAAGTGTATCGGTGTTTCTTTAGCTAAGGTGGCTGCTTTAGTCATGATTGGTAAAAAGCTCTCAGAGACCGGTTTTACAGAAGAAATAGTTCCTGAATACTTCCATGTGAAAGAAGCTGTGTTCCCGTTTAATAAGTTTCAAGGCGTTGATCCTGTTCTTTCTCCTGAGATGAAGTCTACGGGTGAAGTAATGGGGACCGGAGAAACTTTCGGTGAAGCATTTATGAAAGCCATGATTGGTGCTGGTGAGAAAATGCCGCAGTCAGGAAAAGCTTTTATCTCTGTACGTAATGTTGATAAAGAAGGTGCAGTGCCTGTTGCTAAGTCAATGCTTGCTCTTGGCTTCTCGCTAGTGGCTACTGGCGGTACGGCGGCTTTCTTGAAAGATCATGGTTTACCTGTTGATGTTGTCAATAAGGTGACCGAAGGTCGTCCAAACATTATTGATATGATAAAGAATGGCGACATTGCTTATGTTGTGAATACCACCGAAGGCCGTAAAGCAACAGCTGATTCGGCGGAAATTCGTCGTAGTGCGTTACAGCATAAGGTCCCTTACACTACAACTCTTGCCGGAGCAGAAGCGGTGACTATGGCGCTTGAGTATGGTGAAGAGAAAGTAGTTCGACGTTTACAAGATTTGCATTGAGGACTAATGAATGAGTCGTGTTCCTATGACAGTGGGTGGCGAAAAAGCACTTCGTGAAGAGCTTGTTACCCTTAAAACTGCTGATCGCCCTCGTGTTATTCAGGCGATAGCTGATGCGCGCGAGCATGGTGATTTAAAAGAAAATGCTGAGTACCATGCTGCACGTGAAGAGCAGGGTTTCATTGAGGGGCGTATCCAAGAGTTGGAAAGTAAGCTATCACAATCGCAAGTAATTGACGTGACAGCGATTCCACCTTCAGGGAAAGTGATCTTTGGAACGACGGTTGTTATTATTAACTGTGATTCTGATGAGAGTGTGCGTTATCAGATCGTTGGTGATGATGAGGCTGATATTAAAATTGGTAAGCTGTCAGTTAACTCACCAATTGCTCGTGGTTTGATTGGTAAATCTGAAGGTGATGTGGCCGGTATTCAAACACCTAACGGTATTGTTGAATATGAGATAGAAGAAGTGCTTCATCTTTAATAAAAAAGCCGCCTTTATGGGCGGCTTTTTTTAACGTAAAAGGTTAGACAGTTTGGGGTTTGGCTGCAGTGCAGGACGATAAATTAAGGCGATATTACCAATCTCCTGAATAACAGTGGCCTCAACGATAGTGCAAAGCTCTTTAATCAATTGCTTTTTCACGTCTCTGTCGCCAACCGCGAACTTCACTTTAATAAGCTCGTGGTCTTCAAGTGCTCTATCAACCTCCAATTGAATGTTTTCTGTCATCCCTTTTCCTGCGATGGTCACAAGCGGATTCAGACTATGACCAATGGTGCGGTATTGTTTCTTTTGCTCGGGTGTCAGGCTCATACTAAAATAGACATCTCATTTGGGGTGGCTGGGCCACATTTAAAAAGTATATTCTACCTGAGACAAGCTCAGCGTAAAACTGTAGAGAAGAATTAGTGGCTAGATCAAAAACTAGTAAAGCTTGGCTTAAGGAACATTTTGACGATTCGTACGTCAAACTTGCTAAAGAGAAAGGCTATCGATCCCGTGCAAGCTTCAAGCTGTTGGACATACAGGATAAGGACCTGCTTTTTAAAAAAGGCATGACGGTGGTTGATTTAGGGGCGGCTCCTGGTGGCTGGTCACAAATTGCAGCTGACCTCGTGGGAGATAATGGCCGTGTTGTGGCATCTGATATTCTTCCTATGGATTCGTTGGCGGGTGTAGAATTTGTTCAGGGGGACTTTACAGAAGAGTCTGTGCTTAATGAAATCCTCGCTGTTATGGATGGGGAGTTAGCAGACCTTGTAATTTCTGATATGGCCCCCAATATGAGTGGTATGAACTCTATTGATCAACCGGCTGCTATGTATTTAGTGGAATTAGCGCTTGAGATGGCAAAAGATGTTCTAAAACCCAAAGGCAATTTTGTAGCGAAAGTGTTTCAGGGTGAAGGTTTTGACCAGTACTTGATGGATGTTCGTGCGAATTTTGATCGTGTGGTTACGCGTAAACCTGATTCTTCACGCGCAAGGTCGCGAGAGGTTTATATAATCGGGCGAGGTTTTAAATGAGTTTTATTAGTCAAAGTATCTAAACTGTTGTAGTTTACCTGATGCTTTGTGACGCTATTAAATTGAGGGTTGTCTTTTGAACGATATGGCAAAGAATCTGGTTCTCTGGTTGGTTATTGCGGCAGTCTTGTTGACGGTCTTCAATAATTTCAACGCCGAAAGAGATCCGGGCCGTGTAACTTATTCGGATTTTGTAACTGAAGTCCAGTCTGATCGAGTCTCTAAAGTAGTGATCGACGGATATACTATTTATGGCCAGCGGAGTAATGGTGATTCTTTTCAGACAATTCGCCCTGCTTTACAGGATCCTAAGTTAGTTGATGATTTACTTTCACATAATGTAATTGTTGAAGGTAAGCAGCCCGAGCAGCAAAGTGTTTGGACGCAGTTATTAGTTGCGTCATTCCCGATACTGATTATTATCGCAATATTCATGTTCTTTATGCGTCAAATGCAGGGTGGAGGCGGCAAAGGCGGCCCGATGTCTTTTGGTAAATCAAAAGCACGCATGATGAGTGAAGATCAAATAAAGACTACATTTGATGATGTCGCTGGCGTTGAAGAAGCAAAAGCAGAAGTTGCTGAGCTTGTTGAATATTTACGCGATCCTGGCAAGTTTCAACGTTTGGGGGGGCATATTCCGCGTGGAGTATTGATGGCTGGTAGCCCTGGTACGGGTAAAACTTTACTAGCAAAAGCGATTGCTGGTGAAGCGAAAGTGCCTTTTTTCTCAATTTCGGGTTCTGATTTTGTTGAAATGTTTGTTGGTGTGGGTGCGTCACGTGTTCGTGACATGTTCGAGCAAGCAAAAAAGCATGCCCCATGCATTATTTTCATTGATGAAATTGATGCTGTTGGACGTAGCCGTGGCGTGGGTATGGGCGGCGGAAATGATGAGCGTGAGCAAACGTTAAACCAGCTGCTAGTTGAAATGGATGGTTTTGAAGGAACCGAAGGCGTTATCGTTATTGCAGCGACTAACCGTCCTGATGTATTAGACCCGGCATTGTTACGTCCAGGTCGTTTTGACCGTCAAGTGCATGTTAGCTTACCTGACATTCGCGGTCGTGAGCAAATTCTAAAAGTACATATGCGTAAAGTGCCTACAGCTGATGACGTTAAGCCAGAATTGATTGCGCGTGGGACACCTGGTTTCTCTGGTGCGGATCTTGCTAACTTAGTTAATGAAGCGGCTCTGTTTGCTGCTCGTGATAGCCGTCGTACAGTAGGAATGGAGCAATTCGAAAAAGCTAAAGATAAAATCATGATGGGCGCCGAGCGCAAATCTATGGTTATGTCTTATAAAGAGCGCTTGAATACTGCTTATCATGAGTCAGGTCACGCTATTGTTGGCCGTTTGATGCCTGAGCATGATCCTGTATACAAAGTTTCTATTATTCCTCGCGGTCGTGCTTTAGGTGTAACTATGTTTTTACCTGAAGAAGACCGATACAGTCATAGTCGATCAACGATTATCTCTAACATTTGCTCCCTTTATGGTGGTCGAATTGCAGAAGAGCTGACATTGGGTAAAGATGGAGTGACCACGGGCGCTTCTAATGATATTCAGCGTGCAACATCGATGGCTAGAAATATGGTGACAAAATGGGGCCTGTCTGAAGAATTGGGACCATTGTTGTACGATGATGAAGGTGACGACCCATTCGGTCGAGGCTATGGTCAGGGGGCTAAGCCGCTAGCTGAAGATACGCAGCGCCGTATTGATGCAGAAGTACGTAAAATTATTGATGAGTGCTATCAGCAGGCCACAGGCCTTCTGGAAGCCAACCGCGATATACTTGAAAGCATGACGCAGGCATTAATGAAATACGAAACCATCAATAGTGACCAGATTGGTGAGTTGATGGCACGTGGGGAGGTTACACCACCAGAAGGCTGGGTTGATGATAGTGATTTACCTGCCGCTGGAAGTGATTCAGATGGTCCTGTTTTAGAAAAGGCAGAAAAAGATGACGCTCCAGTAGTTGATGATCCTGAAAGTGAAACTCCAGAGCTTGATAAGAAAGACGAGTCGGGTGACGCAGATGAAGATGGAAAAACTGTTTAAGCTTAACTGATCTAAAATAAGCCGGATGTGTATCACATCCGGCTTTTTTATATGTAGGTAAAATAATGGCTATTTTACAGTGTGGGTCACGGGCGCTAGACCTTCAGTATGTGCAAGTAATGGGCATTTTAAATGTCACCCCAGACTCTTTCTCTGATGGTGGTGACCTGTTTAAGCACAATGAGTTATCTGTTGAGGATGCATTGTTGCGTGCTACTCAGATGGTGAAAGACGGCGCTTCCATCATCGATGTTGGTGGCGAGTCGACTCGTCCAGGTGCAAAAAAGGTCACATTGCAAGAAGAGCTCGATCGAGTGCTCCCTGTTGTAGAGGTCATATCAAAAGAGTTAGATGTCGTCATTTCCGTTGATACCAGTCAGCCTGAAGTCATAAACAATGCAGCACAATTAGGTGCGGGTATTATTAATGATGTGAGAGCACTGAGTATTCCTGGAGCGTTGGCAGCGGCAGCTGAGTCGAAATTACCCATTTGTCTAATGCATATGAAAGGTTCTCCGCAAGATATGCAGGATGCACCCGTCTATACTAATGTCATTGATGAGGTGTCTGCGTTTTTTCATGAGCGTATTAAAGCATGTGCAGAAGAGGGTATAACTTTAGATCGGCTACTGCTGGATCCGGGATTTGGCTTCGGTAAAACACTTGAGCATAACTTAACATTGTTGAACCGCTTGGATGAGTTGCATGGATTTTCTTTGCCTCTTCTTATAGGTACTTCACGAAAAAGTATGATTGCTGGAGTGCTAGATCGTGATGTTGATCAGCGGCTGTCGGGTGGTTTAGCTACCATTGCTATTGGCGTTATGAAAGGTGCAAAAATTGTTCGTGTCCATGATGTATTAGAGTCAGCAGATGTTGTGCGTATGACGGAAGCGGTTTTGCGTGAAAGAGGAGATTGGTGTGAGTAAAAGGTATTTTGGTACAGATGGTATTCGTGGTCGTGTCGGACAGTTTCCGATTACTCCTGACTTTATGCTTAAGTTGGGCTGGGCTGCGGGTAAAGTATTTGCTCGTGACGGGCGTAGTAAGATCCTGATAGGTAAAGATACGAGAATTTCAGGGTATATGTTTGAGTCCGCATTAGAGGCGGGGCTTTCTGCCGCAGGTGTTGATGTCTTGCTTACCGGGCCAATGCCAACACCGGCAATTGCTTATTTGACAAGAACCTTCCAGGCCAATGCCGGTATTGTGATATCTGCATCCCATAATGCTTATGGAGATAATGGTATTAAGTTCTTTTCAGCCGAGGGAACTAAGCTTCCAGATGAAATAGAACATGCGATCGAAGCTCAAATGGATCTAGTGATGACTACGGTTGACTCCGCTAGTCTTGGTAAGGCTAGACGTATAGAAGACGCACCAGGTAGATATATAGAATTTTGTAAATCGTCAGTCCCTGTAGGTTTTAATTTATCGGGACTTAAGATCGTTTTGGATTGTGCTAACGGAGCAACCTACCATGTTGCTCCTGCTGTTTTATCAGAGCTTGGTGCTAACGTTATTGAAGTAGCTTCATCCCCTGATGGATTGAATATAAATGAAGCGTGTGGTGCGACAGCTCCGCAACGTTTGCAAAAAGTTGTTGTTGCTGAAAAAGCAGATCTTGGTATTGCTTTGGATGGGGATGGTGATCGCCTCATGATGGTGGACCATCTTGGTGAAGTTATCGACGGTGATGAAGCGCTCTTTATCATAGCGGAGAGGATGCATCAGCGTGGGGTCTTGCAGGGTGGAGTTGTTGGTACCTTAATGAGCAACTTCGGTTTGGAGCAATCGTTGGCTAAGCTTGATATCCCTTTTGTGCGAGCTAATGTTGGTGATCGCTATGTAATGGCGTTGTTGGCAGAAAATGATTGGGTCTTGGGCGGAGAGAGTTCGGGGCATGTTGTATGTCGTCACCTGACTTCAACAGGAGATGGCACCATTTCAGCGCTTCAGGTGTTACGAGCAATGCTTGAATCAGGCAAGAATTTGCATGATTTGAAAAAAGGCATGCATAAAATGCCGCAAGTAATGATTAATGTTCGCACCACTGCAAAAGTAGATATTCGTAGTGTCGAATCTATCCAGCAGGCAGTAAAAGATGTAGAGGCGCAGCTTGGTGATTCTGGCAGAGTGTTGTTACGCCCGTCGGGAACCGAGCCGCTAGTTCGAGTGATGCTGGAAGGTGAAGATAAAGAGTTTATTCAAAAACTCTGTGAAGAGTTGGCGAAAGAGGTAGGAAAAGCACTTGAAGCGCTTGTCAGTCACGAGTAACTCGGTTAATATTTGCGCCTCTTTTATGGGGGATGGCGATGCGTGACTTAATTGTCGCTGGAAATTGGAAAATGAATGGCTCTCAACAGTTTGTTGATGAGATGTTGTCAGCGCTTAATCAGGTTGATTTTTCTGAATCTATAAAGGCTGTCGTTTTCCCGCCTTCTGTCTATTTGTATGAAGCGATTCAGCAAGCTAAAACAGTAAAAGTTGGCGCGCAGAACTTTTTTCATGAAAAGTCCGGCGCTTATACCGGCGAGTTGTCTGCATCGATGTTATCTGATGTCGGTTGCGAGTATGTGATTTTAGGACACTCGGAAAGGCGTGCGATATTTTGTGAAGATGACAACTTAGTAGCAAAAAAAGTTGTTGCTACGTTAGGTAGTCGTCTCACTCCTATTCTTTGTGTTGGTGAAACACTCGAGGATAGGGAAGGTGGTGGATACTCTGATGTTATAGCTACTCAGGTAAAAGCGGGTTTGAGTCTGTTAAGTGCAGATCAAATTTCTAATGTAGTTATTGCGTATGAGCCTGTCTGGGCAATTGGCACCGGTAAAACGGCTTCTCCATTGCAGGCGCAGGAAGTACATAAGCTGATTCGTGACTTGGTTACAGAGTTGGCAGGTAAAGAAGTATCGGTGAATATGTCGGTACTGTATGGCGGCAGTGTTAATGCTGCTAATGCGCAGGAGCTTTTCTCTCAGCCAGATATTGATGGCGGTCTTGTTGGAGGAGCTTCATTGAAGGTCGATGAATTTTTAGCTATCTGCAGTGCGGCTGCAGAAGTGCTTAAACGGTAGGTAATATGGAAACTCTGGTTCTTGCTGCTCATGTTGTTCTTGCTGCTGGTATTATTGCTCTGGTGTTATTGCAACAGGGTAAAGGTGCTGAGGCCGGTGCTGCATTTGGTAGTGGCGCATCCCAGACAGTTTTTGGTAGTCAGGGGTCGGGTAATTTTTTAAGTCGTATGACGGCTGTGCTTGCAACAGGCTTGTTTGCAACAAGCTTTGTCTTGGCAGTTTATGCTAAACAACAAGCTACCTCTGTTGGGGATGCGGGTATCCCTACAGTTGAGACAGTGCTAGAAGAGCAATCTACGTTGCCTGTTTTAGATGAGCCTAAGATTGAAGTGCCAGTTGAGACGGATATTCCAAAGGCGAATTAGGTAGTAAAAGAGTTAAGCCCAAGTGGTGGAATTGGTAGACACGCTATCTTGAGGGGGTAGTGGCTTATGGCTGTGCCGGTTCGAGTCCGGCCTTGGGCACCATATGTTTGCAAAGGGAGTATGTTATATATATAATATGCGCCTGTTTCTGATGCGGGGTGGAGCAGTCTGGTAGCTCGTCGGGCTCATAACCCGAAGGTCGTTGGTTCAAATCCGGCCCCCGCTACCATATTTTTGAAATAGCCCCTTTTTAGGGGCTTTTTCGTAAGTATGGTTAAGTTTGATTTCGCAGAAATGGGTCTTATAAAGACCCATTTTTTATTTCTGCTTTACGAAAGTTAGAGGTTAGTGGGTGTCAGCAAAGCTGAAATTATTAGAAGAGATGTTGAAACCCATAGTTGAGTCACTTGACTGTCAGCTATGGGGTATTGATCACATTTCACAGGGTAAACACAGCACCTTACGTGTCTATATAGAGCGAGAGGAAGGTGTTTCTGTGGATGATTGCGCGGCAGTGAGCCATCAAATCAGTGGAATACTCGATGTAGAAGACCCTATTAGCGGTGTTTATACATTAGAAGTGTCTTCCCCTGGGATGGATAGGCCGTTATTTACATTGGATCAATTCAGTGCCTTTGCAGGAAGCAAAGTTCAAATTCGTCTTCGCGTACCATTTGATGGAAGACGAAACTTTAAAGGGATCTTAAATGGCATTGAAGGTGAAGATATTCTGCTGGTTGTGGACGATGAAGAGTTTTTGTTACCGATTGATTTAATCGATCGGGCTCAGGTTATTCCGCAGTTTTAACGATACATTCGGGGATTGGCGAGGCAGTAGCATGAATAAAGAGATTCTACTGGTTGCAGAAGCAGTATCGAACGAAAAAGACGTCCCAAAAGATGTTATTTTTGAAGCGATTGAACTGGCATTGGCAACAGCGACTAAAAAACGTTTTGATGAAGAGGCTGACGTAATTGTCATCATAGACCGCACTACCGGCGGTTATGATACGTTTCGTAGCTGGAAAGTAGTCAGTAACGATGATGTGCCTTTGTTAGGCACAGAATTAACTATGGAAGAAGCAGAGGAGATCGACTCTAAACTGCAGCCAGGTGATATTCATAAAGAACAAATTGAATCTGTTGCGTTTGGGCGCATTGCTGCACAAACGGCTAAACAGGTTATCGTACAAAAGGTACGTGAAGCAGAACGAGCAAAAGTTGTAGATCTTTATCGTGACCGTCTTGGTGAGCTGATTTCAGCGAGCGTGAAGAAAGTTACGCGCGATAACATTATCGTTGATCTAGGTAACAATGCAGAAGCATTGTTGCCACGTGACAATGTTTTGCCTCGTGAAGTGTTCCGTATGGGCGACCGAGTTCGCGCAGTTTTGACAGAAGTACGTGCTGAAGGACGTGGTCCTCAGTTAGTGCTGAGTCGTGCGTGTCCGGAAATGCTGATAGAGCTTTTCAAGATTGAAGTGCCTGAGATTTCTGAGCAAGTAATTGAAATCAGAGCGGCAGCAAGAGACCTTGGGTCACGTGCAAAAATCGCAGTGAAAACTAACGATGGTCGTATAGATCCAGTCGGTGCCTGTGTTGGTATGCGTGGTGCGCGTGTTCAGGCCGTATCTAATGAATTAGGTGGTGAGCGTGTTGATATTATCCTCTGGGATGATAATCCTGCGCAGTTGGTAATTAATGCCATGTCACCTGCTGAAGTTGCTTCTATTGTTGTTGATGAAGAAACGCATTCAATGGATGTTGCTGTAGCGCAAGAATCGCTTGCAATGGCTATTGGCCGAAGTGGCCAGAACGTTCGATTAGCATCAGAGCTCACCGGTTGGGAACTGAATGTCATGACAGTTGAGGCCGCTGAAGAAAAACAGCAGTCTGAAATGGGTTCTGTCATGGAGGTTTTGATGAAGCATCTAGATCTTGATGAAGATGTTGCGTCAGTGCTAGTTGAAGAAGGATTTACCACCTTGGAAGAGGTGGCTTATGTGCCAGTCGATGAGATGTTAGAAATTGACGGCTTTGATGAAGATTTAGTGAATGAGCTTCGTACTCGAGCGAAAGACGCACTGCTGAATATAGCTCTAGCGAGTGAAGAACAGCTCGAGAAATCCGAACCAGCAGCAGATCTGCTGGAAATGGAAGGTATGGATCGCCATTTGGCTTTCCTGCTTGCGGCTAATGGCGTGATTACCATGGAAGATTTAGCAGAGCAATCTGTTGAAGAACTTCTAGATATTGAAGGTATGAACGAAGAAAAGGCTGCAGAGTTGATCATGACCGCGCGAGCGCCATGGTTTGCGGATGAAGTCTAATTCAGCGGAGGAGATATACCAATATGGCAGAAGTCACTGTTAAACAACTTGCCGGTGTGGTTGGTGTTCCCGTTGAGCGTTTATTAGCGCAAATGCAGGAAGCGGGAATCGCAGGTAAAAAAGATGAGTCTCTAGTGTCGGAAACTGAAAGACAGACACTCTTGAACCATCTTAAAAGATCACATGGTGAAGAAGACGAAAATGTTGCTTCACCTAAAAAAATTACATTGAAGCGCTCTACTACTTCTCAATTAAAAGTAGCTGGCGCGTCAGGTAAGAAAAAAACGGTTAATGTAGAAGTGCGCAAAACACGTACTTATGTCAAACGTACAGATGTAGAAGGCGATGCAACAGAGTCTGATAAGGCTGCTGCTGAAGAAGCCGCACGTTTGGATGCCGAGCGCTTGAAGCTAGAGCAGGAAACGGCAGCTAAAGAAGCAGAGGTTAAAGCGAAAGCTGAAGCTGATGCTAAAGCTGCTGCAGTAGCTAAACCTGATGCCGTTGCTGTTGCTAAACCAGCGACTAAGCCTCAGGAAGCTGCTAAGCCAGCGCCTAAGGCAGCTCCAAGACCTGCTGCGGCTCCTAAGCCAGCAGCAAAAGCTGCTCCTTCGCAGGATGACAAGAAAAAGTCATTCAGAGGTGAAGATAAAAAACCAGCTAAAGCATCTCATGGCCGCAATTCACGTGGTGGCAGTGATGCAAAAGGCGCTCGTCGTGGCGGTAAACTTTCACGTAATAACATGAAGGGTCGCGCTAAAACTGCTCATCAGTTGGATAATGCGCATGGATTTACAGAGCCGCAGGCTCCGAAAGTTCATGACGTTGCTGTACCTGAAAGTATTACTGTTGCTGAGCTGGCCAAGAAAATGTCAGTGAAAGCGGCTGAAGTCATCAAGGTTATGTTTAAAATGGGCGCTATGGCGACTATTAACCAGGTGATTGACCAAGATACAGCGGTACTGGTTGTTGAAGAGATGGGTCACGTTGCTAAGCCAATGGCTGAAAATGCCATCGAAGAAGCTTTGATGGAAAGCATTCAGCAGTCGCAAGGCGAGCTACATAGCCGCGCACCTATCGTGACGGTTATGGGACATGTTGACCATGGTAAAACATCGTTACTTGACTCTATTCGTCGTACGCGTGTTGCCGCTGGTGAGTCTGGTGGTATTACCCAGCATATCGGTGCATATCACGTAGAAACAGACAACGGTATGGTTACTTTCTTGGATACCCCAGGACATGCTGCTTTTACAGCGATGCGTGCACGTGGTGCCAAACTGACTGATATCGTTATCCTTGTTGTTGCTGCTGATGATGGTGTTATGCCTCAGACAGAAGAAGCCGTTCAGCATGCTAAAGCTGCGGGCGTGCCTCTAGTTATTGCCGTCAACAAAATGGATAAAGAAGACGCCGATCCTGATCGTGTTAAAAACGAATTGGCTCAGCGCGATGTTATCCCAGAAGATTGGGGTGGCGATGTACAGTTCATTCCTGTATCTGCAAAAACAGGTGAAGGTATCGACGCCTTGTTAGAAGCTGTATTGCTGCAAGCCGAAGTATTAGAGCTTAAAGCGGTAAACAGCGCACCTGGTCAAGGTGTAGTTGTTGAGTCTCGTCTTGATAAAGGACGTGGTCCGGTTGCTACCTTGCTTGTACAAAATGGTACCTTGAGAAAAGGCGATATTGTTCTGGCGGGTCTGCACTATGGCCGTATCAGAGCAATGATGGATGAGAATGGCAAGCCAGTTGAAGAAGCAGGCCCTGCCATTCCTGTTGAGATCCAAGGTCTTGATGGAACGCCAGGAGCCGGTGATGAGTTCACTGTTGTTTCTAACGAGAAGAAAGCGCGCGAAGTTGCTCTATTCCGTCAAGGGAAATACCGTGACATCAAACTAGCGCGTCAGCATGCGTCTAAGCTTGAAAACCTGTTTGCAAATATGGAAGCCGGCGATGTTAAGAACTTAAACATTGTTCTTAAAGCTGATGTGAGGGGTTCTTTGGAGGCGTTAACGAACGCACTTGAAGAGCTTTCTACTGATGAAGTAAAAGTTGTTATAGTTTCTAGCGGTGTCGGTGGTATTTCTGAAACAGAAGCCAACCTTGCACTGGCATCATCCGCATTAGTTGTTGGTTTCAACGTACGTGCAGATGCTCAGGCTAAGGCGATTATTTCTCGCGAAGGCATACAGCTGCGTTACTACAGTGTCATCTATAACATCATTGATGATGTTAAGCAGGCAATGACAGGCTTGTTGTCACCTGAGTTCCGTGAAGAAATTGTCGGTATTGCTGAAGTACGTGATGTCTTCCGTTCGCCTAAGCTGGGTCTAGTAGCTGGTTGTATGGTGACTGAAGGTACAGTGTTCCGTAATAAGCGTATTCGTGTATTGCGTGAAAACGTTGTTATCTACGAAGGTGAGCTGGAGTCACTACGTCGCTTTAAGGACATCGTGAGCGAAGTTCGTCAGGGTATGGAATGTGGTATCGGTGTGAAAAACTATAATGACGTTAAAGTTGGCGACCAGATCGAAGTATTCTCGGTTGTTGAAGTTCAACGCACATTGTAACGGAGTAGTATGGCACGCGAATTTAGTCGTACTCAAAGAATCGCTGACCAGATGCAACGAGATCTGGCTCAGTTGATTCAATTTGAAGTCAAAGATCCACGTATGGGGATGGTGACTATCAGCTATGTTAAGGTTGCAAAAGACCTAGGCTTTGCTGATGTATATATCACTGTTTTCCCTCTGGGAGAGCAAACTCAAGAGGACGCTATTAAGTGTTCTCTTGAAGTGCTGCGTAATGCAGCAGGTTTTCTCAGGCATGAGCTGTCACATAAAATACAGCTACGTGTGATGCCGCAGTTACGTTTTCACTTTGATAAAAGTGTGGAACGTGGCCGCCATATACATAGTCTTATAGAGAAAGCTTCTCGCGAAATTCGTGAGAAGAATGACTCAGAAGAGGATTAAGTAGTGGGTCGGCGACATAAAGGCCGTCCAGTGGACGGCATTTTTCTGCTTGATAAACCGCAGGGTGTAAGTTCCAATTATGTCCTGCAAGGTGTGAAGCGCATTTATGGTGCCGCGAAAGCGGGGCATACCGGTGCGCTTGATCCGTTAGCGACGGGTATGCTTCCTCTTACTTTTGGAGAAGCCACCAAATTCTCTCAGTTTCTTCTAAATGCTGATAAGCGCTATCAAACTACTGCAAAACTAGGTATCAGAACGGATAGCAGTGATGCAGATGGTCAGGTAGTTGCAACAGCCGATATCGGAGAGCATGTTACACGTGAGCTGATTCAATCTTTGCTTGAAGAGCATTTTACCGGTGAGATTGAGCAAGTTCCTTCGATGTTCTCTGCCTTGAAACATAATGGGCAGCCTTTGTATAAGTTAGCTAGACAAGGCATTACTGTTGAAGTTAAACGACGACAAGTTACGATTTTAAATATTGAAATTCTCGACTTCCGTGGTGACGAGATTGATCTGGATATACGTTGCACTAAAGGCACCTATATTCGCTCGATAGTAGAAGATTTAGGCTTGTATCTTGGTTGTGGTGCGCACGTAAAAGTATTGCGCCGTTTAGATTCAGGGCCCTATCAAGCTCACAGCATGATTACCTTAGAGCAACTGCAAAAAATAGCTGCTCCAATGACGCCTGATGAGCCTCCAGAAAGCATACAAAAGCGCTTAGATGCGCTATTATTAGCGCCGTGGTCAGCAATTGAGGACACTCCTCTCATTGAGCTGGAAGCAGAGCAGTGTGCACGTGTGCTAAATGGCATTGTCATTAACCTCGAGATTGCTCCCCAGCCGCTTGTAAGAATACAAGAAAAAGATACTGGGAAATTTCTTGGTATTGGCGAGATAACACAGGAAGGCCAGTTAGTTTCAAGACGCTTAATGTCGACAAATAACTAGTGTTCCTTAAAACGTTTGCATGCCTGATGGCAGTAAATGATGGCGATGAACTGATAATATGCTCGGTTCACCGTGTCCTACAATCCGACAGCAGAAGCTGTCCGCATATTAGATTGGAGCAAAATAGATGTTAACAGCTGAACAGAAAGCGCAGATCGTAACAGATTACGGCCGTAGCGAAGGTGATACAGGTTCTACAGAAGTACAGGTTGCTTTGCTAACTGCAAACATCGAGACTCTGCAGGGACATTTCAAGTCTCACAAGCATGACCACCATTCACGTCGTGGTCTGATTCGCATGGTAAACCAACGTCGTAAATTGCTTGATTACTTGAAAAAGAACGATGCTGATCGTTATTTGACTGTAATTGGCCGTTTGGGTCTGCGTCGCTAAGACTGTTTTTCCAAAGGCCATACACTGTATGGCCTTTGTTTTGTCCGCCTGTTAAAAAGAGAACGTTTTCAACCAGCCTGTACTCATTTGTGCTCCATCAATTATTTGTAGTTTTGATAGAGTGCAAATGAGTACTGGCCTTAAGATGGTATGGAATTCGATTTCTCTCTGACAGGCATTTGTTTATTAAACGAGAGGTTATATTCGTGCAAGCGATTACAAAGACATTTGATTTCGGTGGCCAACAGGTCACATTAGAAACAGGCCGTGTTGCTCGTCAAGCAACAGGTGCTGTATTAGTAACGATGGGTGATATCCAGGTTTTATGTACTGTTGTTGGTGCTAAAGAAGCCAAAGAAGGTCAGGGTTTCTTCCCTCTGTCCGTTCATTATATCGAAAAAACGTATGCTGTTGGTAAAATCCCGGGTGGATTCTTCAAACGTGAAGCACGTCCGTCAGAGAAAGAAACTCTAACTTCACGCTTGATTGACCGCCCGATTCGTCCGCTGTTTCCAAAAGGCTACATGAATGAAGTACAGGTTATCTGTACGGTTATGTCTGCTGACAAAAACAATGATCCAGATATCGCAGCAATGATCGGTACTTCTGCTGCTCTGTCTATCTCTGGTATCCCATTTGTTGGACCAGTAGGTGGCGCACGTGTTGGTTTCACTGAAGAGCAGGGCTATATCCTTAACCCTACTTATGAGCAGATTGCTGAGTCTGAACTAGACATGGTTGTTGCTGGTACTACTGATGCAGTCTTGATGGTTGAATCAGAAGCAAAAGAATTGACTGAAGATGAGATGCTGGGTGCAGTTCTTTTTGCTCACACTGAAATGCAAGTTGTGATTAATGCAATCAGTGAATTGAAAGCAGAAGCTGGTAAGCCTACATGGGATTGGCAGCCTGCAGTCAAAAATGAGACTCTGATTGCACAAGTAAATACGTTGGTTGGTCAGGGTATCTCTGATGCATACCAAGTGGCTGACAAAATGCAGCGCCAGGCAACACTTAATGACTTGCGTAACAAAGCAGTAGGTGAGTTATCTGGTACTGATGAAGGCAAGCCTTCGGATAAAGAAGTTTCGGGTGTAGTTAGTGCGGTTGAGAAAACGATTGTTCGTCAGCGTATCGTTGATGGGTCGCCACGTATAGATGGTCGTGATACAAAAACAGTTCGCCCAATCAACGTTGAAGTTGATATTTTGAAAGGTGCTCACGGTTCTTCGTTATTCACTCGTGGTGAAACACAGTCTATCGTGACATGTACACTTGGTACTTCACGTGACCAGCAGTTTATTGATGCACTTGAAGGTGAGCGTAAAGATCCGTTCATGCTGCACTATAACTTCCCTCCATATTCTGTAGGTGAAGCGGGCCGTATTGGTTCAACTGGCCGTCGTGAAATTGGTCACGGTCGTCTAGCTCGTCGTGGTATCGCAGCTATGTTGCCATCACAGGAAGAATTTCCGTACACCATTCGTGTTGTATCTGAGATTACAGAATCTAACGGTTCTAGCTCAATGGCGTCTGTATGTGGCGCTTCTCTTGCGATGATGGATGCAGGTGTTCCGTTGAAAGCACCGGTAGCCGGTATTGCGATGGGTCTTGTAAAAGAAGGCGAAAAATTCGCTATCTTGACTGATATCTTGGGTGATGAAGATCACCTAGGTGATATGGACTTTAAAGTAGCAGGTACTGAGCAAGGTATTACTGCACTTCAGATGGACATTAAAATTACCGGTATCACTGAAGAGATTATGGAAATTGCACTGGAGCAAGCGCTGCATGCACGTACCCATATCTTGAAAGAGATGGCTAAAGTAATTGGTTATGCTCGTCCAGAGCTACCAGATAATGCGCCAGCGATGACTCAATTGAAAATCAACCCTGAGAAGATTCGTGATGTTATCGGTAAAGGTGGAGCGACTATTCGTGCTCTAACCGAAGAAACCGGTGCGATGATTGATATCGAAGATGATGGTACTGTTCGTATTTATGCAGCTGATAAAGCAGCGGCTAAAGCAGCGACAGATAAAGTTATCGAAATTACTGCTGAGGCTGAAGTAGGCAAAATCTACGAAGGTAAAGTGGTGCGCTTGGAAGAGTTCGGTGCATTCGTAAACATCTTGCCGGGTAAAGATGGTTTGGTACATATTTCTCAGATTGATAATAAGCGTGTTGAGAAAGTAACAGATTACGTGAAAATGGATGACATCATTAAAGTTAAGGTGTTAGAAGTTGATATGCGCGGTCGTATTAAGCTGTCAATGAAAGACCTAGTTCAAGACGAGTCTGTAGAAGGCTAAGCTGTTCTAGTTTGATAAAAAGCCCTCCTAGTGAGGGCTTTTTTGTATCTAAAATTACCTCTAATGAGTTATATGTAGAATGAACATTAACATGTATAATTATTGCATGTTTAAAGAATCGAGACTTTATTATGGCTATTCTGATGTTTGAAAAGTATCCAGCATCTCGCTGGGAGACATTATTAAGCAATGGCTTTCGGCTACTGTTTCTTTGTGTAGGTACTGCCGGCGTAATTCTAATGGGGCTATGGCTAGCTATTTTAAAAGGGTATTGGAATGGCGCTTCTATTGCTGTGCCTGTAACGCAGTGGCATGCACATGAAATGTTGTTTGGCTTCGTAGGAGCGGCCATTGGCGGCTTCTTATTGGCGGCAGTTTCTAAGTGGACAAATCGCTTACCTGTCAGTGGTATGCCGTTAGCTATATTGGTATTTTTTTGGGTGTTGGGTCGAGTAGCCATGCTCGTTTCCGCTGAGCTACCTTACGCTATCGTAGCAGCCGCTGATTTATTCTATGGTGTTTTATTGGCATGTCTGATCGGTCGTGAAATAGTGATTGGGGGGCATAAACGAAATTATAAAATAATCGCTATGTTGGGCTTATTCTGCGTTTTCAATTTACTGTTTCATTTAGGGCACCAATACGGTGCTTCATATAGTGAAATGGCATTACGTGGCGTAATTATGCAGATCAGCTTGATGATAGCGTTAATTGGAGGACGTATTACGCCCTCTTTTACTCGCAACTATCTTGTTCAACAAAAACCGGATTCCGATAAGTCACTGCCGATGTTATTCAATCGCTTTGATATGTTTGTTAGCGTTTTGTTAGTGGTGGCTGCTGTTAGTTGGGTAGCTGTGCCGGTTAACATTATTACTGGCGGGTTATTATGTCTTGCAGGTGTTGCTCAGTGGGCACGAATAAGCCGCTGGCAGGGAGTGCAGATCATGGGTGAGCCTTTGTTGTGGGTGTTGCATTTGGGCTTTGTATGGTTAGGTGCGGGGCTTATCCTGCTAGGGTTGTCTGCTTTAGGCTTAATGAATGTTTCCGCGGGGTTGCATGCAATAGGCATTGGAGCGATGGCAGGGATGATTCTTGGTGTCGCTTCACGAGCAGCGTTGGGGCACACTCAGCGTGCGCTGGTTGCGGGTAAAATGATGACGGCTGTCTTTGTATTAATCAGCATAACAGCGCTACTCAGAGCAGCTGCTGCCTTGGTCGGTGGTGTTGCTTATAATCACTTTATTTTGAGCGCCGGCGTTATATGGTTGATAGCGTTTGTACTATTTTGCATTCGCTATGTACCGATTCTTATTTCTCCGGCCCCGAGCTGGAAAAAACCATAATGCGTTATGGGGTTATATTTTAGGTTGAGACAACCGTACCAACTTAAAATGATCAGTGACCACGGGCGTCTCACAGAGCGCAAAGTAACGATTGGCTTTACGTTCGAGAGGAATGTGCAAGTTAACGACAAAAATGGCTAGTCCATTTGTTGTTAAATGTTTTGCTGCGCTTTCTAAAAATCGATCAGTTAAATCGTTTTCCACACCAAATCCAGAATGAAAAGGTGGGTTACATATAACCAGCGAGAAACGTTGTTCTATATTGTCAGCGCAGTTATCTGCCATTGCGCTGCCATTAAGCTGATAGTGTTCAAGGTTCGTTTGGCAAGCGAGAATAGCGGCAGCATTGTTATCTGTTGCCGTTATTCGAGTAGAGAGTTGTTTGGCTGCATGTAAACTTAAATATCCGTAGCCGCAACCAATATCCAGCGTAGACTCAATGTGGCCGATTCCTGCCGTGAGTGCTTTTAAGTGCTGAATAAGCAGCTCACTGCCCTTATCAATCTTGTCCCATCCGAAAATCCCAGGTTTACTCCAAAAACTGAATGTTGAGTCGCTAGGGGTTTGTCTAAGGTTGCGATAGGATTTGTCATCTAGGAGCGCAGCTGGAGTGTCATCAAAGGTGATTTTTCCAGCCCATGTTTGTTTGTCCGCTTTCCATGTTTGTGTTGGAGCACGTGTTAGTGTCCCTGCTCGCTCTATAAAGCCTTTAATGCCTTCTTGCTTTAAACCACTAAGATATAATGAGCCGCCATGGATAAGTAGGCGTTGCGCCTGATTAATAACGTAATGTGCTTGCGCTTTTTCTTTAGGAATGCGTAAAAAGATATTGTGAAAGTGCTTTGCGGGCAAAGCCTCGAGTAGGTAGTCATTAAAACTACAGTCCCACCTTTGGCGCTGTAAGCTCTGTGTGATATCTAGCCGATTAGATATAGCACAGATCAATGGCGTCGCCGTAGGGATAGCCTGTGTGGAAATGTTTTCATCGACTATCCATAGCGAAACGTCACTGACCTGCTTAAATTCTGCATACAGTAGGTCAAAGGCTTTATCTGCACTCATTTGCTTATATGTATCTCTTCTTCAGTCAACTCACGGTATTCACCAGGAGCTAGAGACTCATCAAGCACAATATGGCTAATCCGGTCTCGGTGTAGTTTGATGACTTTATTACCGATGGCTGCAAACATGCGCTTAACTTGGTGATATCGTCCTTCGGTTAATGTTAAGAACGCTTCATCAACGCCAAGGATTTCAAGTTCAGCGGGTTTAGTAAGGTGTTTTTCATTTAGAAGCTGTACACCTTGGGCAAATTGCTCCACGGCTGATTCGGGGATCGGGTCAGCAGTTTCCAGCAAGTAACGTTTTCCTTGCTTATGTTTTGGTGAGGTAAGTTTGTGTGACCACTGGCCGTCATCAGTAATCAGTAGTAAACCTGTGGTATCAAGGTCAAGTCGACCAGCTAAGTGGAGGTCGTTAGGACGAGGCTCATCGATGAGTAGCCCCATGACGGTTGCATTGGTTGGATCGTCCGAAGAACAGACATAGCCGTACGGTTTGTTCATCATAAAGTAGCGTGGGCGGGGAGCAGCTACATCCGAGTCCTGGAACACCACATTGTCATCGTCAGAGATCTTGAGAGACGCATCTCGCGTAACAACTCCATTGACGCTAGCCAAATCTTTGTGCAAGAGGCGTTTGATGTCTTTTCTGGAGAGGCCGGTGGCTTGAGATAAATATTTATCGAGACGCATGTGAGATAAATTTTCCTAGATACAAAAATACATTATAACGTGCTCACGTGAGTCTCATAACCAAATTTATTACTTCGCTTGAAAAAGCCGCTATAGGTAATGATTTGAATGCATCTGGATACTGCCTTGCGGTAGAATATGAGGCTTCAAATGAGGGTGAATGACTGTGAAGCTTTTTGTAAATAATCTGACAAATGTGGATTTTTCCTACCTGCACTCATCACGGGGCTTAATGGGCGAGTCTTGGTTGCTCCAGCTTGAGCTGGATGGCGCACTTAATGAACAAGGAATGGTCTGCGATTTCGGAGTTGTAAAAAAGCTGACACGTGAGTGGATGGATAATACTATTGATCATGCTCTATTAGTTCCGACAAGAATGAGTCATGTTCAGACAGAGCAATCTGTCGGTCAGACCAGTGTTGAGTGGCGTTATCCTGATGGAGAGTCGTTCAACTGTGTCTCGCCAAGTAAGGCAATAGTGTTGATTGATGTCGAAGAAATTACGCCAGAAGCGATGGCGCAGTGGTGTACAGTCCAGTTACTTAAATTGTTTCCTCAGGAAGTTAAAGGATTAAATTTAAAGTTTATACCTGAAGAAGTGGCAGGCGCTGTTTATCATTACAGCCATGGGTTGCAGCAGCACGATGGTAACTGCCAGCGTATAGCGCATGGACACCGCTCACGTATAGAGATTTTCTTGAATGATCAGCGTGATGCAAAGCTGGAGCAAGAATGGGCTCATCGTTGGCAAGATATTTATATTGGAACAACAGCGCACCGTAAAGAGAGCGAGGCAGGCATGAACAGCTATGAGTACCGCGCGCCTCAAGGAGAGTTTTCGCTGACGCTTCCAGAAAAATACTGCTACGACATTGATACAGAAACAACCGTAGAACAAATTGCTCGTCATCTCGCGGCGCGTATTAAACAGGTTAGGCCTTTAGATGATGTCATGGTGCGAGCTTACGAGGGTGTAGGTAAGGGCGCTGTTGCCAAAGCTTAATCATTTTAGATTATGTTTATTTTCTTGTGACACAAAAAAAACCGCAGCTAAGGCTGCGGTTTTTTTATACGAAAAGCTAGCGATTAATCGCGTTCGATAGCCAATGCTGTGCCCATACCACCACCGATGCATAGAGTAGCTAGACCTTTTTTAGCGTCACGCTTAATCATTTCATGAACCAGTGATACAAAGATACGACAACCAGAAGCACCAATTGGGTGTCCTAGGGCAATGGCGCCGCCGTTGACGTTAACAATGTTAGTATCCCAGCCTAGGTCGCGGTTAACGGACATTGCTTGAGCAGCGAAAGCTTCATTGGCTTCAACCAGCTCAAGGTCAGCAATTGACCAACCTGCTTTTTCTAGTGCTTTCTGCGTAGCAGAGATAGGACCGGTACCCATAATGGCCGGATCAACACCTGCAGAAGCATAAGCCTTGATACGAGCCAATACAGGTAAACCAAGCTCAGCTGCTTTCTCAGCAGAGCAAAGCATGACTGCTGCAGCGCCGTCGTTAATAGTGGAGCTGTTACCTGCGGTGACTGTTCCGTCCTTTTTAAAGGCAGGACGAAGTTTTGCAAGTGCTTCGGGCGTACAACCAAAACGTGGCTGCTCATCAGTGTCAAAGACAACGGGGTCGCCTTTGCGCTTAGGAATAACAACAGGGAAAATCTCGCCTTTAAAGCGTCCTGACGTTACGGCTGCTTCAGCTTTGTTTTGTGATGCGCTGGCAAAAGCGTCTTGTTCTTCACGAGAAAATCCGTACTTTTCAACGATGTTCTCTGTTGTGATACCCATGTGGTAGTTGTTAAAAGCATCCCACAGTCCATCGGTGATCATGGTATCAATCATTTTCCAATCGCCCATGCGTGCGCCATTGCGTGAGTTCGGCAGGACATGAGGAGATTGGCTCATGTTTTCTTGACCGCCAGCAATGATTACATCAGCATCGCCGCAGCGAATTGCTTGAGCACCCATTTGTATCGCTTTAAGGCCCGAGCCGCACACTTTGTTGATGGTGAGTGCAGAAACTTCTTGAGGGATACCGGCATTGATCAGAGATTGACGTGCTGGGTTTTGACCACAGCCCGCGGCAAGGACTTGTCCAAGGATGACTTCGTCGATTTGTGCAGGGTCAATTTTAGTCTGTTCTACGAGTCCTTTTAGTACCGTAGCGCCTAAATCAGATGCTTTTACGCCAGCTAAAGAACCATTAAATGCGCCAACCGCAGTACGGCCAGCAGCAACAATAACGACTTCACGCATGATTGTGCCTCTTATCAGTAAACTCTACCCAGTCACTTTTATATTAAAGTGATCCGAATGTTGCAGGAGCCAATGAATAGCCTTGCAGGAGTCAGCTTAGTAGTTGGTTTTTTTCCGCAGTGCGGAAAATATCAGTGTGAGCAACCGAGAAGGCTATTGCAAGCACCTTCAGCAATAAACATTGAAAAAGGTGCCGACAATTAGTCGTATTGAAATGAGGTGTTACTGCAGATTCAAGGAGTAATTACTTGATTATCAAGAAGACGTGCAGCTCCCATATAAGCAGCGGCAAGTATGACTAATTCAGTGTCACCCTCTGAGGCAGCAAGTAGATCACTTTGGCGTGCTATCACAAAGTAATCACGCTTAAAGCCTGCGGCTTCGAGCTCTAGCTGGGCCGTTTCTACGAGAGTATCAAAGTCTGTATTACCTTGCTTGATCGCTTGTGCGGCAGTTTTGAGTGTTTTATTGAGTGCTGTGGCGGCACTTAGTTCTTCATCTGATAGATAACCATTTCTTGAGCTCAGTGCGAGACCATGTTCATTTCGCACGATAGGAGAGCCTTGAATAATGATAGGAAGACTCAAGTCTTTGGTCATTTTACGGATAACAAAAAGCTGCTGATAGTCCTTTGCCCCAAAAATGGCTAAGTCAGGCTGTACCATGCCAAAGAGTTTGCAAACAATTGTGGCTACACCTTGGAAGTGCCCTGGACGGCTAGCTCCACAATAAAGGTTAGATACATCAGGTACCTCAACCATGGTTTGCTTTTCTCGTCCGTCCGGGTAAACCTCGTCCTCTGAAGGAACGAATAAATAGTGGCAACCAACGGCTTCAAGCTTTTCTTGATCGGCTTGTAGAGTACGAGGGTATTTGTCGAGATCTTCACCTGCTGAGAACTGCAGTGGGTTCACAAAAATGGTAGAGATAACAATATCGGCATTTTTTTTTGCTTGCTGAACTAAAGCGATATGTCCGGCATGCAAATTACCCATTGTGGGAACTAAACCAATGTTATGTCCACGTGCGCGCTCCTCCGCCAGGTTTTGGCGGAGTTCTTCTAGTGTGTGAATCGTTTTCATAGCTTATTCGAAACTGTGCTCAGGCCCCGGAAAGCGACTTTGCTTTACGGCAGCAACATAATTTTGGATGGCTGATTGGATACTAGTAGCGTCTTCCATGAAATTTTTGACAAACTTAGGGTTTCTACCAGGAGTAATCCCTAGCATGTCATGTAGCACTAATACTTGAGCATCGGTAGCAACACCGGCACCTATTCCAATAACAGGAATATCAACAGCTTGAGTTACTTCTTCCGCTAAGAGTGAAGGGACGCACTCTAATAATAATATACTGGCGCCAGCTTCTTCAAGCCTGACAGCATCTTCAATCATTTGTTTTGCTGTATCGCGATCACGCCCCTGTACTTTGTAACCGCCTAACTTATTGACGGCTTGAGGGGTAAGGCCCATATGCACACAGGTAGGAATGCCGCGCTCTGAAAGTAAAGAAACACTCTCAGCTAACCAGGCATTGCCTTCTAATTTAACAATATGGGCTCCTGCTTGCATCAGCAGGGCGGCATTCTCCATTGTTAGTTCAGGAGTGGCATAGCTCATGAATGGCATGTCAGACATTACCAGAGCGCCTTGATTGCCTTTGGCGACACCCGCGGTGTGGTAGATCATGTCATCCATAGTGACAGGTAGTGTACTGTCCTGCCCTTGTAGAACCATTCCAAGAGAATCGCCTACTAGAATCACTTCAACTCCAGCTTCGCTGACTACATGCGCAAAACACGCATCGTAAGCTGTCAGGACGGTGAACTTCTCACCTGCCTTTTTACAGGCGGATAATGTATGTAATGTGACGTTGTTCATAGGCAACTCGATTGATTAATAGGATGCACTGTTTTCGAGCGTGATTATACAGAGATCTTTTCCAGTGTGCCCAGCGGGCATGCTACTAATAGATCATTAATTGATCTGTCACCGGGGAAAATAAGCTCTGGTGAGAGCTCTGCTAGAGGCCAGAGTACAAAGTTACGCTCTGTAGCGAAAGGGTGAGGGATAGTAAGTCGGGTACTCTTGAGCAATAAATCATCGTATAAGATGATATCTAGGTCCAATGTTCTTGGGCCCCAATGGATGCGTCGTACGCGTTGGTGTTGTTGTTCAATGGCTTGTAGCTGGTCAAGAAGGGCTTCCGGTTCTAACCGGGTTTCCAGTAGAGCAACTGCATTAATATAATCTGGTTGGCCCGCAGGGCCCACTGGATCGGAGCGGTATATGCTGGAGCTAGCGAGTAAAGCGCAGCCTGGTATTTGGCTAAGCTCTACTAGCGCTGTTGAAACTTGTTGGCGAGGGTTTTCTAAATTACTGCCCAAGCCAACGTAGCATCGACTAAGCGTTACGGGGGTCATTCTTTGCTCTTCTGCGACGACGAGGCTTACGAGAAGGACCTTCTGAGACTAACTCTGAAACCATCGATTCTCTTTCTTGTACAGGTGCTGCTTGATACTGCGTCCACCATTGTCCCAAGTTATCCAATGATTCGCCGCTTTGTTCCCTGAGTAACAATAGATCGTAAGCAGCTCTAAAGCGAGGGTGCTCTAATAGTTGTTCAGCACGATTACCAAAGCGTTTAGGAAGGCGTAGTTGTAGCTCCCAGATCTCTCTAATAGGGGTAGAAAAACGTCTAGGAATAGCGGTGCGTTTTACTTGTGCAGCAATGATATCATTTGCTGCAGCATGCAGTGCAACCAGAGGTGGCATCTTGCTATTTTGTTTTTGTATTTCTCGCATGCGCGTTTGCAGAGGGTGCCAAAGCATAGTGGCGAACAAAAATGCAGGGGTAACGCTCTTACGCTGATTAATGCGCCTGTCTGTATTTTTAAGCCCTTGAAGTATTAACGCTTCTACTAAGTTTTTCTCGCCTTGCTTGCTTACTGCTTTAGCCGCAGAAGGCAGTAGTTGTTCAAACAACTGATATTCTTGAAGTAAGTGGTATGCGGTAACAGCATGGCCCGATTGAAATAGTTTTAATGTTTCATCAAATAGGCGAGCAGGAGCGATGCCTTGGAGTAAGTGGGCTTGTTGCTTGATCGGGGCTGCGGTTGCTGTTTCTATCGAAAAATCTAGTTTTGCAGCAAACCGTATAGCGCGGAGCATACGAACAGGGTCTTCTTTGTAACGGAAGTCTGGGTCGCCGATCATACGGATAATTTTTTTCTGTATATCTTCATAGCCATGAGTAAAGTCATAAATGCTATGGTCTTTCATGCAGTAATAGAGCGCATTGACGGTAAAGTCTCGACGTAATGCGTCCTCTTCAATGGTGCCGTAGACGTTATCTCGTAAAATTAGCCCTGATTCGGACTGTTTACCTTTAGCATCGTCGTTATTTTCTTTTGAGTCATGACTCGCTCTAAATGTAGCCAGTTCAATGATCTCTCTACCGAAACGCACATGAAGTAATTTGAAACGCCTACCTATAAGGCGTGAGCGCTGGAATAGCTCATGTGCTTGTTCTGGGTGCGCATTCGTGGCGATATCAAAATCTTTCGGACGTTTTTTGAGCAACGTATCTCGAATACAGCCGCCAACAAGATAGCCTTCATAGCCGGCATCTAAGAGCCGATAAACGACTTTGGCTGCATTATCATCCAAATGCTTGCGAGGAATCTGATGAGTTTTCTCAGAAATAATCAACGGAAATTCATCTTTCTCCTCTGGAGCCTCATCTTGAATTTGAGTAGGCTCTTTCGCTGGAGAAGAGTTCGACTTGTTACGGAACAGTCCGGTGACTTTCTGAATTAAACGGCTAGGCATGAGTTTTAAATTTTGCTCGTAAAATATTTAGTGACACATCATAACATTGTTAAGGTGACACATTAAGCAATGAGGGAATAAAGAGTAAAGAGGAGATGGATAGCTGACCGCAAGCTTAAGAGTAAAGATCTTGGCTTGTTGTTATTATTAGAGCACTGTAGATGCATTACTGCACAATCCAGCGATCAGCTTTTAAACCTCATTTTTATTATTATTCGAGGTGGATTACTTATCTACACTCAGCCTATTTTTATTTTTATTAATGGTCGGCGTTTCAAAGTTTATTTTTTTTGTTTGTACACCCAATGTAATGCATTCGGTGTGCCACTTTTTGTAAATTGTTGTTTTTTATAAGAAACTTGTTTTTTGTGAAATATGTGCTACCCAATTGGTTACAGGAGGGAACACTTTTTTGTTTCTTTAGGTAACACTCTGTGTGGGTGTTACCTCGAAGTGTTACCCTTTGGGGCGTCTTGGAATGCCTAATTTCTGGCGTCGTTCCCATAAGCACTTTCGGCTGACACCTAATTTTTTAGCCAAATCAGTTTCGTTCATCTCGTTTTGGTGCTCAATCACAAAACGCTGAAAGTAATCATCCATTGAAAGCCCACCTGCAGGAGAGTTCTTTTTTGCCAGGTGGCTGGTGGTTGTTTCTCGTGTTGTCGACTGCTCTATATAGTTAGACTCTAATTGCTGAAGGCTGGGGCGAGTTTCTATATCGAGTCCAAGTAGGTCTGGTGTAATAAAATGGTTATCAGCAAGTATAACGGCGCGCTCAATTGCATTTTCTAATTCACGTACATTGCCTGGCCAACTATATTGCAGCATGACTTGGCGCGAGCTGTCACTGAGCAGTGCTTCTGGGCAGTTCATACGAGAGCAGGCACTAATTAAAAAGCGCTCAGCCAACGTAATAATATCCTGACCACGCTCCCGTAAAGGGGGCATGCTCAACTCCATGACGTACAATCGGTAGTATAAATCTTCTCGAAATTGTGCGGCCCGCGCTAGTTCTTTCAGGTTACGGTGTGTCGCCGCTATTAAGCGTACATTGACCTTTATTGATTGTATTGAGCCGACTTTACGAATTTCACCTTCTTGCAAAAAGCGCAATAAGCGCGCTTGCGCTTCCAGTGGTAGCTCCCCAATTTCATCTAAGAATAATGTACCGTTATCAGCTGCTTCGATTAAGCCGCAGCGGCTATTATCTGCACCTGTGAAAGAGCCTTTTTCATGACCAAAGAGCTCTGATTCAATGAGTGCTTCAGGAATGGCGGCACAGTTGACTGAAATCATCGGTGCTTTAGCACGTGAGCTTTGCTCGTGTATGGCGCGTGCAACTAGTTCTTTTCCTGTACCTGACTCACCTAAGACCAATACAGTTGCATCGGTGCGTGCAACTTTAGCGATGCGAGAAAAGAGGTTAAGCATCGCATCGCACGTACCGGTGATTTCGGTATGCTGCGCCTCAGGTTCAATGCTAACACTGTGTTTTTCTATTGGTTGCTGATTCAAAATGGCAGTAATAGTTGATAGCATTTCATCATGGTTAAAAGGTTTGGCAATATAGTCAACAGCGCCCATTTTCATGGCATCAACGGCAGACTTCATGCTGGCATAACTTGTCATGATGAGTACAGGTACGTTATTAGCTAGCTTGATTAGATCTGTTCCGGGTGCGCCTGGCAGCCGTAAGTCGCTGATAATAAGGTCAAAGCTATCTAAATTAAATTGCGAGGCTGCTTCATCGACAGAGGCTGCATCATCGATGTTGTAGTTGTTTTTTTCTAATAAACGGCGAAGCGCTGCACGGATGATAGACTCATCCTCTACGATCAGAATTCGGCTCATTGTTCTCTACCTACTCTCCAGTGCTAGACCTTTCAGAAAGTTCGTCTTTCAGTTCAGGCCTGGAGCCCGGTAAGGTGATAATCACCTGAGTGCCTTTCTTCTGCTTGTTATTGGCGGGGCTAATTATTTTAATACTACCATAATGCTCGGTGAGAATGTTGTAAACCAGAGGAAGGCCAAGCCCAGTCCCCTTACCGGGCTCTTTAGTGGTGAAAAAAGGCTCAAAAAGTTTATCTTGAATGGCTTTATCAATGCCACTACCTTCATCGGTGATCGTTAGAAATACTCGCTGTTCATCTTGGGTGGATGCAATCGTGATTACACCTTTTTCAGGTGAAGCGTCGCAAGCGTTGTTTAGAATGTTAACTAACACTTGTAATAGAAGTTGAGGGTCGGCATCAACCATAATGCTGTCATCAAGCTGGCAAGTGAACTGCTGCTGTCTTGCGTGTATATCTAGAGATACCAGATGGATGGCTTCTTCTATGCACTGGGTTAAATTAATGGCTTCGAACTGAATATCGCTGATAGTTTGGCCGGTATGCGCGAAGCGAACTAGCGACTGTACTATGCGGTTAATTCGCCGGGTTTGTTCCATTATTTGATCGCCGGCTTGAAGAACCTCTGGTTGATCGGTCTCTAAAGAAAGGTTTTGAGCTAAACAAGCTATTCCTGTTATTGGGTTGCCAATTTCGTGAGCGACACCCGCAGCAAAACGCCCGATGGAAGCTAGTCGTTCGCTGTGCATTAAATTATCAGTTAGTTGGTGATGTTCTGTTTCATCTTCAACCAGAATGACAATGGAGCTATCCGCGTTCTCGGACAGCTGGTTTTTATGGAGTGTTAGCCAATAACTGTCTGTACCAATCACAACCTGAGTGTCGGTTAAGTGATTATCACGTTGCTGTACGAATGCAGGTAATAATGTACACCAGGGCTCGGGTAACTCGGATAATGATAAGTCTGTAACCTCATTGGGGCTTAGCTGAGTTAAGTTAGCAATCTCATTATTCCAAAATAAAATATGTTGTGATGGAGTAATTGTACAGGCGCCGATGGGAAGTTTTTCTAGGGTTCGTTTGTGATAACGACGTAATTCATCCAGCTCTGCTGCTAGACCGCTTAGTTTCGCTTGATACGTTTCTAAGTGCGTTTCCAGGAGATAGATGTCCCGTGTCTGAAATGCTTTGCCGTTAGATTGTTTTGCTAAAGGCTCTAGCAAGGTAGCAGCTTCCACTGGTCCAACAAGTGCGGACAAGTTTTGTTCAAGGGCATTACGTAATCTTAAAAGATCGAGCGGGCCTATTTGCTCTTTATCTAGTTCTAATTGATTCATTGCATGAAGTAATTCACGGCGGGCGGCCGCCTCACCGAGTTTTGGTGTGAGTAAGCGAATAATATCAGTTGTTTCAAAAGAGAGTCGTTGGATGTCTGCAGGTGAATCCATTGTGTTTAGAAGGCACGCTTCGCCTGCCCGTGTTTCTTCTGGGTGCGTTGGCGTAAGGCGCGAAACAATAATGAAAGCACCCACATTCAGTAAAAGAGAGATGATGGCAGATGATTGCCAGTTCAAGCTTTCAATATTGGTGTCTGTTAATAAAGCGCCTTGCTGCAAAAGGACGGGATAAAATGTGGTGATGATCCAGCTGGACATGCCGAGAATTAAGCCGATAACTAAGCCTATGCGGTTAGCCCCAAGCCAAAATAGTGTAGCAATGATTCCGGGTAAGAACTGCAAGAAAGCGACGAAAGCGCTTAAGCCGAGTAAGTGGATCTGTTGGCTTGCCCCAAATGCGATATAAAAAAGATAGCTGCATAGTACAACGAGCGAGATAAGAATACGTCTGAGCCAGAGGAGCCAAGCATAAAACTTCACATTTTCGGGTGTTTTAACTAACGGCAAGATAAGGTGGTTTTGTAGCATCGATGCGAGTGATATTGATGCCACAATAATTATTCCGCTAGCGGCAGTAAGGCCGCCAATAAAGACAATGATAATCAGCCATTCAGAATGCAAAACCTGGCTTAAATACAGTAGTAAGAAAGAAGATTCTTGATTGATACCAAGCTTATAACCCGCCAATACTATGATGGGCACACAGGCTGCTAACAGTAATAAATATAACGGCATACCCCATGACGCTTTATAAAGGCTATCGGTTGATCGATTTTCAGTGAATGCTAAATGGAACATATGTGGCATAACAAGTGTGGCAGTAAAAAATGCTAGCAGCAGGGTGTGCCAGCTGTCGTCGTTACTGTTTGCCGTTAGTTTTTCAAGAATTTGTGGATTGTGTTCCAACCAAAGTAGCGCGTCTTTAGGTCCTTCCCATACGGTAAAAAGAACATAAAGCGCAATGCTTAATAGTACGAATAGCTTGATGACTGAACTGGTTGCCATTGCCATAACTAGCCCACGATTACGAGCGCGCATAGAAGGGTGGCGTGTGCCAAAGAGGATGGCAAATAGGGCAATAAGAATACAAAATGCGGCGGCTATCTGTGGTGAGGCAAAGTCCCCATTAAGAATATGTAGAGTATCGGTGACAGCTTGAATTTGGATTGATAACAACGGCAAAGTAGCAAGAAGAAGCAAAAGGGTAGTGATGGTCCCAACAAGCCCGCTACGGAACCTGAATGCGAAAAGGTCAGCAAGAGAGCTTAGTTTATAACGGTTAGTAATGTTGAAAATAGGGATAAGTAAGGATGGAGCCATGATAAAGGCTGCGGTAGCTCCTAAGTATGATGATAAAAATAAGAGGCCTGAGTGCTCCAGCATTCCAAAAGCACCATAGAAGGTCCAGACGCTTGCGTAAGTGCCTAAAGATAACATATGGGTAATGGGGTGTTGCGAAATTCGTCGGGGAATGAATTCTCGCTCAGTCGCGTAGGCTATACCGAATAGAAACAGCAGGTAGGCAGTAACAATTAGGAAAAGTTCGGTAACCGAAAAATTCATATATTCGCTTTAATTAATAAGTAGGTGGCCAGTATACATAGTCTATTAGAACTCAATCCAGCGCTCTGAAGCTAAGTTCTGTTTTTAATTATAGAATTAACTAAATGCCGGTCTACTGCGTATAAGCGTGTGCCGTTTTTCAGATGTATTGTGACGTAATTATAGTTACGAATAGATTTTTTAGGGTGTTAGTTGCAGGTGGTTTGAGGAGAAATTATTGATGCTTAGTACTCTCGCCAAGGCACTAAGAAAGCACTTTAAAAGTGAGTGGTCGCCAGAGGAGCAATTATAAATTCAGGCAAAGGATGGCTCCATTTGCCTGAATCTATAAGTCTTAAGAGCCGACCTGTTTTTCTTTTATTTCGGCTAGAGTTTTACAATCGATGCACATCGTTGCAGTAGGACGTGCTTCCAAACGACGGATGCCTATCTCAATGCCACAGGTGTCGCAGTAACCATAATCATCTTCTTCGATCCGTTCCATTGCTTCACTGATTTTCTTTATCAGTTTTCGCTCACGGTCACGAGTACGAAGTTCCAGGCTGAATTCTTCCTCCTGACTAGCCCTATCGCTAGGATCTGCAAAGTTAGATGCTTCTTCCTGCAGGTGGTGGATTGTACTATCAACTTCCTCCATTAGTTCCTGTTTCCAGGCTAGAAGAATATGACGAAAATGATCTTTTTGAGGATCATTCATGTATTCCTCACCCTTTGCTGCCTCGTAAGGTACAAAGTGGGTGAATTGTGTGTTGCTAGTGTTTGGCATGATGCGCCTCACTTCTCCGAAATGGCCGGGTTCGGACTATAAACCGGCAACCCAATTACAGTTGATTCCATTACTTCCTGAGATCAGAAGGTTGGAGAAACTACCAGAAGATACGGTATTAGGCTAGTACTGATCGACAAAAAGTAAAGACTGATCAACGTATTATTACTATGTACCGCTTATCTACTAGGAACAATAGGTAGGTTTAAGCAAATATTCGATACAACTTATGTATAATGCGTGGGTTAATTGAGCAGGAGTTACAAATGGATAATCAGTGGACAGGGCGTGCGCGCGAAATTGAATCTTTTAAAGTAATGGACTTACTTAAAAGAGCCAAAGAATTAGAGGCTCAGGGTAACGATGTGGTGCATATGGAAGCTGGTGAACCTGACTTCAGCACTGCTCCACTTATTAAAGATGCCGCACACCGGGCTATTGATCAAGGGTTCACACAATACACTCCTGCTGCAGGTATTCCAGAGCTGCGCCAAGCGATATCGCACTTTTATAAATATCGTTACGACTTAGATATTGCTGCTGAGCGAATTGTGGTGACTTCCGGAGCATCCGGGGCGCTTCTAATGGTGTTTGGCTTATTAGCTGATCCGGATACTACTTTTATGATGAGCGACCCTGGCTATCCATGTAATCGCCAAATTTTACGGATGCTAGAGGCGCGTGGACAACTCGTTCCTGTTTCCGCAGAACAGAATTTTCAGCTTACTCCTGAACTGATTCGCCAAGAATGGCAAGCAAATACAGCTGGAGTTTTATTGGCATCACCCGCTAACCCGACAGGCTCAGTATTACACCGTGAGGAGTTAACGGCTGTTGCTGAAGCGGTCAGAGAAAAAGGGGGGGCTTTGATTGTTGATGAGTTATATCATGGGCTTACCTATGGTTTTGATGCGCCATCGGTACTGGAAGTCGATCCCAATGCTTTTGTCATTAATAGCTTTTCGAAGTATTTTGGTATGACGGGCTGGCGTCTTGGCTGGATTGTCGCACCAGCAGTAGCGGTTCCTGAAATAGAAAAAATTGCACAAAATGTCTATATTTCACCAACGACTGTTTCTCAGTATGCAGCTGTAGCTGCATTTGAGCCCGAGACGCTAGAAATTTTGGAAGATAGGCGTCATCAGTTTGAAATTCGTAGAAACGTGCTAGTAGATGGCTTGAGAGCACTGGGCTTTAAGATCCCTGTTATGCCGGAAGGCGCTTTTTATGTGTATGCAGATGCCTCGCATGTAACTAATAACTCATTCGATTACTGTTGGAGCGTGCTTGAAGAGTTACATGTTGCGGTGACGCCGGGTATTGATTTCGGGTCGTATCGTGCCAATCAATTCATTCGCTTTTCATACACAACCAGCTTGGAACGTATTGAGCTGGCTTTGAGTAGGCTTAATACAAAAATTAATGGTTGATATTTTAAGTGCAAGGTAGGTTTACCCAAACTTGCCCTTGCTCAATTTTGGAGGCAATAGACGTTAACATTTCACCGGGACAAGGACCGGCAATACATTCTCCATCCTCTATGCGAAATAGAGCGCCGTGGGTCGCGCATTGAATAAAGTTCTTATCTAGATCCAGAAATTGATCCGGCTGCCATTCTAATGGAACGCCGCGATGTGGGCATTGATTTAGATACACATGAATATTTCCATGTTTGTTAATCGCTACCAGTGATATATCGTTCAGTAAAAAACCTTTCGAGGTGTCGGCAGGTAAAGTGTCTAGAGAGCAGAGTAAGTGCATATCGAGCCTTGTGTGAGAAAAGTGAATCTGATGCGCATCATGATGAAGAGTGTTCAACCAAGATATGTATTAAGTGGTTATAATGCGTGCCTATGATACTGCCTGATGAAGCGGGAATACAGCGTGCTACTTAATCATTATTCGATACGTTTTTTGCTGTTATTACTCTGCTCGGCAGGGGCCCATGCTTTTTTTATTTGGTCACAACAAAGCGCCGACGAAGACGCTGGCGGTGACCGGGTTGCTGCTACATCTTCCCAAAGTATTCGGCTAAATAGTCGCTTAACCAGTGCGCCAAAATTTGACGATACTCCCTTAGAAAAAAAAACTGAACCGCAACCGCAACCGCAACCGCAACCGCAACCGCAACCGCAACCGCAACCGCAACCGCAACCGCAACCGCAACCGCAACCGCAACCGCAACCGCAAC